>LFSM01000018.1 GCA_001512745.1 Clostridiales bacterium DTU032
TTCTTGGCGATATAACGGGCTGCATATGAAGCCGTGCGATCTACTTTCGTCGGATCCTTGCCGGAAAAGGCGCCTCCCCCATGGTGACCGAAACCGCCGTAGGTGTCACAGATAATCTTACGGCCGGTGAGACCTGTATCACCCTGCGGTCCTCCGACCACAAAGCGTCCTGTCGGATTAATCAGGACCCGTGTTTTGTCGGTGAACAAAGAGTCGTCAAGTACAGGAACGATTACATTTTTCTTCACTTCTTCGCGAACTTCCTCCAGTTCGTAGTGTTCATAATGCTGTGTCGAAACGACAATAGCGTCGATATGGACCGGCTTATCTCCCTCATAGCGCACGGTCACCTGAGTCTTTCCATCAGGCAGGAGGCTATTGGTAATACCGGCTTTACGGACATCCGCCAGCTGCTTGCTCAGTCGGTGGGCCAGGGTGATCGGCAGAGGCATCAGCTCCTCGGTATCGCTATTGGCATAGCCGAACATTATGCCCTGATCTCCGGCACCGGTTGTTG
>LFSM01000038.1 GCA_001512745.1 Clostridiales bacterium DTU032
GAGACAGACGTCACTGTATTGGCGTGTCTGGTATTTAAGTTTTGCCTCATATAGAACATCGGTGATATCTTTAAAAACCAGGGCCGGCAATTCTACCCGGACACCCAGATCAACCTGATTGTTGATCAGAGGCAAGCCAAGTGAACGGCAGATATCGCTGAACCACTCGGCACCGGCGCGGCCGGGGGCGGCAATCAGATATTTGCAGGCGATATCACCTTTGTCAGTTTCCATAACATACTGTTCAGCCACCAGTTCGTCATTTGCTTTGACAGCTTTTCCGGCATGCTCGGGACGTATATTCTCAACTTTGGTGTTGCAGCGCAGGTCGACATGCTCATTGAGCCAATTGTAATGGGCTATCAGCATATCTTTGGTCTTTTCAGTGCCGAGATGCTTGCAGCGCGCGTCCAGCAGATGGATATCGTGTGCCAGTGCTTTGCGCCTGATTTGCTCTGCTTCTGCCGAAAAAGTGGTGTAAACGGCATCAGTCGCCCCGAAGCTTTGATTTACCTTATCCACATCATCAATCAGACCCATTACTGTATCATGGTCGAGATAGTCAGTCAGCCAGCCGCCAAATTCAGTCGTAAAATTGAATTTTCCATCGGAAAAAGCTCCGGCTCCGCCAAAACCGCGCATAATGGCGCAAGGAACACAGCCAATGCACTGCTTTGTCTTTTTTTCAACAATGGGGCAGGAACGTGAAGCGATAGCTCTTCCCTGTTCCAGTACTACTATATCTAAGTCAGGGCACTCCTTACTCAGTTCATAAGCGGCAAAAATGCCGGCTAAACCTGCACCGATGATGGCAACATCTTTTCTTTCCATGATTTCCTCCTGCGAAAAGCTCTCTGCAAAAGCAACACCAGCCATTATACTTGAAAGCAGAAAAAAATGAAGGCTTGTGACAAATGTCCTGCTAGTCAGCCTTTTGTTTATCGGGATAAATCGACTCTAAATAGCCGAAACCCGGGCTGATAAATTTACTTTGCGGTGATGCTTCCTGCTCCCGCAGCAACTCGGTTGTCTGACTTTCCAGGCTATCGATGTAATGAACAATTACAGCCGCGACAGTTGTAGGCCTGTCACCATATTCTCCGTGATGGCCTGCTATGACAGCCTGTACCTGGCGGTAGAAGTTTTCACTGTATGTTTCAAATATGCGCTCTCGGTATTTTACCAAAAACTCAATCCCGCGTACCCGATGGTTTGCGTACCAGTGTTCAGA
>LFSM01000102.1:0-43313 GCA_001512745.1 Clostridiales bacterium DTU032
TGTGGGTCTTAATGAGCCGATCAGGATGGACGGACGTGCAGTTTTTCGTTTTGCAGTAAGCAGGATGTCCGATTGCATTCGCGATGTGCTGGAAAAGGCTGACCTTGCACCTGATGAGGTGGACTATTACCTCCTGCACCAGGCAAATCAGCGGATCAACGATGCCATCATGCGTGATCTGAAGCTGACTGCGGAGAGCTTTCCTTCAAATATTGCCAGCGTCGGAAATACCTCATCTGCGAGTATCGGCATCCTGATGGAAGAGCTATACAGGTCAGGACAGCTTGCAGGCAGCAAGACTATTTGTCTGGCAGGTTTTGGCGGCGGGATGTCCTGTGGTGCACTTCTGATGAAAGGACATGAGATGCATGTGGTTGGATGAGACATTTGATCTGAAATATCCGCTTTTACAGGGCGGAATGGCCTGGGTAGCTACGGCAGAGTTCGCAGCAGCGGTAAGTGAAGCGGGTGCCCTGGGTCAGATAGCTTCCGGCTCGATGACAGCGGACATGGTACGTGCCTCGATCAGGCGCGCGCGCGAGCTGACCGACCGTCCTTTCGGTGTCAATCTTATGCTGATGAATCCGGAGGCGGACGCGATCGCCCGGGTTCTGGTGGAAGAGCGTGTCCCTCTGGTGACGACCGGTGCCGGTAGTCCGGGAAAATACATTGCCATGTGGAAAGAGGCGGGCAGTATCGTTATTCCGGTAGTTTCATCTCTTTTGCTGGCCCAGCGTATGGAGCGTCAGGGCGCTGACGCGGTGATTGCAGAAGGTCAGGAGGCTGGCGGCCACATAGGCGAGCAGACTTCCATGGTCCTGTGGCCTTTAGTGGCGGAAAATCTGTCGATTCCGATGATCGCCGCAGGCGGCATCGGCTCTCCCAGGCAGATAAAAGCAGCGATCGCACTTGGAGCAGAGGGTTTTCAGCTGGGAACACTCTTTCTCTCGGCGGAAGAATGCCCAATACATCCGGCCTATAAGGAGGCAGTGATCAAGGCGACCGATACACAGATTTCCGTAATGGGACGTGTTGGCGGCGTGCCTTGTCGTGTTTTGAAAAACAAATTCTGCCGCGACTATATGTCTTTGGAACGTGAAGGAGCGGAAAAAGAAGTATTGGAAGAGATGCTGGGCGGTTCGCTGCGTCAGGCTGTCCAGGAAGGTAACAGCGAAAAGGGTGCTTTCATGATGGGGCTGGTGGCAGCCGGCATCAAGGAAATAAAACCGCTAGATCTGCTGCTCGCGGATCTCTTCGAAGGTGTGGATGCATAATTCGGTGCCATGCATAATTCGGTGCCAGGCACCTTTCTATGCACGAAAGGATGGATGAATGAACAAGCAGAATGAATGGGTTTTTCTTTATGGTGGGCAGGGCTCACAGTTGGCGGGTATGGGACTTGATTTTGCCCGCGCTTTCCCTGAAGAAAGCTATTACTCTAATTGCTATTGTAGCGAGGAGGAGTTGGACTACCTGCTCGATCCTGCCTTTGATCGTTTAAACGAAACCCGCTATGTTCAACTGGCGTTGACGGTTTTCTCGCTGACAATAACGAAAGTTTTGCAAAAAACGGGTATAGAGGCTGATGCTGCCCTGGGTCTGAGTGCCGGCGAATTCCCGGCCCTGGCTTTGGCAGGCGTTTATTCAGAAGAAGCAGTTCTCAATATTATTCGTCAGCGCGCTAACTTAATGGCAAGACGCATGAAGCAAAGACGACAGGACGGTTTTGATGACGGCATGCTGGCTGTGTTGGGTCTGGAGGAAGCAGAGCTTCAGGAACAGCTGCAGAATTATCCGGACCTGTCCCTGGCCAATAAAAACTCTGAAACTCAAATGGCTGTTTCCGGCAGCATCAGTGAATTGGAACTTTTGATGCAGGATGTACTGGAAGCCGGTGCCAAACGGGCAGTCTTTTTAGAAGTTGAAGGAGCCTACCATAGCAAGGTTTTTACAGCTGATGTGCCTGAATTGCGTGCTGCTCTGCTGCAAGAGGAAGCGGAGGAAGCACAGATTGATCTGGCTCTTAATATTTTGGGCAAGGCTGCCCGGCCTCTCCGCCGGGACGGAGAACGAAGAGAAGTCTACGCGGATTTGATGTCGCGGCAGATGTCCAATCCGACTCGTCTGGATGACTGCTTCACTTATCTTTTAGACCGCGGCTATAGGAACTTTATCGAGATAGCACCTAAAGCTGTGCTGACGCCGCTTCTGCGCCGGCGCGACCGCAGTTTGAATTTAAATCACATAGGCGATATGGAATCATTCGAAAAATTCCTGTCCCACTCTTTAGCAAAGACGCGTCGTTAGTTTTCCAGTGCATCATTTGGTGCCAGGCACGAAATGATGCACTGAATGCAGCACGGAAGGCAGCAGCAAAAATTGCAGTTTGCAAAACAGGAGGATTTGATGTCACAAAAACAAGTAGTTCTGGTGACAGGAGGCGGACGCGGTATCGGAAGAGCCATTGTTCGCGCTTTGGCCTCGCCGGAACGTTTTCTCTATATACATTACTCAACATCTGAAGATAGTGCAAAAGCCCTGTCGGAGGAACTGGCGCAGGAGGGCAAACCGTCACGCACAATTCAGGCGGATCTCTCTGACTCAGAGGCTGCCAAAGCTTTGATCAGCGAGATTGTCGAAGAGTCCGGCCGACTCGATATTTTGGTGAATAATGCCGGTCTGACCCGCGATCAGTTGACGGTGCGGATGAGTGATGAGGACTACGACGCGGTCATTCAGGTCAACCAGAAGGCTCAGTTTATCCTGATGCGGGAAGCGGCGAAAATTATGATGCGCAAGCGCTGGGGACGCATCATAAGTATTAGTAGTATTGTCGGACTTAAAGGCAATGCCGGCCAGATCAACTATGCCGCCAGCAAGGCAGCTGTTATCGCCATGGGTAAATCGCTGGCCCAGGAGCTGGCCACGCGCAATGTGACCGTTAACGCTGTCGCACCCGGTTTTATTGAGACGGACATGACAGCTGTGCTTGCGGAAGACGTGCGTGAGCATTATCTGGCGACCATACCCATGCGCCGATTGGGCAAGGCGGAAGACGTAGCTGCGGCAGTGGCCTTTTTGGCCGGTGAAGAAGCTAACTATATTACCGGTCAGACAATTTCAGTCGATGGAGGCATGAATCTCTAAAGCAGGGAAGACGGAGGTTTTATTTACTAATATGAGCAACAAAAGACGTGTTGTTATCACAGGAATCGGCATGCTGACTCCTCTGGGACTTGATACTGAAAGCAGTTGGCAGGCAATCAGGCGGGGAGAGATCGGAATTGCCGAACTGACCCGTGTACAAAGAGAAGAGCTGGATATTGCCCTAGCTGCTGAACTGAAAAATTTCAAAGTAACAGAGTATATCGAAGGCAGATCTGCCCGGCGCATGGATGAAGTAACACAATACGGTCTGATCGCCGCGCGCGAGGCTTTTCTGCAAAGCGGGCTGCAGGCGGGAGAGTTCGACTCCAACCGCGCCGGCGTGATTTTTTCGACCGGTATCGGCGGTATTAATACCTTTGAGCGTGAGAAACAGGCAGGTATTGAAAAGGGCTACAATCGAGTTTCTCCTTTCTTTATTCCCTTAACAATAGCAAACATGACTGCCGGCACAGTGGCCCAGAATCTGGGCCTGCACGGTCTGTCCACTGCTGTTATTACCGCCTGCGCCGCATCCACCAACGGTCTGGGTGAAGCTTTACACAAGATCCGCGACGGCTATCTGGACATAATCGTAGCCGGAGGAGCTGAAGCGGCTATAACTCCGATGGGTGTGGGTGGTTTTTCCGCTATGCGGGCGCTCTCTAAATCGACCGACCCCAAGCGGGCCTCAATTCCTTTCGACGCTGAACGTGATGGCTTTGTCATTGGCGAAGGAGCAGGGGCACTTATTCTCGAAGACTATGAACATGCAAAAAAACGAGGTGCAAAGATCCTGGGTGAAGTCGTCGGCTATGGCTCGACATCAGATGCCTACCATATGACTGCTCCCGATCCCGAAGGCATACAGGCAGCACGCTGCCTGCAGCTGGCAGTGGAGGACGCGGGTATTAAGCCTGAAGACATCGGCTATATTAATGCGCACGGAACTTCTACCGAACTCAATGACGCTAGCGAAACACACGCAATCCGCAGAGTATTTGGCAACCACGCCAATAAACTGAAGGTCTCTTCGACCAAGTCCATGACCGGTCACTTACTAGGGGCCAGCGGAGTCGTAGAAGCAGCCTTCTGCGTGCTGGGCCTGAAAGAACAGTGGGTACCGCCAACCATGGGCCTGGAAAAACCCGATCCGGACTGTGACCTGGATTATGTTGCAAATGCCGGCGAAGACTTCAGCTACGCTTATGCCCTGAAGAACTCATTGGGTTTTGGCGGACATAATGCCAGCATAGTTTTGAAACGTTACATAGCTGAATAGGGCTCAACTTTTTTAAAGTCAGGAGATTTACATGCAACTGGAATATACGGACATTCAAAAAATACTACCGCATCGCTACCCTTTCCTGCTGGTCGACCGTATCACAGCAATGGAACCTGGCCTAAGTGCTGAGGGAATCAAGCAGTTAAGCGGCAATGAGATTTTCTTCCAGGGACATTTCCCGGAAGAACCGGTCTTTCCCGGGGTTTTGCAGATTGAAGCTCTGGCCCAGGTCGGCGGTGTGGCCCTGCTCTCATTAGAGGAAAACCGGGACAAACTCCCGCTTTTCGCCGGTGTGGACAAGGTCCGCTTCCGCGGCGTAGTCCGGCCGGGCGATACCCTCCACCTGTCAACGAAGATCACCAAGAAACGTGGCGATTTTGGCTTTGGCACAGGTGTGGCAAAAGTCAACGATGAAATTGTGTGCGAAGCCGAGCTGATGTTTGCTTTAATAGATAGTGAAGAGTAATATTTATATAAATCTTTTGAAGTATTATTGAACATAGGAGGTGAAAAGTATGCTGGAAGACAATCTACATGACATATATTTAAAACTTAAGCTCTACTATTATCGCCGGATCTTCCGCAAAATCTCTGACAGTGAGGCTGATTCCCTGACGGCGCTGGAGGCGTTCTGTGCCGAAGCCATCTATGCCCTGGGCCAGCCGACTCTAACGGAATTTGCGAATTTTATCAATGTGTCTCAACCCAATGCTGCATACAAAGTAGCCAATCTTGAGAGGAAAGCCTATGTGAAAAAAACCAAGTCCAGCGAAGACGGGCGTCTTGTCCACTTAAGCGTCACGGACAAGTTTCTGCAGATTTACGGCAGCAGTGAACGTTATGTATCCATCCTGGCCAATCGCATGAAGAGAAAATATACAGAAGAGGATCTTGAGAAATTTTCTGCGATTATGCAGGATATCTCTGATAACATGATGACTGAAGTAAATAAATATCTGCGAAATAAGGCCGAATTACCGGAGGGAACTATCCCAGTGAAAGACTAAGCTGGATCTCCGTTGCCTGAATCTTTGACAGACCAAGAGGAGAGCAAATGCTGAACTTCACGATTGAATCAGATTCTAATAATTCTAAAAGAAATAAGGACAAGAAATTCAGTTCCGCACGAATTAAGAATGCTGCCGGCTGGATCCTGTGGATAACTCTCATCCTATCCATTGGCTATTCAATTTATCGCATCATAATAACTCCTGCTGATGCCGTTCCACCCGCGACCCCTCGCACTTTGCCTGACTATTTCCTGATGTTGGTATCATGCATTGGGGGTCTGATCGTTATGGCTCTGCCCGCCCTTATAGAAAAAAAATTCAAGATTATCATCCCGGATGGCCTGACCATTGCCTATTTCATTTTTCTCTTTGCCGGGGTTTTTCTGGGTGAGGTACGGAATTATTTTCACGTTTTTAAATATTGGGATGTCCTGCTGCATTCCTTCAGCGGTGCCATGCTTGCAGTTTTAGGTGTCAAGCTGATCAGTGTTCTCAATTCCTGGGAACGCCTGGACCTGCATCTGTCTCCCTTCTTTGTTGTTCTTTTCGGCTTTTGCTTTGCTGTTACTGTCGGTGTCATCTGGGAAATTTATGAATATTCAGCCGACACTCTGCTAGGCATGAACATGCAAAAATATATGACAGAGTCAGGCCAACTCCTGATCGGCCAGGAAGCATTGCGAGACACCATGGAAGATTTTATCGTAAATGTTATCAGCGCCCTTGCTGTATCTGTCGGGGCCTTTTTCTCTGTAAGAAAGAAGCAAAGAATATTCCATAATGAAGTAGCTGCTTCGCCTGAGCTTCTGACAGAAGAAGTTATTACTGCTGTACAGAAAAGATATAACTCTCAGGAAGAGGCAAGTGACTAGAGCTGTTTTCTTGTGCTTTCTAAAGGAGAATGATTATGGAAAAACAACAAGACAAAGACCACATGATCCGCGAAAAATTCGAGATTTGCCGCCGGTTTTTTGACAGCGACAAGACCCGTTCCTATGAAGCGAGACGTCAGCAGCTGCTTCTGCTGCAAGCAAGAATCAAAGAGCTGACACCCGAAATAGAAGAGGCCCTGAAGGAAGACCTGAACAAGAGCCCTTTTGAAGGCTACATGACGGAGATTGGCTTGGTGGCGGATGAAATCAGCTACGCGCTGAAGCAGCTTAAAGGCTGGATGAAGCCCCGGCGCTCGAAAATTGCTCTAACACAAATGCCAGGCCGGGTGAAAAGATACCCCGAACCCTACGGTGTGGTTTTGATCATGTCGCCCTGGAATTATCCCCTCCAGCTTTCTCTCAATCCGCTGGTCGGTGCAATTGCAGCCGGCAATACAGCGGTCCTGAAACCGTCCGCATACAGTCCCGCCACAACAGAAATCCTGGCTAAAACCCTCTCTGTCCTGGAGCCGGGCTGGGTCGAGCTGGTCACGGGCGGCCGTGAAGAAAACCGGAATCTTTTGCAGCTTAACTTTGATTATATATTTTTTACCGGGTCGCCTGCGGTAGGTCATGAGGTAATGAGGCAGGCCTCAGAAAATCTGACCCCTGTCACCCTCGAACTGGGCGGCAAGTCACCGGCCCTTGTCTGCGCAGATGCTGACCTGAGATTGGCAGCCCGCAGAACAGCTTTTGGCAAACTGGTTAATGCCGGGCAAACCTGCATCGCTCCCGATTACGTTATTTGCGAAGAAACAGTTAAGCAAGAGTTTTTGCAACTGCTGCAAGAAGAGTTCTCCCAAGTGAGCCGGGACGGGAAATATTTCAGTGAAAATTTTCCTAAGATCATTAATGAAAAACATTTTGACCGCCTGCAAGGCTATTTGCAGGAAACTCCAGCTATTTTTGGTGGCAAGATTGACCCTGAAAGCAGGCAAATTTCGCCGGCCATTATTGATTCACCACCTCTGGACAGCCAAGTAATGCAGGATGAGATCTTTGGACCGATCCTCCCTGTAATCTCCCTTCCTGATCTTGACAGTGCTGTTCGCCATATCCGCCAGCGACCTAAACCACTGGCACTTTACATTTTCTCGGAGAAAAAGGAGACACAGGACCAACTGCTTGCTGCAATTTCTTTCGGCGGCGGCTGTATTAATGACACGCTTGTTCATATGTCTTCGCCTTACGTTCCTTTTGGCGGTGTCGGCAACAGCGGTATGGGACAATACCACGGAAAATTCAGCTTTGACAGCTTCAGCCATTACAAGACAGTGCTCAAAAAGTCTCGTTATGCTGATTTATCTCTGCGCTATCATCCTTATCGCGCAAGCGATAATGAAATAATTCGTAAAATGCTTAAGTAAGACAAGATATGGCTTTGAATTTCCAGGGAGGTTTTGAATAAAAAAATGGGCAGCTTATTAATTAAAAATATAAAAAAGCTGATCAGCTGTGCTGCTGATGACAAGCTTTATGACCGGGTCAATATCTTTTGTGAAGACGGTCTGATCACAGATATCAGCAAGGATATACACCAGGCCGATGAAACAATCGACGCAACAGACATGCTTTGTTTTCCAGGTTTTATCAATACCCATCATCACCTCTACCAGATATTTACTAGAAATCTGCCGCAAACGCAGAACAAAGAGCTCTTTGAATGGCTCAGGATAAACTATGAAATCTGGAAGCAGCTGGATGAAGATACGGTTTATCTCTCCTCCAAAGTGGGTATGGCAGAGTTGATGAAAAACGGCTGTACCACTGTTTCGGACCATCATTATGTTTTTCCCAAAGACAGTGGTGATTTAATAGGTGCGCAAATCGCTGCTGCCGATGAGCTCGGTATCCGCACACACTTTACCCGCGGCAGCATGGACCTTTCAGTTAAAGACGGAGGCCTGCCCCCGGATTCAGTAGTCCAGACTGTTGATGAAATACTCAGAGACAGTGCCGGCCTGGTCGAGCAATACCACGACAGCTCTTTTCAGGCCATGCACCGGCTGGCCCTGGCCCCCTGCTCACCTTTCTCCGTTTCAGATACTTTATTGCGGGAAAGTGCTAAACTGGCGCGTGAACTGGGTGTTCGCCTGCACACACATCTGGCCGAAACCAGAGATGAAGAGAATTACACCCTGCAGCACTTTGGCATGCGGCCGCTGGAATATATGGAAAGCCTGGGCTGGGTGGGTGACGATGTCTGGTATGCACACGGTATCCATTTCAACAGCGAAGAGCTGCAGTTATTAGCTGATACAGGCACCGGAGTCTGTCACTGCCCGACTTCCAATATGAGCTTGTCTTCGGGCGTTGCCCCTATTCCTGAAATGATGGCTTTGGACATTCCGGTCGGCTTAGGTGTAGACGGATGCGCAGCCAACAATGGCATGAGTTTATTGGAAGAGATCCGCACAGGCTATCTGATGCATCGCCTGAATTCGCCTGACAAGGGTGTTAGCGGCTACGATATGCTGAAACTGGCCACGATGGGGGGTGCCCGCGTCCTGGGACGCCAAAGGGAGATCGGCTCAATAGAAGTGGGCAAATGTGCAGACATCATTTTGCTGGACGTAAATCGTCTGGATCTGGTGGGGGCTTTTTACGATCCCATGTCCATTCTGGCTACTGTCGGCATCAAAGGCTATGTGGACTACACGATTATCAACGGCAAGCTTACAGTGCGTGAAGGCAGGCTTGTTGATCTGGATGAAGAAAAACTTATTGCCGAAGCCAATCAGGAAGTAAGAGAATTTTTGCAAGTATAAAGAAGAAATCTGAGTTTATAAAAAAGGAGCCAAATTATGCAGAAGGAAAAAGAAAGCAGACCATACCTGTCCTGGGAACTTGTTGGAAATTTCATGGAAGACGCTTTTGTAGCCTACGGTGTCCCACGTGAGGATGCCAAGATATGTGCAGATGTCTTGATGGAAAGCGACCGCCAGGGAATTGAAAGTCACGGCAGCAATCGTTTCAAACCGATTTATCTTGATCGGATTAAAGCAGGCATTCTTAATCCTGTAACCGACTATGAAATTGTGAAGGAAACCCCGAGCACCTTAGTTGTGGATGCTCATGACGGCATGGGTATGGTTGCCTCCTACCGAACAATGAAAAGCTTAATTGAGAAGGCCCGGACCAATGGTATTGCAATGGCTGCTGTCCGTAATAGCTCTCATTACGGGATTGCCGGCTATTGGCCTTTAATGGCAGTCAGAGAAGGAATGATCGGCATTACCGGCACAAATGCACGTTCCAGTATAGCGCCGACTTTCGGTGTGGAAAATATGCTGGGCACCAATCCCCTGACTTTCGGAATGCCGACGGATGAGGATTTTCCTTTCATGCTGGACTGCGCAACGAGCATAAGCCAGCGCGGTAAAATCGAAGTTTACGCCCGTACGGGCAAAGATGCTCCTGAAGGTGTTGTCATCGGGCACGACGGCGTGGCCATGACTGACAGTGGGGAGATTCTGAAAGGGCTGACTGACGGTACCGCCGCCCTGACACCTCTCGGTGGAATCGGCGAAGAGCTGGGCGGCTATAAGGGCTACGGATATGCCACTGTCGTTGAGATACTCTCAGCTGCCCTACAGGCAGGCAGCTTTCTGAAGCTGATCACAAATGTCGACGAAGCAGGCAATAAGCGGCCTTATCATCTGGGACATTTCTTTATTGTTATCGATCCGGAGGCTTTCTGTGGTCTGGATACTTTCAAGAAGATAGCCGGAGATATTCTGCGCGATTTGCGTGCCTCCAAAAAAGCACCGGGCCAGGATCGGATTTATACAGCTGGTGAGAAGGAGTGGCTTGTCTGGCAGGAACGCAAGGACAAAGGTGTGCCGGTCGGTTCAGCAGTTCAGAAGGAATTTATTGCAGTAAGAGATGAGACCAAGCTCTCCTACCGCTTTCCCTTTGAATAAAAAATCTGACTCACATAAAACAGGCCTCTCTCAAGAGGGGCCTGTTGCTTCTGTACGACTTGCCCAAATTTATCTTAAAATATGATCAATTGACTGGCTATATTTCATGGTATAATCACTATACAGCAACAAAGCAATGTTCTTATGTTGTTTATTTTTGTATTACCTGGGATAAGTGTGTGTTACCACGCTTTTGAATAAATGGACCTCTTTCGAATGCGGCGCGGATCCCGACAAGAAGACCCGCGAGGGACCTTCAGAAGAAAGGATTGACGGACCATGAGCAATAATGTCATAGAGATGGATCACATCACAAAGCGTTTCGGCAGCTTTACAGCCGTAGATGATGTGTCATTCCATCTAAGACAGGGAGAAATCCATGCCTTGCTGGGCGAGAACGGCGCAGGAAAAACCACCCTGGTGAACGTGCTCTTCGGGCTTTATGCCCATGAAGAAGGCACAATCAAAATCAAGGGAGAGCCGGCAACCCTGAATAACCCGAATGATGCCAATGACTATGGTATCGGCATGGTGCACCAACACTTTATGCTAGTACAGAACTTCACCGTTTTAGAAAGTATTATTCTGGGTGATGAACCAACTAAAGCCGGTATCATCAATAAAAGTAAGGCACTGGAGAAAGTCCTTGAAATCTCAGAACGCTATAAGCTAGCTATAGAGCCGGATGCTGAAATTCGTAATATCACAGTCGGTCAGCAGCAGCGTGTAGAGATTCTAAAAATGCTTTTCCGTGAAAACGAGATTTTGATTTTTGATGAACCGACTGCTGTTCTTACCCCTCAGGAAATTGATGAACTGATGAGTATAATGCGCAATCTGGCTGATGAAGGTAAATCCATTATCTTTATAACTCATAAGCTAAATGAGATTCAGAAGGTTGCCGATCGCGTGACTATTCTGCGCAAGGGAAAACATATCGTGACCCTTGATGTAGCTGATACTACAGCAGAAGAGATGTCAGAACTGATGGTTGGCCGTGCGGTTGATTTTGATGTTGATAAAGCTGAGATTGCAAGAGGGGATGTGGTTTTTTCCTGTGAAAACATTACCGTCAAGCGCGAGCACTCTACTAAGAACGCAGTACATGATGTTTCACTCGAGGTTCATTCAGGTGAGATTGTTTCTGTAGCAGGTGTGGACGGCAATGGACAGTCCGAGCTGGTCTATGCACTGACAGGAATTACCCCTCCAGATGAGGGGCGCATTTTTCTCAATGGCCGTGATATCAGCAAAAGCAGTATCCGGGAACGCACAGAATCCGGTATGGCTCATATTCCTGAAGACCGCCAGCGCTTTGGCATGATTCTGGATCTTAGTCTTGCTAATAATCTTGTCTTACAAACTTATTATTTGCCCCGCTTTCAAAAACGTGGCTTTATGCGCTTCGATAGTATCAGAGGCTATGCGGATGAGTTGATCGGCCGCTTTGATATCCGCAGCAGTGAAGGTGCGAACAGTATGGGGCGGGCCTTGTCCGGAGGCAACCAGCAAAAAGCAATTGTCGCCAGAGAGCTGGACCGCGATGCAGATATTATCATAGCAGTACAGCCGGTGCGCGGCCTCGACGTAGGCGCTATCGAATACATTCATGGTCAATTGCTGGAGCAGCGGAACCAGGGAAAAGGCGTTTTGCTGATTTCTTTTGAACTTGACGAGGTCATGAACCTTTCTGATCGTATTTTAGTTATGTATGAAGGTGAAATCGTTGCTGATCTGGATCCGGATCAGACTGACGAGCGTGAACTCGGCCTCTATATGGCTGGAAAGAAGAAGGAGGTCGGGCATGTCTGATTCAGGCAAGAATAAGGATCATGAGTTCAAAAATAAGCCTTTAGTGGATGCAGGCAGGCAGGCAGTTCCGGAAGAAGAATTGTCTCTGTCCCATCAGGCACGTACTAAAGGTTTTTACAGCTTTTTCGCTTCTCTGATGGCAATAATAACGGGACTGCTTGTGGGAGTTATTATCCTCCTGATCGCGAATCCTTCCCGGGCCGGTCGAGGCTTGTTAACTATTCTCAAAGGGGGCATGACCGGCAGCCCAACTCAGTTCGGACAGGCGATTGCTACTGCTATTCCCATAATTATGACCGGCCTCAGTGTTGCTTTTGCCTATAAGTCAGGCCTTTTCAATATAGGAGCTTCGGGACAATTTATGGTCGGAGGTGTCTGTGCTGTCTTTGTTGCGATAAAAGGCACAATGATTCCTGCATCAGTACTCTGGCTGGTCTGTATGCTGGCTGCCATAGTCGGAGGAGCGGTCTGGGGTTCGGTTCCGGGCATACTTAAAGCATATTTTAAGGTCAATGAGGTCATCACTTCGATCATGATGAACTATATTGGCATGTATCTGGTAAAAATAATAATAGAACAAACGATTTATGATTCCCGCTATGCGAGAGCGCAGAATGTCCCAGTGCGTGCTGAAATTCCAACCCTTGGACTTGACACCGCATTCCCGGGTACAAATCTTAATATCAGCCTTGTGCTTTGTTTCATATTCTGTCTGATTATTTTTATTATTTCTTCCCGCACAGTGTTTGGTTACGAACTTACAGCAGTTGGTCTGAACCCTGATGCTTCCCGTTATGCAGGAATTAATTCTAACCGCACCGTAATTACGGCAATGATCATTGCCGGAGCTTTGTCAGGTATTGGCGGCTTTATGATGTACCTGGGCGGAACAGGCGTTTATATGGAAACAAACGAAATTGTTGCCTTGCAAGGTTTCAATGGTATTCCGGTTGCTTTACTGGCCATGAATCATCCGATAGGAGTTTTCCTGTCCGGTTTATTTATCGGCCAAATCACGATAGGGGGAGAAAACCTGCAGCTGCATGGTTACTCGAAAGAAATCATTGACATGATCATTGCTGTCATCATCTACTGTGCTGCCTTCTCTTTGATTTTCAAGCAAATGCTTTCTCGGATTGTCAGTGGTATAAAAAAGAACAGAAAGCGAGCCGGAGGAAGACGGCAGGGACCTGGCCGAAATGTGCGGGCTGATGAATCGGAGGTATCCTCATGAAAACTATTGCCTTTATAGTGCAACAGACCATGATCTTTTCTATACCGCTGCTTGTAGTTGGCATGGGCGGTATGTATTCAGAACGCAGCGGTGTTATTAACGTTGGTCTGGATGGCGGTATGATCATGGGAGCCTTCACCGGCACTCTCTTTATCAACCGGATGCAGGGGGTTATCTCCGGTCAGGGCCTGCTCCTGCTGGCGCTGCTGGTGGCAGGATTGTCAGGCTTCATCTTTACAATCTTTCATGCCTTCGCTTCGATCAATCTCAAAGCAAATCAGGTTATCAGCGGTACCGCCATGAACATGTTCGCTCCTGCCTTTGCTATCTTTGCTGCTCGTCTGGTCTTCGGAACCCAACAGGTACCCTTCAGGGATACTTTTTTTATCCGAAGAATACCGCTATTAGGAGATATTCCTATTATCGGACCGCTTCTGTTTCAGAATGCCTATCTTACGACCTACATTGGATTTCTGATCTTCTTCATTGCCTGGTTTGTGATCCAAAGGACTCCTTTCGGCCTTCGCCTGCGGGCCTGCGGTGAGCATCCGGGTGCTGCAGATACAGTTGGTATTGATGTCCAGCGCATGCGCTGGGCCGGTACCCTGATTTCAGGTTTCCTTGCCGGTATCGGCGGCCTGGCTTTTGTCGTCCCGACCTCGACCGAATCCAATGCCACAGTTTACGGCTACGGCTTCTTATCGCTGGCAGTGATGATTTTCGGTCAGTGGAGATCGCAGAAAATCCTGGGAGCTGCTTTTTTCTTCGGTTTAATGAAGACAATCGCTTCTGCTTATTCGGCAATTCCGGGTATAAAGGACCTGCCCATTCCGGCAACGGTATATAAGATGATTCCTTACATTGCCACTTTGATCGTCTTGATCTTTATGTCTAAACGTTCTCAGGCACCGGCAGCGGAAGGAATACCATATGAGAAAACAGGGCGTTAATGAGAATATACGATTTAATTAAGAAAAAGCGTGATGGCGGCACTCATAGCAAAGAGGAGCTTCGTTTCATTATTGATTCTTATGTGAGTGGAAATATTCCAGACTATCAGATTTCCGCCTGGCTGATGGCTGTCTATTTTCAGGGCATGAGCAGTGAAGAAACGCTGGAATTTACGCAGGCACTGGTGCAATCGGGAGATCAGGTGGACTTATCCGCCATTGATGGTGTCAAGGTGGATAAGCACTCGACCGGCGGGGTTGGTGATAAGACTTCTCTCATTGTGGGACCAATTGTCGCAGCCTGTGGTTTGAAATTAGCAAAAATGAGTGGGCGCGGTTTAGGCCACACAGGTGGAACCCTTGACAAGCTGGAGGCCATACCCGGCCTGAGCACGGAGCTGTCTGAGCGGGAATTTATCGAACAGGTTCAGAAGATCGGCCTGGCGATTATCGGCCAGACTGCAGATTTGGCGCCGGGCGACAAGAAGCTGTATGCACTGCGTGACGTAACGGCTACAGTGGATTCCATACCTTTAATTGCCGGTTCCATTATGAGCAAAAAACTGGCAGCCGGAAGTGACATTATCGTCCTGGATGTTAAATGCGGCAGCGGTGCTTTTATGAAAAATGTAAAAGATGCAGTAGAGCTGGCACAGACGATGGTTGATATCGGTGAGGGAGCCGGACGCAAAACGGCAGCCCTGGTCACAGATATGGATCGTCCCCTGGGTCAGTGTATTGGCAATGCAATTGAAATAACTGAAGTTATTCAGGTCTTAAAGGATGAAGGCCCGGAAGACCTGCGGGAATTATGCTTTGTACTAAGTTCGGAATTACTTAAGCTGGCAAATCCGGAATCAGGACAAGATTACGACGCACTTGTCCGGGAAGCCGTTTCTTCAGGCAAAGCACTGGACTGCTTTGCTCAAATGGTAGCAGCACAAGGCGGCGATCCCCATATTACACAAGATATCAGCATTTTACCGCAGCCAAAATATTCGGCTGAAATCATAGCAGTACAAGACGGCTGGATCAGCCATATGGATACGGAGACCTGCGGCATAGCATCATCTATGCTAGGCGCAGGGCGTTTGAAAATGGATGATCAGATTCAGCCTGCAGCAGGAATCAGACTTCACCGCCGCAGCGGTGAACAGGTAAAGAAAGGTGAAATACTGGCGGAACTCTATACTGATGATGAGACACTGTTGGCTGCTGCAAAATCGAAGTTGGAGTCAGCCTATGTGTTTACTGAAGAGAAAGCAGAAAGCAAAGCTCTTATTCTTGCACGTGTATACGCCAAGGATAATAGCAAAACAGGTTTGGATGTCTGACACAGGCTAAAGGCCAAGATCAGACCTTAGGAGGTAGAAAATGAATAGAAAGAAGATTTTTGCACTTATGCTGGTACTGGTGATGATGCTAGGCGTCATCTCTGCCTGCGGCAACGGAAAAGAAAAAGATTCACTGCACAAAGAAGGTAAACAGGATGCACAAGGCAATGCGGAGATTGCATTGATCACTGACGTAGGTACCATAGATGACAAGTCATTTAACCAGGGTTCCTGGGAGGGCGTCGTACAATACGCCATCGACAATGACAAAACCTTTAAGTACTTCCAGCCAACAGAAAAGTCTGACGCAGCTTACATCAACTCCATAAATCTGGCCATTGAAGGTGGAGCCAAAATTATAGTAACGCCGGGCTTCCTTTTCGAAGGACCGATTCATACAGTACAGAATCAGTTCCCGGATGTTCATTTCATCCTGCTGGATGGCTATCCTCATTCGGGCGATTATGTTCCGGATATTTCGGATAATGTCGTCGGCATTCTCTATGCTGAGGAAGAATCAGGCTATCTGGCCGGCTATGCGGCAGTCCGCGATGGTTATCGCGATCTTGGTTTCATGGGCGGCATGGCAGTCCCGGCGGTTGTCCGTTTCGGTTACGGTTTCCTCCAGGGCGCTGACGACGCTGCTGCTGAACTGGGTCTGGCAGCCGGCGATGTTAAGGTGAAATACACCTATGTAGGCAACTTTGATGCCAGTCCGGAGAATGAATCAAAAGCAGCTTCCTGGTTCCAGGAAGGCACGGAAGTGATCTTTGCCTGCGGCGGTGCGGTCGGCACCTCAGTGATGAAGGCTGCAGAGAAGGCTGATGCTAAAGTTATCGGTGTTGACGTCGACCAATATGCTGAATCAGATACAGTCATCACCTCAGCCATGAAGAACCTGAAGAAATCAGTTAATGACGCTATCACAAGTATCTATGACGGGACCTGGGAAGGCGGCAAGATATTAACGCTCGACGCCACTCAGGGATACACCATGATTTCCATGGAAAATGCCCGTTTTAAGGAATTCAAACAGGCGGACTATGATGCTGTCTATGCGAAACTGGTTGCCGGCAGCATTGATATCACTAAAGATCAGGATGCAAGCGGTGAACAGATTCTTGAGCCGACAGATCTTGAATTGTCTCTCGTTGCTGTTGAAAACATTAAGTAAAACTTGCTGAAAAGCTAAGCAAAGTAAAAAGGCCCCGGATATGATTGTCTGGGGCCTTTTGCGTGGTGTGATGCGGGTGGCTATGATTTTTGCACACTGTCATCGTGGAGTTTTTCGATTTTCTGCAAATGAGGGATGTGGAAGATGCGGAAACAGTTGAGGATAACTAAGAGGGTTACTCCGACATCAGCGAAAACTGCCAGCCACATAGGCATATAGCCGATTGCTGCCAGGAGAAGGAAGAGGAACTTGACTCCCAGGGCGAAAACAATGTTCTGGCGGGCAATATTCATAGTTTTTTTCGAAATAACCAGGCCCTTCAACAGAGCTGACAAGTTATCCTGCATCAGTACCACATCGGCTGCTTCTATGGCGGCGTCACTGCCCAGTCCCCCCATTGCTACGCCGACATCAGCTGTCATCAGAACAGGTGCGTCATTGATACCGTCACCGGCAAAACCGGTCTTGCCATTTTTTTCATCAGCAAGCACTTCTTCCATCCAGGCAACCTTGTCCTGTGGCAGCAGAGAGGCATGTATCTCATCTATGCCGGCCTCCTTAGCCACCTCACGTGCAAAAACTTCGTTATCTCCGGTCAGCAGGGCCATGCGGTCCACGCCTTCTGCACGCAAGGCTGCGATGGTTTGAGGAGCTTCTGCCTTTAACTCATCGCGGATCACGATATGCCCCAGGTAACGAATGTCAGTTGCAGGCGGATCTGCCTTAACTTCCTCGTAAGAACGCTTGTCTCTGAAGTTCGGCACGATTGCCACGTGACTCATGGTCCAAGCCTGGCCTTCACAGCCATCAGCAAGAGCGCTTTCGTGCAGTCCCAGCATCTTCATTAAAGCGGCATTGCCCAGATAAACAGTTGCCGGCAGTTCAAGGGGGAGTCTGAGTCCGTTGGACTTGTCGATTACGCCGCGAACTCCGTGTCCCGGAACAGAGATGATATCCGAGAGCCCTTCTGAGGACAGGCTGATACCGAGGGATTTGGCATGGGCGACAATGCTCTGGGCGATCGGATGAGTGAAGCTTTGCTCCATGGTAGCTGCCAGAGCAATAAAAGCTTTCTCGTCAACATGATCTTCGGCGTGACTTGCGATCACACTGAACTTGCCCTCAGTGAGCGTACCGGTCTTATCAAAAGCCAGTGTCTTCAACTTGGACAGATTTTCCAAATCTGTGCCTCCCCGCACTAAAACACCGTGGCGTGAGGCCATACCGATGCCAGAGACGAAGGTGAGGGGGACTGAAATGACGAAGGCGCAGGGACAGGAGACTACAAGAAAGATCAGTCCCCGGTAGACCCAGTTAGAAAAACTCTGATCTAAAAGCAAGGGCGGAAGGACTGAAATCAGGACAGCCAGCAAGACGACAATGGGTGTATAGACTCTTGAAAAACGCCTGACCAGTGTTTCAGTGTGTGCCTTGCGCGAAGAAGCCTCAGTAACCATGTCCATAACGCGGCTGGCTGTAGACTCTGCGTAAACCGTTTCGGCTTTCATGCGCAAGAGGCCGTCGCCATTAACACTGCCACTCAGAACCTGACTGCCTTCTTCTACTTCCACCGGTAAGGACTCACCACTTATGGCTGCTGTGTTTAGGCTGCTTAAGCCGCTTACAATCAGCCCGTCAGTGGGGATAAGTTCTCCGGGCTGAATTTCCAGAATATCTCCCACTTTAATATCTGCCGGGTCAATCTGCCTGACACCTTGATCAGTGACCAGGTTGGCGTAAGGGGCGGCAATGTCCAGCAAGTCACTAATGGATTGCTGCGATTTGCCGACAGCATAATGCTCCAGATTTTCACCAATCTGGTAAAGAATCATGACCAGGGCGGCTTCAGGATATTCGCCAAGGATGACTGCACCCACAGTGGCCACCGACATGAGAAATTCTTCATCCATAATAAAACCGGATAAGAGCTTTTTCACAGCGTTGACCATGACTTTGAAACCGGCCAGAAGCCAGGCGGCTATCATAAGAATTATGAAGACAGTTCCTGCAGCAAAGACATATTTCGCAATGAGGCCGCAGATGAAAATTGCAATGGAAATAAAAAGTAGAATGAGATTAAGTTTTTCTTCTTCCTCACTTCCGTGATCGTGACCGTGATCGTGACCGTGATCGTGACCGTGATTATGATCGTCTTTTTTTAAAACGTTTTTGCTCATTTGCTGACAATTTGCTCCTTCTTAAAGACTTAGACATTATTCGTTAACGTGCCCTTTTCCAACATCGTATATCTCGATCACGTGATTGTCGGAAAGGCTATAGTATATGTATTTTCCATCCCGGCGTGCTTTGACCAGATTGCTCTGACGCAAGATGCGCAGCTGATGAGAAATTGCTGAGTCAGACAGTGATAAAAGCAGAGCCAGATCACTGACACAAAGCTCGCTCAGGCGCAAAGCCGAGATGATCTGAACACGCGTATTGTCGCCCATGACAGAAAAAAGATCAGCAAGCTTGGACATTTCATCTTTTCCGGGCATTTGTTCTCTGATTTCAGGCAAATCACAGCGACATTTAGCTTCTTCTTGTGACATAGGACCCTCCACAAATAATATCATTTAGACAATTGAACAAGTATCAAAATGATAATAGGAGAAGAGAACAGTATTGTCAAGGGGAAAACCTACATTTGCTTGACGGTCTCTGGGGGAAAATCTATACTTTAGGCACAAGGTCAATCGTGAAAATGGATTGACTCTATAGGGTACAGATTATAGTGGAAGCTATATGGGAAACAGGTGCAAAACCTGTGCGGTGCCGCCGCTGTAAGTGACTAATTAACTCCGGGCCGAGGCCAGCCACTGACCTGAGTCGGGAAGGCGGAGTTAAGGGGGAAAACCCGGTCACAAGCCAGAAGACCGATCTGTTACTCTCACAGAAGGATAACAACGGACCATTGTTTCCCCTGAGCATATAAGAAATGTGTAAACGGCTACATCTCTCGTATTTGTAGCTTTTTTTATTTCTCGGGAAAGTTGGGAGACAACTCATTAACTCGGAGGAGGTATTAATGAAAAAGTACAGGAAAAAACTAGTAGCTCTATTTATTAGTTTATTAGTCATCACCAGCATCTTCCCGGTGCAGGCTCTTGCATCTGAACAAGATGATATTATTCTGACAGCATCGGCAGATGTAGTCAGTGGAAGCTTCATTCTTGTCGGATCCTATCTGAATCCGGCGCCTGAAGAAAATCCATATGAAATATGGTTGGAAGTCCCCTTCAGCGAAGCTGCCGGTATCAATGCCCAGGAGCTTACCGACAGCATTCTGGCTGCCAATAACTATAGCGTGTCCTATAAAACTTCTGATTTTGGAGATTATCTGAACAAGATTACCCCTCCTGCAGAGGAAGCGACACAGTTCGAGTTAGAAGGAGGAGTGACAAATGGCAGCGCTTCCGGCTGGATGTGGTCATTAAATGATGACTGGGCACCGACCGGAGCAAGCGAATATATTGTGCAGGAAGGTGATGAGATCCGCTGGTATTTTATTAATGACTGGCAGCAAGACTACAATGGCCATCCCGATAAATTTATTCCTGCTGAAGAAAGCAGTCCGACTCTGATTAACCCCGATGCCTATGCAGCGAGGCCTTCTCAGCTGACATCATGGTGGCCTGCATTTGCCGGGTCGATGGATCATAACAGTGTGAAAGAATTGGATTTAGAAATTGACGGCTTTGTTAAGGGCGAGACTTTCACCTTCCAAAAAGAAGGCGGCTGGATGGATTCCTTCTCCGATCCCCTACAGGTCGGTGACTGGATTTATATAGTTTTTTCAGACACCCTCTATAAACTCAACAAGGACGGCTCAGTCAATGCAACGGCCAAACTTGAGTTCATGATTGATTCAACTTCCCGCCCAGCCTATGCTGACGGTCTGGTCCTTGTACCGATGAAGTATGGTAAAGTTCAGGCACTCACCGCTGACAACTTGACCACCGTCTGGATATCGGAAGCGCCGGAGCAAATTCTCTTGCCAAATCCTGATAGTGACGAGATGGAGGCTCAAGATCAGCAGTCATTGACGACTCTTACGGCTGCAAAGGGTCTGCTCTACCAGGGAACTTGTACAGTAGGTTGGACCCCACGCTCTTATGGCGGCTCTTTCCGTGCCCTTAACCTTGCTGATGGCAGCACTGTCTGGGAATACTCTTCAACAGAGACCGGATTTTATTGGAGTGGTGGCGCTGTGCTAAACGGAGTTGTGGTGGTTGGCAACGATATGGGTGAGGTATTCGCCTTTGATGCTGCAAACGGAAACATAGTGGACAAGATAACTTTGCCTCTTGCCGCTGACGGTTTAGCTCCCGCGATTCGTACGACAATGGTCCCCTCAGCTAATCGACTTTATTTCATATCACAGCAAGACGGTGCCCTGCATCGTCTGGATATTAACTCGGATGGCAGCTTCGGAGCTTTGAAGACTGTAAACTTCTCTGCAGGAGGCAGTACAGCCACTCCTGTGATTGCAGATGGAAAAGTATATGCAGCTGGCCCCGGTACCATATCAATAATTAACGCAGATACTTTGAAAGTTGAAAAGACCTACGACATAGATGGCACAATTCAGGGAACACCACTTGTTGTAAAAGACAAGAGCGGAAGCACATATGTGTTTTTCACTATTAACAAGGAGCCCGGTGCCTTGTACGGATTATCGACTGACAAGGATACGGTCCATACAATTTATACGCCGATCGAGTCTCAACAGAACTGGTGCATGGCTTCCGTGTCCATATCTGCTGACGGCAATCTGTACTATAGTAACGATTCACATACTTTCTTCGCAGTAAAACTGGCAGAAAAATTGCCTGCAACCGGCGAATACAATTCATCGCAGCTCCTGCTTAGCAGTTTTCTCTTCCTTCTGGCAGCTTCAGCGCTGCTGATTCGTTCTAAGCGCAAGAGAGAAAATGAATAAGGCAGAGATCAATAAGCTTAAGCCCGCTGTTCAAGCGGGCTTAAGGAGTCATAGAGATGGACTTTAATAAAAGTATGAAAATTAAGGCAAAAATAATCCTTGCCCTGATCCTGGCTTTTAGCATGAGCCTGCTATTTTTGAGTGCCTGTGCTATTGAAGGTGATAATCAAGCGCCTGTAGTTGAAGATCAGACAAGCCGGGCAGAAGAGCTGGTATCAGATAAGGAAACTAAGCTGCCTGAAAGCGACAAGGCGGATCTGACCGGCAGCAGTGATAAGACTGATGCCGGTAAGGCCAGTACAGAGCGGACAGGAATTACGCAAGAGAGCCCGACGGCTGAGACAGGCAGTTCAGCTGCGGCTACAGGTCAAGCCTCCAATATAACGGTTGTAACAGCAGAAAGCACTTCAGAAAAAACAAGTGAAGTACGGACAGAGGCAAAGACAAGCAGCGGCAAAATAGTAGTCTCTCTGTCAGTTAATTGTGTAAATGCAGTAAAGGCTAATGTACATTCAGCGGCGGGATATGCACCGGATGGAGTGATGCTGTTCCATAAGGAGATTGTCCTGGATCCAGGCAGCACAGTATTTGATGTCCTTAAAAAAAGTGATTATGTAATTAATGCCAGCAATAATCTTTTTGGCACATATGTGTCGGCAATTCAGGGAATTAGCGAGGGAGCAGCCGGAGGGGGCAAGGGTGGCTGGGTTTACTCAGTAAACGGAGTATTTCCCAACTATTCGGTTTCAAGTGTGAAGGTCGAGACTGGTGATGAGGTATCCTTTCACTACACGGTGACTCCGGGCGATGTGCCGGGATCACCTTTCTAAAAAATGGGCCAGGATAAAAATGTGGAGCAGTGTTATTGAAGCATGCTAAGAGAAAATTTATAAATTTGCGAGCGACACACCCGTCGCTGTTACTTCTGTACTTTTTCTCGGTATTGATCTTTTCCATGCTAACGCTGAACCCGGCCTATCTGCTGCTATCCTTTCTCGCGGCACTGACTCTGAACATTTATCTGGAAGGTGCAGCTAAACTGCTGCGTTTTTTCCGCTCTTTCATTCCCCTGCATCTTCTGATTGTCCTGGCCAATGGACTTTTCAGCGGCAACGGCCTCACGGTTCTCTTTTATCTGGGCCTGCGGCCCGTGACTTTGGAAAGCATAATCTATGGCTTTGCGGCCGGCATGATGCTGCTGACAATCCTGCTTTGGTTCCGCGCCTATCAGGAAGTTTCCAGCTCCGATCAGCTCTTGTCTGTGGGCGGCAAGCGCTTTCCCGTAACAAGCCTGCTCCTGGGCATGGTTTTGCGCTATGTCCCTGACACGATTGAGCATGGACATAAGGTTAAGATGAGTCAGAATGCGCTCCTGGGTGAGGAGAAAATGCCGCGCAGGGAAAGCCTCGCTTTTTATACACGTATGTCATCGGTGCTGATGAGCTGGAGTATGGAAAATGCACTTGATACAAGCATCGCCATGCGGGCCAAGGGTTATCCTTCTGACCGGCGCAGTACATATAAGCGTGATCGCTTCAGTGTTTATGATGCAGGCGGTATCGTTTTTCTCCTCTTGATGATTGTCTTGCAGATAGTAGGATTTGCCACAGGGACGCACTCTTTTCAGTACTATCCAAGTCTGGCACTGCCGGCAGATCTTCCTGCACTATCCTGGCGTCTGCTAACATTAGTTTTTTACGCATTATATTTATTCTTTCCCTTTTATCTTGAACTAATGGAATGGTGGGGCAGAAAGAAAATACTGCGTGCGGAAAGTCAGTTCAGCGGACAGAGCAAATCCGGCCTTTTATTGGACCGGGAAACAGATCTAAGAAAGCCCGAAGTGAGAAATATGAATCAGAAGAATAATCCGGCAGCCGGTCCGGGAAGCCAATATCAGGCGGACCACTACAATCCGGCCTTTGCTGCAGAATTGAAGGACTTATCTTTTGCTTATCCGGGTGCAGTTTCAAAAGCACTCGATGAGCTTTCTTTAAGTTTTGAACGCAGCAGTCTTACCCTGCTTACAGGTGCCTCTGGCAGCGGCAAGACAACGCTCTTGAGAATGTTATCTCCTGTTCTTACTCCAGCTGGAGACCTCAGCGGCAGCAGAATTATTTATGGAAAACCCGGCTCAGCTTATGAAACCGCAGATAAGGCAGTACAGATAGGTTTTGTGCAGCAGAATCCGGACAATCAGATTATTCTTGACAGTGTCTGGCATGAACTTGCTTTCGGTCTTGAGAATCAGGGACTGGCCAGTCAGGATATAGAAAGGCGCTTGGCAGAAACCTCGACCTTTTTTGGTATCAGCGACTGGATGGACCGCAAGGTATCTGAATTATCCGGTGGTGAAAAACAGATTCTCAATCTTGCCTCCAGCCTAGTCATGCAGCCTGACTTGTTGCTCCTGGATGAGCCGATGGCCCAGCTCGATCCCATCGCACGCAAACGCTTTCTCTCCATCCTGGGACGTGTCAACGATGAGACAGGTACCAGCATAATTATTTCTGAGCATATTATTGATGACATCCTGCCGCTGGCGGACAAAGTTATTTTTCTTGAAAAGGGCAAAGTGAACTTTTGCGGCAATGCGGAAAGTTACGTGACCAATCTGCTTGAGAAGGATGACAAATTTCAGATATCAATTCCACTAGCTGCACGCATGGCAGCAGCAAGTGAGGTCAGAGCAAGGTCAAGTGAGATCAGTCTGCCTTTAACCGTGCGTGAGGGCAGGCAGTATCTGCTCACCCGGCAGGATATTCCGGCAGAAAATAGAAATATAACTGATCCCGCTACGGCCGGACCCAACGAAGCTGAGACTGTTCTGGCGGCGCGGGATATCTGGTTCCGCTACGAAAAAGATGCGCCCTTTGTTTTGCGCGGGGCGTCTTTAAGTATAAAAAAAGGCGAACTGCATGCGCTTCTGGGTGGCAATGGTTCCGGCAAAAGCACCTTGATGTATATTCTCAGCCGCAGCCTGCCGGCCTTGCGAGGCAAGATTCAAAGAGCCGGGAATCAGCAAGTGGCCATGCTGAACCAAAATCCCATGGCGGTGTTTTCACAAGACACAGTCCGGGATGAATTAATGGAATTTCATCAGCGCTTTGCTTATGACACTACAGAGGCTGAGAAAATAATGGAAAGATTGAAGCTGAGTCATCTGAGTAGCCGGCATCCTTATGATCTTTCCGGAGGTGAAATGCAGAAGACTGCGCTGGCAAAAGCACTCCTGACTAAACCGGATCTGCTTTTGCTGGATGAACCGGTGAAAGGTCTGGATCCTGTGGCCAGACGGGAGCTGGCGGCAATTTTAGAAGAGTTAAAGCAGACCGGCATGACAATGCTCCTGATCACGCACGATCTGGATTTTATTGCGCAGCTGGCTGACCGCTGTTCCATGCTTTTTGACGGACGTGTTGAGGGCAGTGCTCCGACCAGAGAGTTTTTTGTCGGAAATGCTTATTTCACCACAACAGCCCACCGCCTGAGCAGAGGTATTTTTCCCGCACTTGTGACGGAAGAAGACCTGCTAAGCTGTGTGCGTTCAATGAAGTCAAAGGAAGAAATTAATGACTGAGTTTGAGCAAAGAACAAAACAGACAAAGAGGGCAGATATGTATTTGCCTGCCATCTTTTCATTGATCTTTTTGCCGCTTGTGCTCTTACTTTTGGCCTACTATCAGCCGGAACAGACAGCTCTCTTGTCTTTTGTAGCAGTAATTCTAGCCTTGCTGCCCTTTTTTATCAGTTTTGAAAGACGCAGCTGGCAAGTGCGCAATCTGCTGCCGATAGTTGTAATGGCAGCTCTGGCTACTGCCGGCCGTCTGCTCTTCGCTGCTGCTCCTAGTTTCAAACCCGTCCTGTCAATAATTATTGTAACTGCGATCTCCTTTGGCCCGGCCAGCGGTTTCATGACCGGAGCCTTAACAGCCCTGGCCTCTAACCTGTTTTTTGGTCAGGGTCCCTGGACTCCCTGGCAGATGTATGGCTTTGGCCTGGTGGGTTACCTGGCGGGCCTGCTGCAGCAGCGGGCAGCCTTTAAACGTCCGTTATTTGTCTATGTTTACGGCTTCCTTTCCGCTTTTCTCTACGGTATTATTCTTGACACCTGGCATCTTATCAGCTTCCTGCGACCTGTAACCTGGCAGGGTGCCTTGCTCATTTATGGACAGGGCGCTATTTTCAATTTGTTGCTGGCTATAGCTACAGTGGTCTTCCTCATCCCGATTCGCGCACCGTGGACGCGGCAGCTGGACCGCATTAAAGAAAAATTCGGTCTTATGGCCTGATAAGATTCTGCTATAATAGATATTCACTTTTACAGATCATGATTAGCCTTACAGCTCAAAGTGCGCAAACAGCACATTTACTACACGTTTGCCCGGGCTAACGTGCTAAAATAGTTTTGAATCTATCTAGATATGTTCAGCTTGATTTAAATAGCTCTGCTTTGAAATAGAGAAACAAGTGGAAGGAGATATTATCCTGATGAAATTACAGGCAAAAAGAATTAAACGCCACATGGTGAGAACTTATGAATTTTGGCAGATGAATTTACGTCTTTTAGTTATCGCAGAAGATCAGAAGAAATTGCTGGAGGATTTTTCAGCTAAGTTGCCGCCCAGTGATAGTGGTTATCTGGCTTTTTCATATCTGGACAAGGATCTTCGTATCGCATTTCTCGGAGTTGCTGATGACGAAAACGATGAGTATGAGTTTTTTGATGCCAAGGAAATAGTGAATATACCCGCTTCAGCTGTACCTAATCTCCTGGTTAGAATAGTGAAACTGAATGAGCAGCTGGCAGAAAATGCTTTTATCCAACAGGTTCTGCAAGACCAGGCCAATAATGCTCTGGCAATGAGCACGCTGACAATTCGCGCACTTGATTCCCGGCGTGACCCTCAGCTGCCGACCCGCCTGAAAGCCTGGCGCATTGAGGATGAAGAAAGAATTACTGAACTGATAGAGCTGCAGGCTTTACGCCAATCTGCTCTGGAGGAAGCCAAAGAACAGGCGGCAGCAGCTGCCAAAAAGGATAAAAAGACTAAAAAGAAAGATCAGGAGCCGGCGGAAGAGACAGGCGAAGAAGCTGATGAAGACGATGAAGAGCCGGAAGGAATCTATGCGGATAATAGTCTTTCGCCTGAGATCAATATTTCAGATGAACTGGCAAAAGCATTGCAGGAGCTCTGGATTTATGATTTGACACCGGCAAATAACAAGAGCTGGCGTGCTAAGCTGGAGGCGGATCTTCCCGCTTCCAAACTTAAGGCAGGTGATTTGGTCCCTGTTGAGCTGCGCTTTGTCGAACTGGACGGCGAAGAAATAGCCCTGGTTTTTGTTGTTCCTGAGGCCCAAGTCGAAGATGTCAAAATCGAAGTGTCTTCTTATCGCGCAAACAGACTTCCCTGGCGCAAAGCATATGAGCTGGAATGTCTGACAAATCATGACTTCCATGAAACCTATTATCTGGGTCGAAATGGAGAAGACAGTAAGCTTTTTAATAAAATCATAGCTGATATCCGTTACGGGCGTCTGGATCCGGCAATGTATCTTGATCTGGTTCAAAAAGATGATGCTTGCCTGGATTTCTCAAGAGAACTCTATCGCTGCCGTCACTGCGGAGACCTGCATGTAACCAGACGCTTGCGTTTAGTTACGGAGGACAGTTCCATGTCAGAACCCTACTACTGTCCCAAGTGCGGTGAGCGTTCATCTTATGTCAAGCGTGTACACATTGCTTCCTTGAATTGTCCTAAGTGCCATAGACCCCTGGATATGAAACCGGAAAAGGTCTGGTATGCGTCTGATGAAGAGGATGACAGCATACTTCTGGAGGACTAAGTAAAATGCGTTTCCTGCTGCTCAACACCGGAGGTACAATTTCATCTGTCAACAGCAGTAAGGGCAAAAGACCCGAGCTGACAAGTGCTGACCTGCTGCGCCGGGCACGGCCTGTTAACAGCAAATATTCAATTGATGCCATGGATGTTTTGCAGCGTGACTCAACGGATATTGGTCCCAAAGAGTGGCGGCAGCTGGCACAAAAGCTCGTTGATTCTGACCGTCATAAAAATTACGATGCTTACATCATCCTGCACGGTACGGACACCATGGCTTATACAGCTGCAGCTTTGTCTTTCCTCTTACGTGATTTTCCGAAAACAGTCTTTCTGACGGGAGCGCAACGGTCTGCTGATGAAGCTGATTTTGATGGTATCGACAATATCGGAGATGCTATTGTTGCGGCACTGGAAATGTCAACTGACTATGCCGGAGTCTTTCTGGTCTTTGCAGGCAAAGTAATCCACGGTTGTCATGCAGTAAAAACTGATACTAAGAGCTTTGAAGCTTTTTCATCCATTGGCGCTCCTCCGGTCGCAGAAGTGCAGGCTGCTAAGCTGACTTCTGTGAACAGCAGCTGGCAGCAGAAGCTGACAGAGCGCAGAAGGCTGACCCGGCGTCTGTACGATTTGGATGCAGACCACTTTCTGATCGATCCTCTGGATCCTCATGTTTTAGTAATTCAAATGACCCCGGGTCTGGATCCGCAGCTGCTGCCTCAACTGGCGCGCGGCAACTGGCCGCTGCGGGCTTTAATCTTGGAAGGATTTGGCAGCGGGGGCATTCCTGTGTCGCCGCGCGACTACTATCCCTACCTCAAAGAATTAATCAATGAGGGGGTCCTTGTCATTTTGGGAACGCAGGTTTTATCAAAGGACGAAGATCTGAAAAGGTATGAGGTGGGACAGAGAACAGAAGGTCTTGGCCTGATTGCTCAAGGCGGCCTTAGCACTGAAGCCGCTGTTACTAAAACGATGTGGATTTTACCCCAGGCAAGAGACCGCGCCATGCTGGCCGCTTTATATGAGGAAGATTTCGCTTTTGAGCATCCCCTATAAGGCCGGAATGTTCGGGTAAAGCAAGTTTAGCGCGGTATGCTCACGTCACCTTCTGCAATAATATCCATAACATTTTCGATGGAGGCGATTTGGTCCTCTCCAATGTCACTTGCGTAATCTTCGACTGTAATTAATCCTTCCTTCACCCCGCAGTAAATTGTATCAGCAGGCAGATCACCACTGCGGAAAAGTTCGTAAGCATAAAGATAAGCTTCAGCCTGCTTGAGCAATACTTTAATGCTGGCAGGATCATATAAATTCGGATCATTTTCATTGATAGTGCTTCGGGTCGCGCCGGGAGACCAGGCTACTGTAGTCGTCGTTGTCGGAACGGGAACAGTAGTGCTTGTGGTAACTGTTTCGTCGTCAGTAGCTGTTTCCTCAGGCTCAGTAGCCTCAGTTACAGGGCTGAGCAGCTTTATCCCGCTTTCCGCACTGACAATTTTCAAACCGGACTTGCGGGCAGCAGACATGGCACTCTCAGAGGCGCTTCCGGCTATGACGGCTAGTATGGAGGGATTATATCTGTCGATTAATTGTTCAGTTTGAATAGAAGCGTCATTTTGCTCAGGGTCCAGGACAAAACTGCGAACGACAGCCGCCGGGTTGACGTATTTAGCACCGGCTTCAAAAGCTTCTGTTAAGACTGTTTCACTGACTTCCGGATATTTAGCAATGAGCCCGATACTGTCTTCAGGAGTAAGCAGCGCCGCTACTGCACCCAGCAGAAAATTCTGTTCTTCATCTCTGAAAGCAATATTCACCAGGTTATCTCTCGTGCTGCTGCCATCGACCACAAAAAACATAATATCAGGGTTCTTTTTTGCTATATCTGAAGCGATTTCGTCAAAAACCGGAGAATCAAAGAATATGACGTTATATCCGGCCTTGATTAGTTTTTCAGCAATGTCGTAAGCAGCGGAAACGGTAACATTCTCAACATACCTGCTCTCTGCATTAGCAGCAGAAATCAGCTGCAGTCCCTGATATGCATTCTTGCCGTAATCACTCGTGATAGAACTACCCAAAATGAAAGCCACATGATCCCGTTCGCCGGGCTCAAGTCGACCGGGCGGAAGAGCATTTGTTGTCGTCTTAGTGTCCGTCTGGCCGGGCTTCTTATTATCATCACATGCTGAAAAGGTCAGCATAGAAAATACCATTAAGAAAAGCAGAAGAAATACACTCCACCGGATGTGCTTATTTCCTGCCTGCGATACTATATTATTTTTCGAATTTTGCATCAAAAATTACTCCTGACCTGATACCTTCTTTATCAATCCAATGAAATTTTAGCACAGCTTTGTAAGAAGAAAAGAAGAGATAGCTACATTTAAATCAATAATAGGGTATTTGTCTGAAATTAATATCTCAATTCCATGAACATTTGGAATATAATTGTGTTATAAATCATTGTTAACTCTTTGCCTGGCTGATAAAAACGATAAGTGTTTTGGAAGATAAAAGAAATACAGGAAGGGAGGTTCCCAGATGGAAAAAAAGAAACTAGGCCTGCTGGACAGCACTGCAGTACTGATAGGCGGAATGACCGGAAGTGCAATCTTTGCCCTCTCCGGCCTTACAATTGTGCAGGCGGGAGTTGCAGCGATACTATCGTGGATTATAGCCGGCTTGATTCTGTTCGGCTACGGTTTGTTGAATGCTGAGCTGGCTACAAAATATCCGCAGTCAGGCGGGGTTTTCATTTTTCCTGCAAAAGTTCTTGGAAAAACTGAAAAGAGCAGCCGTCTCTGGGGCTGGATTTCAAGCTGGGCTTATTTGTTCGGTTGCTGGGGAGGTGCAGCCTTTTCCGCAATCTTCGTCAGCGTTTATCTGGGCGTTGCCTTCCCTGCCTTCAATAATTATCAGGCGCTTATTGCTGTAATCACAATACTTTTCTGCGGTGTCCTTAATATCTTTGATATTTCCGTAACAGGCAAGGCGAACACACTGCTGACTACACTTCTTGTCCTGGCACTGCTTGTTTTTGCCGCTGTCTCCTTCGGCTCAGGCGAGTGGAGCGGAGAATTGTTTACTCCCTTCTTTACACAAGGAGCGGGCGGGGCAAGCGGCTGGATCAGTGCTATCCCGATCGCAATGGCAGCTTATGGCTCAGTTGTTGCTGTAGCCTTCATGGTTGGTGAAATCAGGGATCCGGACAAGAATGTTCCCCGGGCTACTTTTCTGGCCATGGTCATTGTGGTCGCTCTTTATGTCCTGGTCATAGTTGCTGTGCTGGGACTTGTTTCTACACAATATTTTCTGGAAAACCCTGACATGGCTTATATACCCTTGTATGCAGCTGCCTACGAGAAGCTGATGGCAAGTCCCTGGATTGTGCCCCTGATCTCAATTGTAGCGGTATTGGCTCTTATCACAACCATCCTGATTTTGATAACCTTGTCCGCCAGAACCATTCAAGCTGCAGCCATTTCCGGAATCTTGCCAAGAGGTCTTGGCAAGAACCACAAGAAAACAGCTGTACCGGTTAATGCGACCACCCTGATTACAGTATTGTTTGGAGCACTTGCAGCTTTTCCGTCTGCTGTAAATGAAATAATTAAACTTGGAGTCTTAAGCAACGCTCTGGTAGTGGCAATTATCTGCATAACAGTTATTGTTTCCCGTAAAAAAGAGACAGGTCTTAAGTACTTCAGGGCACCCGGAGGAAACCTTCTGCCAATTGCCATGCTGCTTATCATCGTGGGCAGCTATGTACCTGATGTGCTTAGCGGAGGCTGGCAGCTGTGGGCAGTTACTGCTGCTTACTTTGCAGTGGGTATGATTGTTTACTATGCCGGAACAAAATACAGAGAGAAAAAAGACCCTGTCTCAGGGTCCGCATGAAAGAAGTGAAGACTCATTTATGGCAGGACCGCGGAGATCACCTGTTCAGCATCCTCTGTATCGAGCCAGGCCAGAAGTAAATCAACAACACCTCCATAGCTTTTCACTCCCTCTGTTTCGCGATTAGCTTTGAGATAGGCATCATTAATTTGGGTAGATACCTGGGCGACCGGTGTTTCATAAGCTTGCCAGTAAAGGGATTCACTTTTCAGGTCATGCGCCATTGCTGCAGTTACTGTATCCGCATATACCTGACTCCAAAGTTCACGGTCTTCAGCTGCCAGCTTGCGGGACAGATCTTTCCAGGCACTGATAAGACCGGAATACTGCCAGACCGGGTCCGGATGAAGGAAGCAGCTGAGCAGACCGGCGAAATCCGTATCATCCTCACGGGCAAAACCACGGGTATGGGCTAGTTCATGTGCAGTAGTGGCGGGTATCATAAAGGCAGGCTGATCGATGTTAATATTTGCCTCGACCAGCATTGGCAGATACATTCCGACAATATTCGTATAAGACCAATACTTTGAAAGCAGGACCCCCTTGGGTCTGCTTCGAACAGTACTGTCCAATGCCGGCCAGCGTTTTCCGGCGATTTCCCAGCCCAGATGAGCAGCTTGCTGAAGGTCTCTTTTTGTGCCGGTGAGAATGTCGCCGGAGGCATCCTCCGGAAGATTATCCCTGACTGCTGCAGCTGCTTGCCCCAGCGTGCGCATAGCAGCTGCCAGCTCATCGACAGAGCGTTCCTTGATCTCCAGCTTCATCGTATCTGCTAAAGGGGAACGGGCGTAATTAATGCCATGAAAAACGATGAAGAGTGAAAAAATAGTGAGCGCTACAGCCGCCACTATACAGCAAATTCGCAAAAAACGAATTCCGCGGGATGATTTGTTTTTCAGCAGACGAACAAGGCCATAAACAAGAAATACCAGCAAAACAGGTAGACCCAGTACTACAAAAAATTCCGTAAGAGAGAAGGGCAGAAGGCTTGTAAGCCAGGTCAGGGCTGTCGCCAGCGGTGTGAAAATTCTGGCAGTATAGAAGTCTGCGACATGACTGTTATGAAAAGCAATTGCACGCAAAATGAGCAAGACAACAGTGAGCAAAGCAGCTATTGATGAAAATATCAAAGAGCTCCTAAGCTGAGCTTTCGAATTATGGGATGATTGTTTCTTTTTCCGCACAGGAGGCCCACTTCTAAAACTTTTTTCCCATTATTGCACAGATCGGCCCTGCAGGTCCAAAAAATGCTTTTATTTCTCCGGAAGATTGCTGCCTGTTGCTGCCTTGGATCTGCAAGTTTATGATATCCTGATATCACTAAATTAAAAAGCCCGACAGGGTCGGAGGCAAAGGTGAAAGAAAGTTATTATTTGCAGCAGCTTGAAGATGAGCTGATTATTGCACTAGGTTGTACGGAACCGGTAGCTGTCGCTTATGCAGCAGCTTTAGCGCGCAAGGAAGCGGGTTACGATGCGATTGAAAATATAGTTGTCTCCGCCAGTGTTAACATTTTTAAGAATGCAATGGGTGTAAAAATTCCCGGTACAGATGAAATGGGAGTTGCTATGGCGGCAGCTCTGGGAGTAGTTGCCGGAGATTCCGACCGCTCTTTGCAGGTACTGGAAAATCTGCAGGAAAAAGATGTTGAGGCTGCCCGCAGTTTGATTGAATCAGAAAAAGTAATGCTGGAAGTTTCAGGTCATGATCCGGTTCTTTATATAAAAGTTTCAGTTAAGACTGCTTCCGGCAGCGGATCCGCAGTGATTGCCTATAAACATGATTTGGTTCTTGAACTTACCCAGGATGACAAGCTTGTGTATAAGAATGATATGCAGCTCAATCAGGACCTGGAGGACACCCTGGTAGAAGACGATATCGCTAATATCTGGGAGTTTGCTCAGACTGTTGACCTGGAAAAACTGGGTAAAATCAAGGATGCCTTAGACCTGAATATGAAAATTGCTGATGCCGGTCTGAAAGAAGGATATGGCATCGAAGTCGGGCCATCGATCAAAGAGCAAATTTCCAGGATGTCATTGTCGGATTACTGTGCCTCGCGGACGGCAGCAGCTGCCGATGCCCGCATGGCAGGCGCTATGTATCCTGTTATGGGAAATTCAGGCAGTGGCAACCAGGGTATTACTGCAACGGTGTCTGTGGCAGCGGCTGCAGAGTATTTAAACAGCAGCAGAGAGTCAATGTTACGTGCTGTCGCACTCAGCCATTTGCTGGCTATCCATGTAAAAAAAGCTTTTGGCCGTCTCTCGCCCCTCTGCGGTGCAGTCCCTGCATCTATCGGAGCTGCCGGAGGTATTGTAATGCTGATGGGTGGCGGTATGGAGGAAGTAGTAGCTGCTGCTCAGAATATGTTTGGCACCTTGACCGGTATGATCTGTGATGGAGCCAAAGCCGGCTGTGCCCTCAAGGTATCAATCTGCATTTATGCAGCAGTACAGGCAGCTGCGGTTGCCATGCAAGGCAACTCCATCAAAATGACCGACGGAATGATAGGATCTGATGTCGAAGAAAGCATGATGAATATGAAGTACATATCCAAAGAGGGTATGGCAGACATGGACAGTACCTTGCTGAAAATTATGATGAGCAAAACTCCAAAGAAGGATATTGAAACAAGTTAAAAATTAAGATATACTTCTAGGAGCCGCTCAGCAGGTGCGAGAACTTCATTTGCATATGTGGGTGTAGTTCAATGGCAGAACATCAGCTTCCCAAGCTGAATATGGGGGTTCGATTCCCCTCACCCGCTCCAGATAAGAATGCGGACACATTTTAACAAATGCCTTCTTAGCTCAGTAGGTAGAGCGCATCCATGGTAAGGATGAGGTCAAGGGTTCAATTCCCTTAGAAGGCTCCAGTAGGCCTCTGTGATGTAAACATTGCAGAGGCTTTTTTTATGATAGGGTAGAATTATGAGGAGAAGCCGGAGGCTTGCATCCGGACAAGTTAAGTATCAGCAGCTTGTGTTTATGAGGTGAGTATGGGTAATAATTTCAGTTATGATTTTTTTAAAACAAGTGCAGATTACGTCCTTTCCAGGACCGGATATCAAGTGGATCTGGCTCTGATATTAGGTTCATCCCTGGGATCGTTGTCGGAAGAGATCAAGAAGCCCATTGTAATAGACTATGCGGACATACCGAATTTTCTGGAAACAACCGTTGATTCGCATGCCGGCAAATTGATTATTGGTGATTTGGGCGGTAAAAAGCTAGCGTGTATGTCCGGCAGGTTTCACTATTACGAAGGTTATGACTTTGAGCAGCTGGTAGCTCCGATCCGACTCTTTCAGCTTCTGGGAGCGAAGACTGTTATTTTGACCAATGCTGCCGGCGCAGTGAACAGTTCGTTTCATGTGGGCGATATCATGTTGATAGAGGACCATATAAAAATTATGGGAGCCAGTCCCCTGAGGGGACAGAACATTCCCGAATTCGGACCCAGATTCTTTGATGTATCAAACATGTACAGCAAGGACTTAAGGGAACTGGCCAAAAAATGCGCCAGTAGAATTGGCATGAGCCTGCGCGAGGGAGTATATTTTTATATGAGCGGTCCGCAATTTGAAACACCTGCTGAAATCAGGGCAATCAGAGCTTTGGGCGGCGACGCAGTAGGAATGTCTACAGTATATGAAGCGATAACAGCTGCCCACTGTGGTATGAAGGTTCTGGGATTATCTTTGATGACAAATATGGCTGCCGGTATGCTGGATCAGGCGGTAACAGCTGAAGAGGTTGACGAAACTGCCAGTCTGACATCAGAGAGATTCAAAAGCTTAATTAGAGAGATTATTGAGGAGATAAGTTAAAGGGAACTTTATGGAAAGATGTGATCAGGACTTAGCCTTTTTATTGAGATATGAAAATGTGGCCTGGTATGAAGATGCTCAGGTCCGCATACTGGACCGCAGGGTTTACCCGGTCCAACTTTCCTATGTCATTTGTGATACTCATCAGGAAGTTGCTCAGGCAATAGCAGATATGGTTACACAAAGTGCCGGCCCCTATACAGCGGCTGGTATGGGTATGGCTCTGGCAGCGCATGAATGCAGGAACATGAAGGAAGCAGATAAAAGAGCTTATCTGGCAAAGGCAGCGGATACTCTTTCCCGGGCCAGACCGACTACCGCCAGCAGAATGGAGCAGGTCACTGCCGGCTGCCTGGCTGCAGCTGATCAAGCCTTGGCAACAGGCCAGAAACTTGATCAGGCAATATTTGCCCATACCGTGAATTCTCTGAACCGCAGATATTCCACCATGGAAAAGGTGGGAAAGTATCTGGTAGATATGTTTCCTGACAAGGGCAATGTGATGACCCAGTGTTTTGGAGAGACTATCGTCGGCATGATGCTGCGCACCGCCAAAGAAAGAAATAAAGAAATCACCCTTTACGTGCCGGAGACAAGGCCATATTTTCAAGGCTCACGCCTTACCGCCAGCCTTGCATACGAGCAGGGCTTCGATACCTACGTTATTACGGATAATATGCCGTCATTCGTAATGGCGACAAAGGGGATTGATCTTTTTACCTCAGCTGCTGATCTTATCTGTCTGGATGGACATATAGTCAACAAAATCGGTACTTATCAGATGGCAATTGCAGCCAACTATCATGCTATTCCCTATTTTGTCACAGGCTTGCCTGACGCAGCGCATCCCGTGATTGATACGGTAAAAATAGAAGAACGGGATCCGGCCTTAGTACTTGAAGCAGCCGGCATTAAGCATACTCTTAAAGGCGTCAAAGGTTATTACCCCTCCTTCGACATTACTCCTCCTCATCTCATCAGTGGTGTTGTCACAGATAAAGGCATCTATTCACCCTATGACCTGGGGCGCTACTTCGACAGCAAAGTCGAACAGTTTTATTAAAAACGGGAATCTTTACTTGTCAGATGCCGGGCACAGATACTGGTCCATGACCGAATCAAAGAGGCGATCCAGCTTAACCTGCTGTTCCTGAACTGAAGGGGTATCTTCACCGGTCCACTGAAACAGAGTAATAAAATGAATACCCATCAGCAGATCGACTAGTATATCTGTACTGACTTCTGCTGTAAGGTAACCATCCGCCTGCGCTGATGCAACCAGCTTGTGCAGGAGAGCTTTAATTTCGCTCAAAGTGCCGTACAAGGTACTGCTTCGATTGGAATTGAGAAATACAATACGACGAGTCAGATCCGGATATTGGAGACTGGCAAAGACCAGTTCTGCCAGAACTCTGCGGACCCTGTCTAAGGCATTTGTCTCGGCAGAAAGCTCGTTTTCCAGATAATCCTCAATATTTTCCTCGACTTCTTCGACTATGCCGATAAGCAGACTATCCTTATCGGGGAAATAATTGTAGACAGTAGCTTTGGAAACTTCGGCAAGATCAGCAATATCTTCAATAAAAGTCTCGTCATAGCCCTGGACGGAGAACAATTTTCGCGAAGCTTTAAGTATGCTTCTGCGAGATCTTTCTTTATTTAGTGTTCTTCTAGAATGCTTCATGCACATAGTATACACAAAAACTGCCTTAGAAATAACTATACTTGACACTAAACTTAGAGACAAGTATAGTTGAAAATAACAATAAATACGCATAATGGCCAAGAAAAGTTAGTCAATCAGACTATGTCGTCAGACAATTCAGGAAGGCGGAACTTTATGAAAGTGATTGCTTATGATGTAGGAACCACGGGTCTGAAAACGTGCCTCTTTGAGATCATCGTAGGTGAAAACATCCGGTTTTTGGCCGGAGAAGTAGGTGAGTACTCCCTCACAATCCTGGAAAATGGCGGTGCCGAGCAGGATCCTGATGAGTGGTGGCAGACAGTTTGCCAAAGTACGAGGAATCTGATTGCTCATACAGGAATTGATCCCGAAGAAATTAAAGGCTTAGCCTTTTGTTCGCAGATGCAGACTGTTGTGCTGGTTGATGAAGAAGGCAATCATTTAAGACCAAGCATGAGCTGCATGGATACTCGCGCGCAAAAACAGTTCGAGGAAAATATGTGCAGGGGTCTCAAGGTCGAAGGCCTGAATGCCCTTAAAATTTTGCGCTATCTGAGCATTACGGGTGCCATATCTGCAAGTGCCAAGGACCCTGCCTGGAAATATCTCTGGGTCAAAGAAAACGAGCCTGAACTTTATTCGAAAATCTATAAATGGATTGATGCTAAGGAATACCTTACCTTCAGAGCAACCGGTAATCTAAAGGCGACTAAAGATGATGCCAACCTTACCTTCCTTTTTGATGTAAAGAAGTCTCAGTGGAGTGAGAGTCTTTGCCGGATGATCGGAGTAGATATGGACCATCTGCCTGAAATATGTGAAGCCACAGATGTAGTTGGCGGACTTAAAGCTGACTCAGCACAGGAATTAGGACTTCTTGAGGGAACTCCTGTATTCGGCGGCGGCGGAGATGTCAGCCTTTGTCAGATAGGCGCGGGTTGTGTCGAAGTAGGCGATGTCAACTTTTATTCAGGAACTTCCGGCTGGGTCTGCACTACAGTGGACAGAATGCACCTGGATATAGGAAATCTGGTGGCAGGTGTTATCGGCGCCGATCCGGAGACATACAACTATATCGCTGAGCTGGAAACAGCAGGCAAGTGTATTGAATGGGTGAAAGAACGTCTCAGTCACACTCCGATGGAGGAGTATGACGAACTCTTTGAATATATTAAAGATACTCCGGCGGGGAGCAATGGAATCGTCTTCTCTCCCTGGATGCACGGCAACCGCTGCCCCTTTGAAGATAGTTATGCCCGTGGCGTCTTCTTCAATGTAGATGTCAGCAGTCGTGGCAGCGACCTGATCAAGTCTGTCATCGAAGGTGTCTGCCTTCACATGCGCTGGATGCTTGAAGCGACAGAAGAGACCTTTGCTACAAGCCCTGTTGTGCGCTTTACCGGAGGCAGTTCAATGTCACCCATGGTTTGCCAGATCTTAGCAGATGTTTTGGGCCGTGAGCTGGAAACCATTGAAAATCCACGTTATGTAGGCGCCATGGGTGCCGCCGGTGTTATGTCAGTCGGACTCGGACTTTCAGATAATATTAAGGAAATAAAGAAGATTATCCGGGTAACAGATAAGTATAGTCCAATCCCGGAAAATACCGCTGTCTACGACAAAATATATCCAACCTTTAAAAATCTCTATTTCGATAACAAAAAATCATTTAGTGCCCTTAACAGTGAGGGTTGTTAAGGACCGCTATAAAGAGAAATTTGACTATTAAAGATAAAAAACAAAGAAAAAGGAGAAGAAACGATGAAACAAAATTATGGCGTTTCCAAATGGCCTGACATCGAGGAAATCAACTCCAAGATGGACAAGCTGCTACAAGCAGATATTCTGCATCTTAAAGCAGATGCCAAGGCCCGTTACATGGATTACTTTGACACAAAGTGCAAGCGTTCAAAGGAGATAATTGCTGAGGCCCGTCAGTTTATTCCGGGCGGTGTACAGCATAATCTGGCTTTTAACTTTCCTTTCCCACTTGCAGTCGACCGTGCAGAAGGAGCTTACCTTTATGATGTTGACGGCAACCGCTATGTAGATTATTTACAGGCCGGCGGCCCCACTTTACTGGGAAGCAATTATAAGCCGGTAACTGATAAAGTTATTGAGGTAATCCAAAAACATGGAGCTGTAACCGGTTTATTTCACGAATACGAGCTCAAACTGGCAAAAATCATTAATGAATGTATGCCCTGGGTAGAGCAATATCGCTGCTTCGGCAGTGGTACAGAAGCTTGCATGGCTGCCATTCGCGTGGCCCGTACTTTTACCGGTAAAAAGAAGGTTATAAAAATGGGCGGAGCTTATCACGGCTGGAGTGACCAGCTGGTGTATTCCCTGCATATTCCATATACCAAAACCTTCGAGGCTCACGGCATACCCAAAGAGTGTGTAGCAAATACCACTGAATGTGCGCCGGGGGATATCGATTCCTTGCGTAAAGTATTAGAAGAAAATGAGAAAGACGGTGGTACGGCTTGCTTTATTCTGGAAGCTTTCGGCCCGGAAAGCGGCACCCGCATGATGCCTTTAGATTATTGTGCTCAGGCGCGCGAATTGTGTGACGAGTTTGGCACTTTGCTCATCTTTGACGAAGTTGTAACTGCTTTCCGTATAGGTCCGGGCGGAGCAGCCGGTTTCTTAGGTGTCAAACCTGATTTAACGGTTATGGGCAAGATTGTTTCCGGTGGTTTCCCAATGGCTGGCGGAGTCGGCGGTCGCGCGGACATCATGAGCTGCATGGCAGCCGGTGTCCAGTCAGGAAAACAGCGCGCTTATGTCGGAGGCACACTCACAGCCAACCCACTAAGCTGTGCAGCAGGTTATTATGCCATCAAGGAAATAATTGAGCAGGATGCAGCCCGCAAAGCCGGCGAGAATGCTGACAAGCTTTGTGCCGGACTCCAGTCCTTAATCGACAAATACGAGCTGCCCTTTGTAGTTTGGAATACAGGTTCAATTATTCATTTTGAAGTCTCAGGTGTTATGTATCTGTCTGTACAGGATCCTGAAATATTCAACAAGATATCCGAACGCAAAAAGAGTATGGAAGAATTTGGTGCAGCTTTAACAGCCAACGGTGTTATAACTCTGGCTGGCAGCCGTATTTATACAAGTATGGCAGACAATGATGAAACATTAGCTGAAACCCTGACCGCTTTTGAAGAAGTATTCAGCAATGTAGAAAGATAGCAGGAGGTCTTTATGATTAAGAAGTTGGATATAGAAAACCTGACTCATGCCTTTCCGGAAGTAGCCTATGATGAGGATTATGTCATTGCGACTTTCCAGATACGGGCAGAGACCAAGAATATGGAAAAGCTGGCCCTGGCAATTGCCAGTGAGCAGGCCACGGGTACCTGGATTAAAGTTAGCGGAGATTCTCTGGAAAAACAGAGAAAGCACGGCACTAAGGTCGTCGCTATCTATGAAGTTCCTGATTGGGGCGCTGACAGGGTTGAGGACCTGCCATCCTTATACATCGTACAGGTTGCTTTCCCCATGGCAAATTTCGGCGACAGCATACCGATGATGCTAACATCAGTTTTCGGCAACATTTCCGCTTCCGGTATGTTGAAGTGGATAGACGTAGCCTTCCCTAAAAAATATATAGATAAATTTAAGGGGCCAAAATTTGGTGTACAGGGACTAAGAGACCTGCTTGGAGTTCAGGACAGGCCTCTCCTGAATGCAATGATCAAGCCGAATATCGGCTGGACACCGGATGAAGGCGCAGAAATCTTCTATCAGGCAGCTAAAGGAGGTGTCGACATCATCAAAGATGACGAACTCCTCCCGGCAGATGAAAGCTTTTGCCCTCTGGAAGAACGTGTAACAAAATTCATGGCTAAGGAAAAGCAGGTCTATGAGGAAACAGGGGAGCATACACTTTATGCTGTCAATATTACAGACCGCACAGAAAAGATCAGGGACAATGCTCTGCGAGCCATTGACAAAGGTGCGAACTGCCTGATGCTTAACGTTTATACGTCAGGCCACGGTGCACTTCATATGCTGGCGGATGATCCCGACATCAATGTCCCCATCCTCGCACACGTCGACTTTGTCGGAGCCTATGCGGGTTCAACTTACACCGGTATTTCAGCTCCGCTGGTGATTGGAAAACTCACACGTCTGGCAGGAGCGGATTTCCAGATCAACGGTCATCCCTGGGGAAAATTTCCGGTCCCCTTTAAAACTTTCTACCGCAGCTTCAAGTTCTTTACCCAGCCCTGGTGGCATATTAAGCCAATGATGTACGCTGTTTCCGGCGGTACAACTCAGCTGGTAGTGAGAAATGCGGTGGATGCAGTCGGCACAGATATTATTCTGGCAGCAGGCGGCGGTGTGCATGGCCATCCGGACGGCAGCTGTGCCGGTGCCAAGTCAATGCGTCAGGCAATAGATGCAGCAGTTAAGGGAATAGACCTGATCGAGTATGCTAAATCTCATGAGGAACTCATGCGCATGGCTCAGATGTTGGATCCTGATGTGCTGAAAAACTTTGATTTGTTAAAGTAAAAATATGTACGATACGATTTTATTTTTAGATTTTGACGGTACTATTACCAGTGAAGACACTTTGGAAGGATCGATGCAGCTTTGCATCGACCCTTCCATTTATGAAGAAGAGAAGAAGGCATTGACTGCCGGAGAACGCAGCCTGTCTGATACCCTGCATTTGGCTTTCAACATGATTCCTTCCAGCAAAATTGATGCTATTCTTGACTATGTTGATCAGGTGGCTTTGCGCCCCGGCTTCGAAGAACTGCTGGATGTAGCAGATGGCCTGGGCATCCCGGTTGTTGTCATTTCCGGTGGTCTGGAAAGCTATATTGAGAGAAAACTAGCCCCCTACAAAGATAAGATACTTGACTTTCACGGTGTAGGAGTCGATCTCAGCGGTGAACATATCAAGCTTATATCAGCCTATGAAACTAAGGGCGAACTGGTGCAAAAAACTCTTATCATGGACCAGTATGAATACAAAAAGGCTATATCGGTCGGTGACAATATTACCGATTATCGCATGGCTCTGGCCTCTGATCAGGTTTTTGCACGCGATACACTGGCTGCGATCATGGAGAAAAACAAACTGCCCTTTACTCCCTGGGAAGATTTTTATGATGTAGCCCGTTCGATCAGCAGTTCCAAATAAGACTTCCTCGTAAGATTTGCACGGGGAATGCCAAGCAGATCCAGAAGGGAAAGCAGTCGGTCACGAATGCTTTCCCCTTCTTTTTGGCTGATATCACTTTCCGCACAGTACTCGATTTCGATGAAAGAACCAAGACCGGCAAGTTGGTCCAGGCAGATATTAACCTGTGAGAACTCAGCGGTTCCCCGAAATTCTCTTCTCTTCTTTTCAACAGTAAGCACTGATTTATAGCCCAGAGAATTGAGTATTCTCTGCATGTCAGCTGCATTGCTGATTTTTGTTTCTATTTCAACACGGGTGTTGGATAGCGGATCCACTTTGGCACCCTTATAGGTAAGCATGGTCTGTTCTGACAGTCCGCTGCGCTGTTCTCTAATTCTCAGAGCCTCATCACTTTCAGCAAAGTTGCGGTCGGGAGCGTTAAAGTAATGGTCGCTTTCTTCAAGCATCTGAACAAAGTAAAAATTCTGTGCCAGAATCTTTTTTTCCAGATCCTGAAAAAATTCAGTGTCGACAAAGGCCTTTAGTTCTATTTCCAGCATGACAGTGTGTCTCCTTACTGCTTCTTTTTCAGAAGTATCTCAGCATCTTTCATATTAGCAGCAGCCAGCTCCAAACGTTCATCCATAGACATTTCACTGTCAAAATCGTTGATCAGCAGCTGGCTGCCAAGGAGAGACTTGCTGCGCCAGCTGACAGCGTGGACGAATTCCTCTGTCTCCTTCCAGAGATAAGGAGTGGGCAGAAAACCGGCAGCGAAGATTTTATAAAAACCTTCTGCGCTATAGAGATCAGGATAGTTCTTTTCCAGAAAATCAACAAGCTGTCTGGAGTCCCGATATAGTTTGCCTTCCCGCTCAGAGACTTCATCATTTTTGCTCATGTCGTCAAACAGACCGCTTTGTTTTGCCCGGCGGTACTCTTTCAGCGTGTGCAGGGTGATGCGGATACTTTCGTCAATCACGTCCGGTGTTGCCAGATGAGATGCCTCGGAGTAGCTCACAACATGGATAAGCTCAGGGCTTGAATTATTCCGGGCTTCGATGTCATCCATGAGACAGCTGACCGCAGCCAGCTGGATCTTTGCCTGATGCGGATCAGCAAGGAAGTACTCCAGTCCGGCGCGTGG
>LFSM01000102.1:43437-48035 GCA_001512745.1 Clostridiales bacterium DTU032
AGGTGTGTTAAGCATGTTTTGTAAAATGAAAGTTTTTATCCCCAGCTTTTTGACCAGCTTTGCAGCCAGATAGGCAGAGACAATGTAGGTGATATCGTCCGCACCGCGAAAAGAGAAATGATGCGAGACATTTGCCTCGAAGGGTTTACCTGTTCCCGCTATATAGCGGATGGCGAGAATCTGCTCCCTTAGACTGGTGTAGAGATCATAGGGTCCTCGTCCGTCAAGCCGGTTGAACCACCATAGTGACATGGCGTGCCAGCAGATGTTAATAGTCTCCTCATACATGCTCGCCAGCTCGCTGATGTTTTTTGTGCCGGCATAAGTGCGCACTAAGAGCGGCCTGCCTGCTTCATATATACGCTCATATTCATCTGCGGAATTGACCGGGACTCCACCGCCATTGCTTCTGTCATACCAGTTTTCACCAAAATTAGATTGCGACAATTGAGAGGTGCCCAGAGACAAAATGTCCAGCAGATTGTTGGCAGCCAGTTGTCTGGCCCAGTCAGCGCACTGGCTGATTGCTTCAGTTCTTTTTTGATCAGAGGAATAGGGACCGACATGAGCCCGGATGAGCGGTCTCTTGCCATAGGTGCCGGCCCTGCCTGCCTGCAGGCGCTTCAGGACAGTGTCCTGCCTGCTGCCAAACTGGGGATAATTGTCAGCGGGTTGGCTTTCGTGATAGTGGTATTCACCCTTGACAATTATTTCTCTGGCGAAATTCTCGCGATCCTTGTCATATTGGCTGACTTCCAGCATATTAGCCGGAATCTTTTCACCGGGCACGCCCATTGCCAGTAAAGTGTCTCGAGCATCTTCTCCGCCCTGGAAGCAGCTGACCAGATCACCAAACTCCTTGCTGACAGCTTTGCAGGACTCAGGTAAACCGCCGAAGAAAAGTGCATCAACAGGACCGCCCTGAGATGAGAGCATTTGTTTTTTCTTCAGTTCTTCAACAAAACAGCCAAAGATTTGCAGAGCATCAGACTTGTCCAGCCGGTAAGTTATTCCTATTCTGTTAATTTTGTTGCGTCTGATCCAGTCGACGATATCCTCCTTTGCCCTGTCATCATTGATATAAGAGAGGGCAAGTTCCTGCCGGTCTCCGGCGCGGATGACCGTATATCCGCAATCCTGCAAGAGCGAAGCTGCCGACTGTATACCAAGAGTATGGGCATCGTGTGCAGGCTTAAGGAAAGCGTAAACAGCTGCCGAATTATCTGCTCTCATTATTGCTCCTTTCAAGTAAAGTTGAAAAGAACCTCTTCAAGTCAAAATTTTTTAGATTGCGCCCCGTTTCACGGAAGTCTGTTTCCATCAGAGCAGAAGCGAGATCGATGATAAGAGCCGTGTTTTTCATATCAATATCCATGAGTTTGCCCAAAGCTTCCAGCGGAACCAGGCCGCAGGGAACATCCTCAAAAATATAGCGGTGCTCCAGTGTTTCCGGAGCATCAATGGCTTCATAAGCCGGTGTATTATGAACACATTCGTAGAGATTGTTACCATAGGAATGATAGCTGCGCTTAAGCCATTCCACCGTGCTGATAACTTCACAGCCCAAAGCTTTGGAAACCTCCACCCGTTCCCGGTCGATTTGTTCCAGAAATCTGGCTATGCGCGGGGAAATGCCATCCCAATAGTGTTTGAAACCAAAGTTAGGACTCTCGGTCCAACCGCTGTTCAAGAGAAGCGGAGCACAGTGCAGAATCATGCCTGTATTGCCAATCGAAGTTTGAATGACGGATTTGGCAGGGCTGAAGTGGCTGCGAATAGCTTCGGGCAGGCTGGCCAGAACATCCTGGCTTTTATTCGGCTCTAAAGTGGCAAGATAGACTGAATCTTTAATCGCGATAACATGGACACTATTAGCAGTGTAGCGTCGGGCAGTGTGGATAACGGTCTGGCTTTCAGAGATACTTGGTTGCAAAGTATTATTTTGCAGATTGAAATAGTGTTGAAATTCAATAGCCCCGCAGGTTCTGCCGGGGCTAAGGATAATGGGTATTTCTTTTTTCAGCTCCTTGGCGAGCAGTAAGGCCAGCTCTTTGTGGGCAAAGGCCGGCGTCATGATAATTATCAGGTCGCTGTCCTTTATGGCCAGACCGATATCTCTGCTGGCGCCGCTGATGGAAACATTGCCCTGTAGCGCGCCTGAACAACGGATAGATTTACTTTCCTGCAATAAGTCGACTGTATTCGGATTGTGATCATAAATGTAAACTTCATTGCCTGCAAAGGCCAAATGCGCAGCCATAGCTAAACCGGTATTCCCTGCTCCAATAATAGTTGTCTTCATAAGCAACCTCCCTAGATGAGCATCAGGCGATTTATAGAATATAAAAAGGATAGATAACTAATTATACGCCTAAATTATTAATCTGCTGTGAACATTTGCTCTCAGCCTTATTGTAAAGAGTCATTTTGTTAGTAAGTAGCTTTAGGTATAATGATCGTTAGTGATATTATTTTAGAAAATATTGAGAATATTTAAGGGGGACTCAGAGGTGAGCAAAACGATAGAAATGAAATTTGATGAAGAAATGCTGGAGTATATTCAGGATTTGCAACTAAAAACTGTGTCTTTCGGTGGTTACGACCGTAAAGACGTTTATGAACAAATCAGGGCTTTAATTAATAAAGCCAGAGAAGTGTGCCGTATTTTGACAGAAGATGCTGTTGCGGAAGCAGAGCGGGGTGTGATCAGCAATTTCAGCACCCAAGATGTTTTAGATTCACTCGGCAGTCAGGATGCGTCATTTGCGGCATATTCGGATGCCGGTTCGACAAATGAAGAAATGAAAATTGCAGAATCAACGATAGAAGCTTTACAGCGTGAGCTGCAGGCAGTTGAAATAGAGGCACAGGAAGCCAAAGCCCGTGAGCAGCAAGCAGTAAGAGCCTTAAACCAGGAGAAACTTGATTATCAGAAAGAACTGCTCAAGCTGCAAAAAGATTTTGATGAAATACAGCAGAAGAATGAAGAACTGCAAAAGGAGAGGTCTGAAGAAGAACAGCGTCAGGAAGTCATGGACCAGGCTTCTGCTATTCTGCGCGAAGCCAGACTTGAGGGCGCGAGACTGATTGATGATTCCCGGGCCAAGATTGACCAGGAAATTCTTCTGGGGCGGGCTCTCAGAAATGAGGAGGAAAGCAAGGCTAAAAAAGATCTTGCAGTTTTATCAGCAGAGCTGGAAGAGCTGGCACAAGCCTGTTTGAAACACCGTGAATATCTCAGACAGAGCAAGACCTTGCTTACCGATGTTCTGGAATTTGCAGAAACGGGTGAAGATATGGCAGCTGCTGCCTTAGAACGCAGTAATAGTGAAAGCACGAATATCATTTTGGATAGATATGAAGACAAAAGTGAGACGGAACCTGACTGGCAGGAAGAGGAAGATTGCCGGCAGCAGGAAGTAGTAGACGAGGAAGAGGGCGAAACTGACAAGTATGCAGAAGAGCTGGTCACAGAGGATGACCCCGAAGACAGCAGCTACTAAAGACCGCCAAACAGCTGACCAGTACAGGGGATGAAAATAGAAGAAGTCGAGATTGTTGATGAATCTGATTGAAAGGCAACAAGGCCGGACATTCAGGCGGGATAGCCTGATTGCTTTTGCCCTGCCCTTATTAATTTTCTATATCTCATATGCTTTTTACGGCTTGTTTCCTTTTGGCAACCGTCATCTTCTAACCATCGACCTCTATCACCAATATGCGCCGTTTTTGGTGGACTACGGTCGCAAACTGCGGTCCTTCGAATCGCTCTTTTTTTCCTGGTCGGGTGGTCTTGGTACCAGCTTTTACCCCTTGTTCACCTACTACCTTGCCAGCCCTTTAAATCTGATTATGCTCATATTTCCTCGTGCCTATGTGGCAGAAGCGGTTCTGCTGATCACCCTGGTTAAAATTGGTCTGATGGGCGCCAGTTTCCACTGCCTGCTTAATTTCGGTTTTCGCAAAAAAGACCGCAGCAGCATTATTTTTGCTTCCTTTTATGCTTTATCGAATTTTGTCCTGGCATATAGCTGGAATATTATGTGGCTGGATACCCTGATCATTTTTCCGCTGGCAGTTTTAGGCCTGATCCGACTGGTCCGCCACGGCGAAGGAAAACTGTATCTGATCAGTCTGGCCCTAATGCTGATGGTCAACTATTACTCAGCATTTTTTGCCTGCATTTTTATCGGACTCTATGCACTTGTGCTTCTAAGCCCTTATATGAGCAAAAGATCCTGGCCGGTATTTTTCAGCAAGCTGGGACAGATCATCGGACTCTCTATGCTTGCTCTTATGCTGGCAGCAGTAGTTCTGTTGCCAACTGCCAAGGCTCTCTCCATCACTTCCGCTGCAGGTGATGCCTTTCCGAGCTGGGGCAATTTTTCTGACAGCATGTTTGACCATATGGGTCAGCTGGAGATCTTGCGCGAACCAAATGTTATGTCCGGTTTGCCTAATATTTATGCCGGTTTGCTGCCGCTTCTGCTTTTGCCTTATTTTTTCCTGAGTAAAGCGATCAGCAAAAAAACAAAGTTTGCCCATGCGGGCCTGATTGCCTTCCTCTTCCTTAGCTTCTACAGTGCTGTTCTGGATTT
>LFSM01000009.1 GCA_001512745.1 Clostridiales bacterium DTU032
GGAAATGAACAGCCTGTAGAGTAAATTTTCAAAAAATCAAGCATGCTTTATTAGAATTATTGTTTGATCACGACCCCGGCGCAAACCGGGGTCGTTCTATGTGGAGAAAGCCTCTATACTTAAGCCGGAAATAGAGCAAGCTTAACTTTGACCCGTGCCATGATTCACAATATTATTAGTAAGACAGCTAAATGAAGGTAGGACAACAGATGAGAGACTCAAAGGCGAAAAATACAGATTTATCAACAACTCTGCTGACAGGGCTATATTACTTTTTAATGATAGCCATCGGAGTATTTGCTTTAGTAATCTTGGTGAACTTTTTGCAAGGCCACATAAGAACAGATATGCAGGCTTCTGAACTTGCTCTTTTGATAGCAGGTCTTGCTATCGCCTTCTATGCTGCATACTCAATACAGATGCCATTACATGAACTGGGACATCTTGCATTTGGCAAGTTGAGCGGATATGAGCTTCTTGTCTTCCGTATTGGAAGTTTCATGTGGATTCAAAAAGACGGAATAATAGAGTTTCGGCGCGTTAAGTTTGCAGCTTCCGGAGGCCAGTGTCTGATGGAGCCGCCGGCCGCTTCTGACGGAAAGATTCCCTATCTCCTTTATAATCTGGGTGGCATAATAATGAATTTTGCTCTTGCATTAATTGCCGCCGGTCTGGCCTTCCTAACTTCAAATATTGAACTATTGTCACTTTTCTTTGTACTCCTGGCAGCTTTTGCCATGGCTTTTGTTGTTATGAACGGCATACCGGTTATTTCAGGAAAACGCCATAACGATGGCTATAATATTTACACCATAGCCAAAGTAGAAGGCGGCATGCGCGCTTATGAGACTCAGCTGAGAATAAGCGGTCAAATCGTTAAGGGTAAAAGACTCAAGGAAATGCCGGCTGCATGGTTTCAGTTGCCGTCGCAGGAAGCGATGGGCAATGGACTAATTGCCGGTATCGGCATTTTTGCTTATAAGAGGATGCTGGATCTTCTGGAGATCGAGAAAGCAGACCGTATTATGGTCAGGCTGCAGGAACTTTACAGCTTAACGCCGGCACAGAATAAATTCATTATTGTTGACCGAGTTTACTGTGAACTGCTGGGCGATAACAGAAAAGGCATTCTGGACTACTGGCTTGAAAAGCGTCAGTCGAATTTTATGGATGCCAACAAAACTGAACCTGCCATCATCCGGACAATTTTTGCTTATGAATTACTGCAAAAGAAAAATGAGAACCTGGCTAACAATTTCAAAAAAGTTTTTGATCAGGTTACTGAGACCTATCCTTTCCCTCAAGAACTTGAAATGGAGCGAGAACTGATAGCCCTTGCGGAAAAAAAAGCAGAGGAAAACAGGAAGGTTAAGTGACAGAATATTCAGTTTTTACATCCGATTTAACTGTCATAGCAAGACTTGGATTTATAGCTTAATATAGGAGATGGATAAGTTATAAGGAGGGAGTTTTGTATGGATTTTTCGGAACTGAGTCTTGAATTACACCAAGAACATCAGGGGAAAATTGAGGTCATTTCCAAAGTAAAAGTTGAGACAAATGATGATCTGAGTACGGCGTATACACCCGGAGTCGCAGCGCCCTGCCGCAAAATCGCGGAAAATCCGGATGATGTTTATAAATACACGGCCAAAGGCAATCTGGTGGCTGTTGTCACTGACGGAAGTGCTGTTCTGGGGTTGGGAAATATCGGAGCCAAGGCGGCCCTGCCGGTTATGGAAGGAAAGGCGATTCTCTTCAAGGAATTCGGTGATGTTGATGCCTTCCCTATTGCTATAGATTCTCAGGATGTTGCCACCATTGTGGAAACAGTCAGGCTGATCTCACCGGGCTTCGGCGGTATTAATCTCGAGGACATCTCCGCCCCGCGTTGTTTTGAAATCGAAGGGATGCTGAAGGAAAAACTCGACATTCCGGTTTTCCATGATGACCAGCATGGAACTGCAATTGTTGTGCTGGCTGCATTACTTAATGCGCTTAAGGTTGTCGGCAAGGATATGAAGGATTTGAAAGTTGTCGTTAACGGTGCCGGTTCAGCGGGCACAGCCATAATTAAGCTACTGCAGACTGCAGGTTCCGCCAATCAAATCGCTTGCGGCCGGGAAGGCGCTATCTGCAAGGGTGTCGAAGGGATGCGGGAATCATATATTTCTCTGGCTGAAATCACCAACCCACATCTGGAAAAGGGCTCGCTTGCAGAAGTCATCCGGGATGCTGATGTTTTTATCGGTGTTTCAGGCCCTAATGTTCTGACAGCAGATATGATCAGGTCTATGAATACGGACCCGATCGTTTTTGCACTGGCCAATCCGGAACCTGAGATTTTGCCGGACCTGGCAAAAGAAGCCGGAGTGCGCATCATCGGTACCGGACGATCTGATTTTCCCAATCAGATTAATAACGTATCGGTTTTTCCGGGGATATTCAAAGGAGCCCTGAGAGTGCGGGCCAGGGAGATCAATGAAGAAATGAAGCTGGCAGCTGCCAGGGCCATTGCGGGCTATATTCCTGAGGCCGACTTGCACGAAGAAAATATCATGCCCAGTGCTCTGGATAAGAAGGTGGCTGATGCTGT
>LFSM01000078.1 GCA_001512745.1 Clostridiales bacterium DTU032
TATACGCTTGATGACCTGTTACGTTATGGAGATGTTCTTAATTTAATTCAGGCTGATGAGACAGAAAGAGTTGTTGAACGTAAGGATATTCCATTATTTGATAATAAAGCCTTTCGAGAAGCAATAATTAATGCGGTGCTTCATAACTATTGGGTTGGAGGCAATGAACCTATGGTATCAGTATTCTCCGATCGAATTGAGATTTTATCGAGAGGAACCCTTGCTCCAGCACAGACTATGGAGGGTTTTTTTCACGGAGAATCGATTCCTGTAAATGACAAGCTTTCAGAAATCTTCCTGCAGCTACATATCAGTGAAAAATCTGGCAGAGGAGTTCCTAAAATTATCGAAACTTATGGAAAGGATGCTTTCTCATTCAGAGAGAATTCAATAGTTGTAACCATCCCGTTTAATAGAATTCAGACAGTTGGGAATAAAGTTGGGATTAAGGTTGGGGATCCTGATAGCAGAAAGAAACTAAATCCGCGAAGGCAGAAAATACTATCTGAGATGCGCGATAAT
>LFSM01000099.1 GCA_001512745.1 Clostridiales bacterium DTU032
GGCAGATGACTGTCTAAAGGACAATCCTCATCTGCGAGAGAATTGGGTCATAAGAAAGACAGATAGTCGTGTAATCGTCATGCGCAGCGGAAACCTCGAATATGATCGTCGTTACTACAGGAATAAGAAAACGGGTGAACATTGCTATCTCATGGACAATCTTATCGCCGTCCAGGCACATGAACGTGTAGATCAGGCCCTGAAGGCTGAAGTGTGTAAGTACGCTGCAAAACTCTCCTATCAGGAGTCCTGCAATGAAACTTGCGAAGGCAGAATCAGTAAACAGACAGTGCAGCGCATCACCAGAGATGTAAATATCCCGGATATACCGGCTAAAGATCTGAAAGATGAGGAAGAGATCAAGGTCTTACATATTCAAGTGGATGAAGACCATGTAGCCATGCAAGACGGAAAGAACAAGCAGTTGCGTATGGCAGTAATCCATGAGCCGGCAAGGCAGAGAAAGAAGAAATCGTATCTGCCCAACAAAACACATGTATTTGACCGGGGAGAGAGCGTTGAGGATTACTGGAACAGGATCTGGGATGAGGTCTGCAAAAACTATAAACTTTCTAAAGATGCTACTGTCTACATACACGGTGATGGTGCATCCTGGATCAAATCGGGTGTCAGGCTCATATCGGGCACTAAGTTTGTCTTAGATGAGTTTCATGCTTTGAAATACTTAAAGCAGATTATTCCCAGAAATGAAGAAGGATACAGCAATTTATGTCGTTTGCTTTATCAAGCTGACAGAAAGCAATTTAAGCAGGCTGCCATAGAAGTTATCGGCCGATTTAATCTGGATCCTGAAGTACAGATAAAGGCTCTGAATTACATCATGAGCAACTGGGCAGGCATTGCTATCTGGAATGAAGATATAGCCTGTGGCAAGAGCTGTGCTGAAGGTCTGGTCAGTCACTGCTTAAGCTCTCGCTTCTCCAGCAGACCTATGGGCTGGCGGGATGAGGGCTTACAGGCCATTAGCAAGTTAAGGGAGTACACATTAAACGGTCACCGAATAACGGCAAGACATTTCCCTCGAAAAAAGGATGAACTGACATATGCCGGGCAGGTGCTTTCTGTTAACATTGAAGGCATGCGTGACAGCATCAACAAAAACTCAAGTTTAGGTCCTTTGCCCACCGGCATCTTTACTCAGGCGAAAAATGATGCCACACGCAGATTATTCTACAGTATCAAAAACGGCGGAATGAAATTCTAGACAATCTAAAGGCACAGATTGTCAGCTAAGTTCTTTCGTCGCCTCCAAAAACGTTACGCCAAGTGCTGCTTTCAGTTCTTTTTTCAGCCTCTATCTCAAGTAACAATTTTGTGCTGATGGCATGTCTGTTATCAACCGCTAATGCATAACCCAGCTCAATATTCCCACCCAGATCGGATAATGATCCTTTTGCTTCATGAGTAAGCAGGGAAAGCCGGATCAGGCCGTATGGCGTTTCAAACTGTTCCAGCTGCTGGTCACCTTTGTTAAAAGACAACTGCATCTCTATCTGGCCCGTGCGGGCAAGGGTTATTTGTCCATCCGGATGCAGGGATAAACTGGTTCTGGTTCCTTCCATCCCGGTTGCCGCGCTCTCGTCATATGTAACTACCCAGGAATCATCTTCAGAACGATGCTGCAACGTACCGACAGTAGATAAACGCACGGGGCGCTGTTCCTTACCATCGTACCACTGGCTGCTCGTAAGTAAAATCCGAGCCATCTGTCTGTCATCAATAGGTCCGTAAGTTTTCATTCCGTAAATTGATGATGCTTTTCAGCGTTCAAATCCCTCCGCATTTTTGATGTCTGCATGGTACACACCTGCAAGCTCTATCTCAAGGATACGCTCAATATTCTGCGCTATTCCCGGGCTGGCTTCTGTAACATAAAAGCTCAGATCTGACTTATGCTTTTTTTCATTTTGCAAACCCATCGAATTCAATATCTCTTTGACCTCATAGGCCAGCACCTTGCTGCAATCCACAAGCTTTGTTTTCGGCAGTGCTTTTTGAATAACATTTTCTAAAAAAGGAAAATGCGTACAAGCCAGGATGGCTATGTCGGGCTCTTTGTTATCTCTCATATCCGCAAGATAGTGTTCTGCCATCTCTTCCGCCAGCGGCCCATCCCAGTTACCATCTTCTACAAGCTGGACGAATTCCTGGCACGCCTGTTGCATAACAAGCGGTTCCGGCAAGTTATTATCTATAAACACACCGGGCAGTTCTTTGGCAAAAATTCCATTGTTAACTGTGGCTTCAGTGGCTAGAACCGCAATCTTTGCCGGATCATTCAAATCAGCAGATGCTTGCATGGCCGCCTTTATACCGTCGTCAATTACACCGATAACCGGTACTGAACCCGCTCTTTCTTTTGCCGCATCCAGTGCAATGGCACTGGAGGTGTTACAGGCAAAAACTATCATCTTAACACCATGACTCATAAAAAAATCTACGTTATTCAGAGTGTCGTGACGTACAGTTGCAGGTGAGTTAAGTCCGTATGGTGCGTTAGCGTTATCTGCCAGATAGACAAAGTCTTCCTGTGGCAATAGTGTGAGTAATTCTCGCAAAACAGTAAGCCCGCCCAGTCCGGAGTCGAACACACCGATCGGAGCAGACTTTGCTGCAGGATTGTATGTATTAGTCATCAGTAGGCTTTCCCCCAGATAACATTACAGCTTGCAGTTTTGCCACAGATATAGCAACGGTCATCGCTACCGGCTTTATCTTCTGTAATACAACGAGAAGTCGCACCTGTACGCTCTTTCACTTCAGCTTCACAGTCGGCACTGCCGCACCATAAGCCTTTGACAAAGCCGGCTTTGTTTTCCAGCAATTCAAAAAACTCTTCACTGTTTGCTGCCGTATAAAAATGAGCCTGGCGGTGAGCCTTAGCCTTGTCAAAAAGACGCTGACGATACTCCGCCAGGATGGCAGGAATTCTTTCTTCCAGATCATTCAGAGGCACATTGATCTTTTCACGATTATCCCTGGTTACCAGCACACAACTGTTATTTTCAATATCCCGCGGACCGATTTCCAGACGCAGCGGCACGCCTTTCATTTCATACTCAGAAAATTTCCAGCCGGGCATGCGGTCGCTGTCGTCCAGCTTCACACGATAATTATTCTTTAGAAGCTGATAGATCTCACCGGCTTTCTCCAGAACACCTTCTTTATGCTGAGCAACAGGAATAATAGCAATCTGAATGGGCGCTACTGCCGGTGGCAGTACCAGTCCGTCATCATCACCGTGCACCATAATGATACCGCCGATTGAACGGCTGGAAACGCCCCAGGATGTCTGATGTACATACTGCAGCTGATTATCTGGATCAGTATATTGAATATCAAATACTCTGGCAAAACCATCTCCAAAGTAATGGGAAGTCCCTGACTGCAAAGCTTTGCCGTCATACATCATGGACTCAACTGTGTAGGTGGTTTCCGCTCCGGCAAACTTTTCGCTCTCGGTTTTAACACCTTTAATAACCGGTATGGCTAAGGTTTCCTCGAAGAAGTTAGCGTAAAGATCCAAGATATCTCTGGTTTCTCTTATCGCTTCTTCTGCTGTCGCATGAGCAGTATGGCCTTCCTGCCAGAAGAATTCCCTGGTACGCAGGAAAGGACGTGTGGACTTTTCCCAACGGACAACTGAAACCCATTGATTATACAATTTGGGCAAATCGCGCCAGCTTTCAATCACATCAGAATAATGGTCACAAAACAATACTTCCGAAGTCGGGCGCACACATAGGCGCTCTGCCAGTTTTTCCTCGCCACCATATGTTACCCAGGCAACTTCAGGCGCAAAACCATCTACGTGGTCTTTCTCCTTTTGCAGGAGACTTTCCGGGATAAACATGGGCATTATAACGTTCTCGTGACCGGTTTCTTTAAAGCGACGGTCGAGGTCATCCCTGATCAATTCCCACATAGCAGTAGCATAGGGACGCACAATCATACAACCCCGCACCGCTGAGTAAGAACTTAGTTCTGCCTGCGTCACAATATCGGTATACCACTGCGAAAAATCTTCATCACGCGATGTGATAGCCTTAACCAGTTTTTCTTTTTTGCTCATCTTCATCTCTCAATCTGATTTATATTCATTATTTAAAGCGTAGCAAGCTTTTTATTGGGGTTTATCCACCACCATACATTTATCCAGATCCAGCATTTCTATAGTTTGCCTGGCAATAGACAACTCTTCATTGGTAGAGATAACAAAAACTTCTACCGCAGAATCTTCAGCTGAAATTTTGCGCTCTTTGCCTCTGACTTTATTAGCTTCCGGATCCAGCTTAACTCCCAGATAGGACAATCTGTCACAAACTGCCTGACGCATTTTCGGATCATTTTCACCTATTCCGGCTGTAAATACAATAGCTTCAATCCCGTTCAATACTGCAGCATAAGAAGCGATAATTTTACTCGCCTGATAGTAGAACATGGATAAGGCCAGTTGTGCACGCTCATTTCCGGCATCAGCAGCTGCTTCCAAATCACGGAAATCAGAGCTTACGCCGGAGATTCCCTTGACTCCGCTTTCCGAGTTCAAAATTCTGTCTACATCTGTACAGGATGCCCCTTCAAGCTGAGAGATAAAGGGACCGATTGCAGGATCAATATCACCACAACGAGTACCCATGATAATACCGGCAAGAGGAGTCAGACCCATCGAAGTATCGATGCTTTTTCCACCTTGAACTGCTGCAAAAGAAGATCCGTTGCCCAGATGGCAGCTGACTAATTTCAATGTACTGGGCTTGAATTTAGTCAGCTCAGCGCAGCGCCTGGATACAAACATATGACTGGTGCCGTGGAAGCCGTAACGACGAATCTTGTGTTCTTCATAGTAACGATAAGGAATACCGTACATATAAGCTTCTTTAGGCAAGGTCTGGTGAAATGCAGTGTCAAAAACGCATACCTGCGGTACTCCCGGCATCAGCTTCTCACAAGCTTCTATTCCCATCATATTGGCCGGGTTATGCAAAGGCCCCCAGACATATGTCTCACGAATAGATTCCTTTACTTCTTCGGTAACGATAGCGGGCTCAGAGAAAATCGGTCCGCCGTGCACAACACGGTGACCAATGCCATGGATTTCGCTCAGTGAATTTATAATCGGATGATCAGGATCTAACAGGGCATCAACCATGCGCTTGGCAGCATCTCTGTGGTCCTTCATTTCATATTCTTCTTTTTCAACCTTAAAGCCATTGCTGTCTGAATGACTGAATAATGATCCGCCAATACCGATACGCTCGCATAAACCTTTGGCCATTACTACTTTATGTTCAAAATCAAGTAACTGATACTTCAGGGATGAACTTCCGGAATTGATAACTAAGATATTCATTATTTACTCCTCTAGATTATAACTATATTAATTTTCAGTTTCCTGCGTGCTCTGTACGCAAGTAAGAGCCACGACACCAATAATATCATCTACACTTGCACCCCGGGAAAGGTCATTAACCGGTTTTGCAATACCTTGCAGAATCGGTCCATAGGCGCCGGCTTTGCCCAGGCGCTGTACAAGTTTATAAGAGATATTGGCCGAATTCAGGTCAGGAAAGATCAGACAATTGGCTTTTCCGGCAATTTTGCTGCCCGGTGCTTTTAGAGCTGCTACTATCGGAACTAGTGCAGCATCAGCCTGCAACTCACCTTCGAGGATGATGTCAGGGTTTTTCCCTTTAGCCAAAGCAGTAGCTTCTACCACTTTCTCAATGCACTTACCTGTACCACTGCCAAAAGTTGAGAAGGACAACATGGCAACACGGGCCTCTTTACCTGTCAGTCTTTTAAAGGATTCAGCCGATGAAAGGGCTATTTCAGATAGTTGATCCGCATCAGGATCTATCATAAGCGCAACATCGGAAAAGAGAAGTAAGCCATCTTCGCCAAATTCCTTCTGCGGGCTATCGATTAAAATAAAAGATGAAACCAGCTTAGTTCCGGGTTTCGTTCGCAGTATCTGCAAGGCAGGACGCAAAGTGTCAGCAGTGCTGTGTACAGCGCCTGCTACCAATCCATCGGCTAGACCTGCCTTAAGCATCATCACACCGAATGGTATTGCCTTAGCCATTTCTTCACTGGCATCCGACTCAGAACAGCCTTTATGCTTGCGTAATTCCCAGTACTTCTGATTGAACTCCTCCCTTAAAATGCTAGTGGCCGGATCTTCAAATCTGGCTTGAGATAAATCCAGGTCTGGATGAAGTTTGCAGATCTTATCTTTTTCTCCAATCAAAATAATATCTGCTATCTGCTCAGACAATATCTTAGCAGCTGCCGCCGCAACTCGTGGGTCCTCACTTTCAGGCAGCACAACAGTTTTCTTAGCAGCCTTGGCCTTTTGTAAAACATTTTCCATAAAAGTCATTTATGTCCCCTCCCCTAAGCTATAAGTGCACAACGGTGAAATTATACCATAATGAATAGCGCCTTTCCCAAAAAAAGGCGCTATTCTCTATCTAAATTGACCAAATCTCAGTATATAAATTTTAGTGAACTTCAGCCCCGGTTATACCCCAATCTATTAGAACTTTCCACTGGAGCCGCCAAAGGTTCTGCCGGACGAACTGGTATGAGTTGTACTGCGACCACCACCGCTCTTTGTTTCGCTACTCTTGGGTATAACTGTTCGTGCGATTGATGACGATAAGAAATAGTCATTTGAGTTGGCTATCTGCATACTATTATCCAGCAAGTAAGAGTTGGCACCCGAACGAAAACCGACTGAAGTCAGAGGTGCTTTAAGACCTTTCATAATTAAGGCTGTAAGTAATAAAGCAATAGCTGGTGGCAGAATGTAAAAGCTAAAGGGACGGCTGACTTTCTCTTCTGCGAAAATTCCTCGCTCTGCATTATCCAGCGTCTCTTCGCTGAAGCTTGCCAATTCCGAAAAAGCCGCATACATATTGTTGTCGCGCAAAGCTGGCAAGATTGCAGCTATCAACTGTTCCTGTGCATAATCATTAAAAACATCTATGGCCTCACCATGTGTGGCAATGGCCCAGTCTCTTTCTGCCATGCTGATCATGAATAACATGCCACTTTGCGAAGGTCCCAAACCTAAATTCTGATTTTCAAAATATGTGTCAGCGTAATCCGTTGCGTTAAGGATAGAAATCTCCTCACCCAGGGTCAGGATTACAATATCAGTTCCATAGCGTTCACTGATCCGATCAAGTTCCCCTGCAAGTATTATGCGCTGGTTTTCTCCTAAAAGACCCGCCTGATCATCAACTCTGTATGAAGCATTTGAAGCCCTTACAGGACTGTATTGCAGGAAGAATACGAAGGCGATGACCAGCAGAAACAGCAACAAATGAGCAAGCTTTTTCTTGTAAATATATTTACCCATATTGCCCTCCATCTACCACAAAAGGAAAAACAGCAAAAAGATCAGGCCGGTCAGCAAAGCAGCCATGATGAGGAAAGTCCGCCAATAAGCCTTCTTGTCCAAAGGCAGGTTGCCTACTATTTTTCCGCTTTGCCCATTCATGGCAAAGGTATAGAGCTGATCTTGCCATTTAGTATTAAGGATCCAAACAGGAAACAGGGCATAATTGATATCTCCGTTTTTCATCTTAATAGAACTGCTGACAGATCTAACCGAATCATAGCCTCGGATAGATTCCATAAAAGATTGTTCCGTGCTGGTTTTAATCCGTGTGTTGGCACGTTCAATACTGTCAGCTGCGTCGACATCATATCTATTTGCCAGAAAGCCGGACAAGTAAGCAGTGTCAAATGGAACTGCCGATTCGCAGTCAAAAGGCTCAATTGATTCCATCAGCTCATCAGGCATTCTGCTTGAACCATCCACAGGAATCCGTTCAAAACGCACGGCGCCTTCGCGGTAGACAGCATACTTATTTGTTTCAGTATAGTTGAAGCTTGAATCACTCCATACACGGGTACGAATAGCTTCATAAGTTATTCTGGCATCAACATCCGCATCAAAAAGCCAAAAGGGCACATAAACGCCTTTAATTTCATCGATGTGGTGGTCGCTCTTAAAGATCTTGGGAACAAAGCGCTTGTCCTTCATGTGTCTTTTCAGAGCCATTTTTGCGGCTTCCTTATCCAGTTGGAAAGGCAGCACCAGGTCCGGTTTGAGATCACCGGAGAACTGGGCCGGTATAATTACAGAGTTATCACAGTAAGGACAGGAAGTAGCAGCCAAAGTATTGTCACCAAGTACTTCACCACCACAGGAAGGGCAGGAATAGGTCAGCAGTTCACCTGCCTCCCCTTCCTGCCAGACTTCTTCATCAAAAGACCATGACATATTGTCAGGTTCCTCGCTTTTAGCGAGTTCTTCATTCCCCTCAAAAGCTGTAGGTGAATATACATTGCTGCACATACTGCAAACCAGTTGCTGCAACTCAGTATTGAACAGCACTGCTCCGCCACAGTTGGGGCATTTATATTGCTCTAAAGTTGACATCTTAAACCTCCACCAGGTCTACGAATATGTCGGACAAGAGTTCTTTTCTATTCTGAAACCTTATCACTCTCATCAAAAACATCGCCGCATTCCGGACAGAATTTAGGTGGATTTTGCGGGTCTTCCGGTTCAAAGCCGCATTTGTCGCAGCGATAGAGCGGGGCACTCGGAGGTTTAGCTTTACCACATTCTTTGCAGAACTTGCCCTGATTAACTTCACCGCAGGAACACTGCCAACCCGGTTCTTCCTTGGGCTTAGGCTCTCCGCACTCTTTACAGAACTTACCTGTGTTTTCAGCCCCGCATTTACATGTCCAGCCGCCAGCAGGTGCTTTAGCCCTATCCGCATTTTGTGCAGCTTCTGCAGCAGTTTTCTGTTCACCCATACGGAAAAGAGCTGCTGCATCGGCTCCACCGGCCCCTTGAGCCATACCAAGACCCATAAAGCCTGTAATGGCGCCTCCCTCGTTGCTGGCAGCACCTCTCATGGCGTCGGACTGTGCAGCAACCAGAGTGGCCGCAGCATAATTCGGATCACGCATCATGGCAGCACGCTGTGCCTGCTTGATCAATTCTTCGTCTTCAGGCGGCAGGGTGACTGAGTTGAGGCCGATACTGACAATCTCCAGACCACGTAATTCCGTCCATTGCTCAGAAAGTTCAATCTTCAAAGCATCTGCTATTTCCTGATTCATGCCCACCAGTTGATTGGGACGTACTCCCATGGTTGAGATGCGTGCAAAGGCAGGTGCGAGATAATGCAGGAATTCTGATTTCAGCTGTGAATCAATTTCCTCCCTGCTATAAGATCCATCCACGTTTCCTGTTACATTTCTGTAAAAAAGCAGAGGGTCAATAATTTTGTATGAATACACTCCGTTAGCCCGAACTGATACATCAATGTCGAGATTAATATTGGCATCTACAACCCGAAAAGAAATCGGATTTGGGGTTCCAAATTTATTACCGATGATTTCCTTGGTATTTACATAGTAGACACGCTGATCTTTTCCGGTATCACCGCCATAGGTGAAACGTCTTCCCATGGTCTGGAAAGTTTTCTTGATACTATCACCAAGATTACCGGAAAAAATACTGGGTTCTGTTGAGCTGTCATACGTGAACTCACCTGGTTCGGCTGAAACTTCAACAATTTCACCCTGGTCAACGATGATCATGCATTGGCCGTCAGCAATAGCAATACCACTGCCGTTGGAGATGATATTATCATGTCCCTTGACATTTGATGAACGGTTGCCAATTTGTTTTTGTCCTCTGACTACCAGAGTATTAGCATCTAATGAATCACAGTAGAAAAACTCTTTCCACTGGTCTGCCAATGTTCCGCCTAAAGCGCCTATTCCGGCTTTAATCAGTCCCATAAATACTCCTTATCTACTTTCTTTTATTGGGTTAGCAAACCCGGCCATAACGAGATTCGATCAAAATGCTGCCAGTCTATAAAGCATACATTTGATAAACATAAATACTTGTTTTTGTAAGTATACTAGAAAATCATCCAGAATTCTTTACAAAGACAAAATATTTCTTAAGCATGTTATGCTGGTTACTAGCAAATTGTGGGTAAATGTAAAATTATAATTATGGAAACATGTGGCATTGTAAGTGAATTTAATCCCTTCCACCGCGGGCACAGAGAGCTGATCAGGCAGATCCGGGAAGAATTTTCGGAAGCTGTTGGTATTGTTGCAGTTATGTCTGCTTCTTTTACCCAGAGAGGCGAGCCGGCTCTCTACGATATCTCACATCGCGTACGTACAGCCCTTGACGAAGGAGTTGACCTTATAATCGAAATTCCTGTCAGTTTTGTCTTAAATTCTGCTGAAAGTTTCGCTCAAGCCGGCATAGGTCTGTTGCAAGCCAGCGGGGTTGTGCGCAATCTCGCTTATGGGAGTGAAGACAGTGATTTTCCGGAACTGATTAAAGATCTTGCCTTTTTTCTATCAGATGAACCGGCAGAGTTTAAAGTATTACTTGATCAAAATATCCGCCGGGGCATGGGCTTCGCTGCCGCACGTCAAGCAGCTGTAAGCATGTGCATGGCTAATGAAAATGCAGGCCGTGTATTGGCAAACAGCAATTCTATCCTGGCTGTAGAATATGAGAAAGCTATTATCAGGAGTGGAAAAGAACTAGCTACGCATCCCCTGCCCCTTTATCAAAAAAGCAGGTTCTCAGCCAGTAAGATCAGAGATTTGGCAGCTGATGCAGTCTCCGGCAGACCTGAAGATAACAAAGCAAATCTTTTACGTCTGCTTCATCCCTATATGACCCCAAGCTCTCTGGCAGAGCTTGTCTCCGCTTATCAGGAACAGGAAGCTGTGGTCTTTCTCCACCACTTCGCTCCCCTGCTCCATAGTCAGCCGATTTGGCGGGACCGTGAGCTTCTGGCAACAATCCAGGGTATGCAAAACGGTCTTGCTGACCGCTTTGTTAATCACTTGGGAAAGCTGGATTCAAAGTTGAGTGCAGAAAACTTCTCTGACTGGCTTGAATCCATCGCCACACGTGCTTTTCCTCTGTCGCGCGTACGCCGCGCTTTGCTGTCTGCCATGCTGAATATCAGCCAGGAAGACACACAGAATTCAAAAGTTGAGTTTTTGCGCATTCTTGGTTTTTCTAAACGTGGTCAGACTTTATTAGGTTATATGAAGGAAACTGCCAGCCTGCCCGTGATAACGCGCAGCGCAGATTGGCAGAAAATTGACAGTGAATCAGGACTTCTGCAAAAAGACTTGTGTTTTACTGCCGGAAATCTCTGGAAATCACGACTCAAAAAGGCTTGTAATTTGGAAGAAACACGTCAGACCGTACGTATCTGAAATATTTGCACAAATCAAGGCAAGTGACTATAATTGGCATTCACAGTATAGAAAGCTGTGATTTTTTAAGGAAAGAAGGAGTAGACCATGTCTGAAAGAAATGTTTATGATGTTTTGCTGGAACGCGGCTATATAGAGCAGCTCACCCATGAGGAGGAAGTGCGTGATTATCTGAGCAAAAAGGGCGCTACTTTCTACGTGGGTTTTGATCCCACAGCAGACAGCCTTCATATCGGTCATTTCATTCAGCTGATGGTAATGACCCATTTACAGCGAGCCGGCCTGCGTCCGATCGCCTTGATGGGCGGAGGCACCGGACATATTGGTGATCCTACCGGGCGCACTGATATGCGCAGCCTGATGTCCAAAGAAACTATAGATCATAATGTTGACTGCTTCGTAAAACAGATGTCACGCCTGATTGATTTCTCTGATGATAAAGCAATAATTGACAATAATGCTGACTGGCTGCTTAAACTGAATTACATTGATTTTCTGCGCGAAATCGGCATACATTTTTCAGTTAACCGGATGCTGACTCTTGATAGCTATAAGAACAGGCTGGAAGTAGGATTGTCTTTCTTTGAATTCAACTATATCCTTCTGCAAGCCTATGATTTCCTTCACCTCTACCGCAAATATGATTGCAGATTGCAACTGGGCGGCAGTGACCAATGGAGCAATATAATAGCCGGAGCAGACCTGATCCGGAAAGTTGAACATGCCGACGCTTATGGCATGACCTTTTCTTTGCTGACCAACAGTGCCGGTGAGAAAATGGGAAAAACAGCTAAAGGAGCTGTCTGGCTGGATGAGAACAAGTTTTCGGTCTATGATTTCTACCAGTACATGCGCAATGTTGATGATGCTGATGTTATTAAATTCATGAAACTGCTGACCTTCATGCCCATGGAAGAAATCGAAGAATATGCTGAATTGACCGGCTCTGCTTTAAATAAGGCTAAAGAAAAGCTGGCCTTTGAAGTGACAAGTTTAGTTCACGGCAAAGAAAAGGCCGAGGGAGCTGAGGCTGCTGCAAAAGCACTTTTTAGTGGTCAGGGCGACTTAGCAGACAGCCCGGCACTTGTCTTAAACTTAAGTGATATGGATAAGAGCCTGATTGAGATTTTGTCAGACAATAAGATACTTGCCTCGCGCAGTGAAGGCAGACGCCTTGTCCAGCAGGGCGGACTTTACCTCAACGATAATTCAGTAACTGATCTTGGAAAAATGCTTACTGCAGCTGATCTGGACGAGGATCAATCCTGTATAATCCGCCTGGGCAAGAAACGTTATTATATTTTACGTTTTGAAAACTGACGACAAACAATCCGCTCCCGGCGGATTGTTTTTTATCGCAGTAATTTTAGTCTGCAGGTGTAAGCACCAGCATCACCGTGCCATTTTCCAGAGAAATAATCGGATTGGCCTTCTCTCCCCTGAGCGGACGATTAGATACTGCAGCAGCCCTGTTGTATGGAAGCTCTGCCTGTTCAAGATTCCATTTTAGTCCGGACAAAGTGAAACCCTTAACATTGTCGTCCAGGGGTATTGCAGAAAATGCCAGCTCTGTTTCTTCTGATAAAGTACTGGCTGCAAGCACTTCCTCAGCAAAGGCTGCTTGTTGCTGAACACTGCCGGCTATTATGCGTACCAGGCTAAGTCCATCTGAAAGATAAAGGACTGCTCCTGAACGCGCCAGGCTGGCTGCCAGCAGTATATTGGTCCAGCTGTGATCTAACCGCCTGCCGAAAGGAAAGAGAATCAAAAAACTTAAATCAGAAATACCTTGTGCCTGCCGAAAATTTTCTGTCAGACACTGTGCAAACTGATCGTGTCCTTTCTCAGAAAATGCTGATAAGATAGTTTCTTTACTATTAAAATCCTTGCCTGTTTCAGCCAGAAAAAGTGCCAGAGAGACTGCCAGTTCACCATCAGTATAATCTTTATCCCGGGGAAAGAATAATTGAATTGTCTGGTCAGGTAGAGTCATTTGTGCCGAATCGTTATCGCCAATAACCCAGTCCGGCGCAATTCCGGCTTTAATTAGAATATCTGCGCCAGCATCAGCTGCGACAAGAAGATCAGCTAAAGCACAAAGACGCTTAACACCTTGAATATCGGTGCAATCTCCGGCTAGGGATACAGCACAGTTAAACACGTTTTAATTCCCGGTCTAATTCCAGCATGTCCAACTGGAAAGCTTTAGCTTCCAGTCCCGGATTCTCCGCTAAGAAGATGGCTGAACCTGATACTACCATGTCGGCACCGGCCCGGATTACTTGCCCTAAGTTGTCACGGGAAATTCCACCATCCACCTGCAGGCGCACTGAATAACCGGACTCATCAATCATGGCGCGGGCAGAACGTATTTTTTCTGTCATCTGTTTAAGATAAAGCTGACCACCAAAACCCGGGTTAACCGTCATCAGCAGCAGCATATCCATGTCGGGAAGCAGGTATTTCACTTCTTCGAGCGGAGTTGCGGGGCTCAAAGAAACTCCGGCATAACAGCCTAAGGACCTGATTTCACTCAGAACTCTTTGGGGATGGAAGCTGGTTTCACGATGAAAGACCAAAGAACTGGCACCTGCATCTGCAAAATTCTTAATTTGGCTTTCGGGATTTATCACCATCAGATGCACATCAAGTGCTTTTTTTGTTTTTTCATTCAATTGTCTTACCAACTGGGAGCCAAATGTAATCAACGGAACAAAGGATCCGTCCATCACATCACAATGCAGCATGTCGTAATTATCATCTAAAGCAGCAATCGAATTGCTGAGATCAGACAAATCAGCAGATAAAATCGAAGGGCACAAGAGAGTCTTTGCTCTCGTCCAATCCGCACATCTTTTCATTTTCTCTATCACTTCCAATTTAAAAACTATGCATTTTAGCCGGGATTATCAGTTGCAGGTTCTGTCGTAGGATCTGTAGCCGGGTCAGTCACAGGTGGTGTTGGTGTCTGTGGATTCGTATATGATTCATAATCACTAGCGTCACCCCAGGTTAACACTATCCCGTCTTTATTCGGCGTAAACTCCGTACCGGCCTCAATATTCTGCGCCAGTATGTATATTTTTTTCTTGTCTGCACTTGTATTGGGGTTCAGGCTTGAGCTTGATCCAGGCCAGCGCTGTACGCTATATTCCTGGACGCCCAGAGATGACAGCAGTGAATCTGCTTCTGACTGTGTTTTACCTTCGAGTTTCGGCATGATTCTTACGGTTGGAGCTGTAGTCGGGTTCTTAAATTCATAAAGATCATCATAAGTACCGACTTCCAGTATTATGGGAGTTCTTGCCGGAACTTCCGTACCAGCTGCGGGACTTTGCTTAATTACATACTTATCGTTTTCCGGTATCGGATCACCGGTATAAGAAATCTCAGAACCTACCAGCAAGCCCTTGTCCTCAATCAGAGAACGGGCTGATGCTATCGGCATCTCAAGCACATCCGGCACACGGACATTTTCCGGACCTGAACTATAAATAACTTCAATATTTTCACCGCGAGGCAGTTCAGAGCCACTAGAAGGAACAGTACGAATAACTATATCCTTAGGGATAGTATCAGAAAATTCAGGGGTAAAATATGGCAGGAAACCTTCAGTACGCAGTTTTTGCTCCGCCATCACTCTGGTATCCCCTTCAACTTCCGGCACGACCACAGAATCCTGGCCACTTGAAATATACAGGGTCAGCTTTTGACCTTGCGGACGTATCTTTAAGGTCCCGTCTGACTCAGGTTCCTGGCGGAAAATAATGTCTTCCAGCACAGATTCATCGACTCTGTAAAGCAGTTCAATCTCCATCCCCGCTCTTTGAAGCTCATTGAGCCGCTCGATAACTTCATCATTGTTAATCTCTTTACCGGTGAAGTTGTCCAATACAATCTCAATGTTCTCAGTCGGTTTTTCATTAGAGGAGAAATTTTTGACCAGCCAAATCGTCAGTAAGGCCAAAAGAACAACAGCGACAGCACTGATTGCAACAACGATGGCAGTATCCCGATAGCGGGAAGACCGCCGCTTATTATATGTTCTGTCAATATCTCTGACTTTGTTATAATTATTTCTTCTTGACGGCACACCTAAAGCTGATGTAGAAGCAGGTTCGGATCGCTGAGCAGTTTGCGGGATAACTCCATAAACGCCATTAGGATCAACCATAAAAGCGTCCAGCTCATCAACAAATTCCCTGGCTGATCTATAGCGGGCAGCAGGATTCTTTTGAATCGCACGGCCCACAATATCATCAAGGGCTTTCGGCAATTCAGGTTCATAATAACTGGGAGCAGGCGGAAATTCCTGCAAATGCTTTATCGCGATAGCAACAGAAGATTCGCCGTCAAAAGGCAACTCTCCCGTCAGCATCTCATAAAAGATAATTCCCAGAGAATACAGGTCTGAGCGTGTTGTTACTTCCCCACCCCGGGCCTGCTCCGGAGAAAAATAATGAACAGAACCCATCACAACGCCGCCGGTTAAAGTAATAGTGTTCATGCTGGATGCTCTGGCAATGCCAAAATCAGTGACTTTTGCCACCATATCATCTGTTATCAGGATATTCTGTGGCTTCATATCGCGATGAATAACTTCACGTTGGTGCGCATGTTCCAGAGCCAAACCGATTTGAATCATCAGCGGAGTGGCCAATCTGAAATCCAGGGCACCCTCCCGGCGAATCATATCCTTCAGAGTTTCACCCTGTACATATTCCTGAACAATATAGCGAACATCTCCGTCCTGACCATAGTCAAGAACTTTTACAATGTTTGGATGATCCAAGCTGGCAGCGGCACGTGCTTCTGTGGCAAAACGACGCACAAATTCAGGATCATTGGTTAATTCGTCACGCATAACCTTCAGGGCTACGCCTTCACCATTAGTCAGGTCTTCAGCTAAAAATACCGAAGCCATGCCACCTTGCCCAATAGGCTTGATTATGCGGTAACGATCACCAATGACTGTACCCGCTGTAAATTGCTGGGCAGAATTCATGTATTCCTCCTGATCACACAAAAATTGTGATAACTGTAATATTATCCGGGGCTCCCGCCTCCAGAGATTTCTCAATCATTTGCGAACAAACCTCTTCCGGACTAAGTGAATTGGCCAAAGAAGCTGATATAACATCATCTTCCAGAACTCCATGCAAGCCATCGCTTGACATGAGGAATCTATCACCATGAGCACGATCCAAATGTACATAATCTACATCAAGAAATTCAGGGAATCCTATAGCCTGTGTTAAAACATGACGTCGGGGATGAACCCGAACTTCATCTTCAGACAGATTGCCGCTGGCCACCATCTCACCAACATAAGTATGGTCCTGGGTAATTTGCTCAAATTCGTTATCACGCAGCCGATAAACTCTGGTATCTCCGATATGTGCAAAATAGAAACTTTCAGGATAGAGAACTCCTATAGTCAGGGTAGTTCCCATTCTATTGTTTTCTTCATTCTCCAGAGATTTCATATAGACATGAATATTTGTTTTTTGAACAGTTGCAATCAAAATATTCCGGATTTCGGCCGGTTCATTCTTATGCGGCAACTCTTTTTCAAGATATTCACTGGCATAGGCGCAAGCTATCCTGCTCGCAAGTTCACCATTGCTATGGCCGCCCAAACCGTCTGCAATAACAAAGATACCGGGCTTCTCTTCTTCCAGGAGCACAACAAAATTATCTTCGTTTCGGTCTCGCACTAAACCCTTATTAGTTTGTGCTGCGTATTGCATGTTGGTCTACCTCGCTATTCCTATCAACCTTCAGCCTTATCATCCGGATGATGTCGTCTCAATTGGCCACATGCTGCATTAACATCAAGCCCCAACGAGCGTCTGAGAGTAGCATTGATTCCCTGTTTGCTCAACTCTGCCTGAAAACTGTTCACATTTGCCTTTGAACTGGCTTCAAAGTCCAAACCCGGCACAGGGTTTGCCGGTATCAGGTTAACGTGACAGTTACAGCCTCTCAATTTACTAGCAAGTTCTTCTGCCTGTTCACGACTGTCATTTACATCCCTGAACAAGGCATATTCAAAAGTTACACGTCTTCCGGTACGTAAGGTCCACTCTTGTGCAGCAGCTATCAAGTCATCAAAATGATAAAGCCTGGCAATCGGCATCAATTGCTCACGCAATTCCTGATTTGGTGCATGCAGCGAAATTGACAAA
>LFSM01000082.1:0-793 GCA_001512745.1 Clostridiales bacterium DTU032
CTTTATGATAAGTTTGAGATATCAATAGGAATTATTGAGCAGAAGTTTGAGAATTAAGGAGGTTTGAGATGAGACTTATAATCATCGGAGGAGTAGCTGCGGGCACTTCAGCCGCAAGCAAGGCACGGCGCAATAATGACAAAGCCGAGATTGTCCTCTATGAAAAAGGGCCGGATATATCCTATTCCGGTTGCGATACCCCGTATTTTATCGGCGGCCTGATTAAGGACATTAAAAATTTAACACCGCGCGATGTTAGTTTTTTTAAAAAAAGATACAATGTCGACGTCAAAATCCGTTATGAAGTCGAGAAAATTGATCTGGAGACCCGAAGCCTGAGCATCAGAGATCTGGAAACTGACCGGACTTTTACCGATCACTACGACAAATTGATTATCGCCACCGGGGCCAAATCCGTAATTCCACCTATTCCGGGCGTCGATCAGGATCATGTTTTTAGTTTGAGAACTATTCAGGATGCCCTCAAGATCGATTCGTTCATCAAACAGAATAAACCGCAGACTGCTGCTATTATCGGCAGTGGCAGCATCGGTATGGAAATGGCCGAAAACCTGTCCCGTATCGGTCTGGATGTTCATGTGATTGAAATGGTCCCCCGGATCAATCCTGCTCTGGACCCTGACATGTCAGTTCACCTGGAACAATACCTGAATGACCACGGTGTTAAGACCTACAAGAATACACAAGCTGCTAAGATAGAATCCAGCTATGTTCTGACCGCTGAGGGCGAAAAAATACCCGGCGACATCGTGATCATGGCCACAGGTGTCAG
>LFSM01000082.1:811-4623 GCA_001512745.1 Clostridiales bacterium DTU032
GGATGCCGGCATCGGCTTGGGAGCGACCGGGGCGATCGCAGTTGATGAGCGCATGCAAACCAGTGACCCCCATATCTATGCCTGCGGTGACTGTGTCGAGCACTATGACCTGATCAGGCAAAAAGCCGCCTGGTTTCCTCTGGGTTCGACCGCTAACAAGACCGGGCGGATCTGCGGTGATGCAGTCACCGGTGGCAGTCTGACTTTCAGGGGAGTTTTGGGAACCGGGATTTTCCGTGTCTTTGACCTCAGCGTTGCCAGAACAGGTTTGGGCGAAGATCAGGCGCGCCAAGCAGGCTACGACGTCCAGGTAGTGCACATCAAAAGTCCTGACAAAGCAGCTTCTGCCGGCGGCAGGGACATCATTATTAAAGCTCTTGCTGATCGTGATACAGAAAAACTCCTGGGAGTGCAGATTATTGGCGAAAACGGTGTCGACAAACGCATAGATGTCCTCGTCACAGCCATGACACTGGGAGCGAAGATCAGCGACTTGTTCCATCTTGACCTGGCCTACTCACCCTCCCACGCCACCGTAAAGGACCCAGTTCATTATGTTGGCATGGTTCTGGAAAATGCTATCGCCAAGGACAAGCTGAACAAATAGTTATCATCCGCCATTATCCGGCACATAAGGATAAAGGCCTTCGGAGCTTCCGAAGGCCTTTATTATCTCTGCAAAAAGCAGATGAGCAAAAAAGTAGGATTCTCCTAGTAAGTCTCGACAAATAACTCAAAATATTCTTGCTTGTGGGCACAGGCCGGGCACACATTCGGAGCTGACTTGCCTTTATGGATGTAGCCACAGTTGTTGCACTTCCACAGAACTTCCTCATCACGTTTAAAGACACGGTCGTTCTCAATATTGGCCAGCAGTTTGCGGAAACGAGTCTCGTGCGCTTCCTCTACTTCAGCAATTTCACGCCAGACATAAGCAATCTCGGGGAATCCTTCTTCTTCAGCGACATCAGCGAATTCAGGATACATTTCGTTAGCTTCACCGTGCTCGCCATTGATAGCGCTCTTCAGATTTTCGACTGTGTTCGCGTAGGTCACCGGATAATCCCAGTTAACATTGACTGCCTCATCGGGCTCAAAGTCTTCACGCAGGAATTTATAGAAACGCTTGCCATGCTCGACTTCATTGCGGGCAGTTTCTGCAAAAATATTCTGAATCTGAACGTAACCATCGGCTTTGGCCTGTTTGGCTGCTAAGTTGTAGCGAAAAGTCGCTTGCGCCTCGCCGGCCATCGAGATCATCAGATTGTTTGCTGTTTTAGTTCCTTTTAGTGACATATACTTCCTCCTTCAAAATGTCTTATATACTTATAATGTATATTATTACCTTTGCTGTAATTCTACCACTAAATTGTCAGAGCCTGCAGGGCTCATACAGCAGAGAGATATTAACGAGAAAGACCGATCAGGAAAGGATTACAAAAATGGGAGATTTACTTAATCTGTTAAAAGACCGTTATTCTGAAAGACGTTTCGATCCGGAAAAAGATGTCGAGGAAGAAAAACTGGACCTGCTGCTCGAGGCTGCCCGTCTGGCCCCGACAGCACACAATAACCAGGCCTTCCGTCTTTATCTTTTAAAAGGTGAAAAAGGCCGGTCCATACTTTCTACTTTCAATGCACCGGTACATATTGTCATCACCGGCCTTGAGGAGGAAGCCTGGGTCCGAAAGCAAGATTCCTTCAACGCTGTAAACCTCGATATCGGAATCGCCGGTACACATATCATGCTGGAAGCAGAAGATTTAGGACTGAAAAGCTGCATGATCTGCGACTTTGATGTCGAAGAACTTACAAATAATCTGCAGCTGCCAGGCAATGAAAAACCTGTGCTGGCCCTGGCCATCGGTTATCCCAGCCAGGCCTCCAGACCCGCCAAAAAACACTACCAGCGCAAAAGCATAGACGAACTGCTGACCATCATTGCATGATTTGGTGCCTGCATGATTTGGTGCACACTGCATGATTTGGTGCCAGGCACCTTTCTATGCACTAGGACTTTTCGTCCGCCTGTGCAAAGAGGTCCCGCAGAATTCTGGCACTCTTGTTCTCATCGGCTGCCGCTTCCCAGACCATAATGTTGGGACGTCTGCCGGCATTAAAAACCAGCTTATGGCGGCCTGACTCCGCTGCCATAAGCTGGGCGATCAGTTCCATATCGGCACCATTTTCCTCATCTATCAGCAGCTCGATATCGCGTCCACGACCACAAATACGAGTAAAGCCGGCACGCTCACCGAAGGCGCGGATAAAGGAAATGTCCAGCAATGCCATGGCTTTGGCCGGCGGGTCACCGTAGCGGTCAATTATTTCATCAAGCACATCCCGATAATCATCAACATTATCAATACTGGCAATCTTGCGGTAAAGGTCCAGCCGTTCTTCATCCTGCAAAATATACATATGCGGCAAACCGGCATCCACACGCAGTTCGACAATGGTCTCCGTCCGCTTTTTCGCCGGCTGCTCCGCCGTCAGAACATCGATCTCCTGATCCAGCATCTTGGTGTAGAGGTCATAGCCGATATTTTCCATGTGGCCACTCTGCTCACCGCCTAAAAGGTTGCCCGCCCCCCTTACTTCCAAATCCCGCAAAGCAATCTGAAAACCCGAACCCAGCTCTGTGAAATCCCGTATGGCCAGCAAGCGTTTTTGCGCCTGCTCACTCAAAGCCCGGTCCGGACGGTAGGTTACCAGGGCGTAGGCCTGACGGCCGGACCGCCCGACACGCCCCCTGATCTGATATAGTTGCGCCAGACCCAGCCGGTCAGCATCCTCGATCACGAGAGTATTGACATTTGGCATATCAATACCGGACTCAATAATTGTGGTCGCTACCAGCACATCGTGTTCTCCGGCTACAAACTCCCCGATTATCTTCTCCAGCCGCCGCTCATCCATCTGACCGTGTGCCGCCACAAAACGAAGTCCCGGCATTTTTTCTGACAATTCAGCCACTTTACGATCTATGGAACGTGCACGATTAAAAAGATAAAAAACCTGGCCCCGGCGGGCGTGCTCACGCCTGATCGCATCAATCACCAGCTTTTCATCATATTCAATAACAGTGGTCTGTACTGCCCGCCGATCCTCCGGCCCTTCTTCCAGCAGCGATATATCACGGATGCCGGATAAAGACATATGCAAGGTGCGTGGAATCGGTGTCGCCGTCAGGGAAAGCACATCAACTGCCGGATGTCTGGACTTGATTATTTCCTTATGATCAACACCGAAGCGTTGCTCTTCGTCAACGACCAGCAGGCCCAGCTTCTTGAACTCAATATCCTGAGACAGCAGCCGGTGTGTCCCGACAACGATATCAACTCTACCTTTTTTCAGATCAGCAACCGTCTGCCTGCGATCTTTTTCCGGGACAAATCGGCTCATTTCCCTCAGGGTTACAGGAAAACCCTGCAAACGGTCACGCAGATTCTCATAATGCTGCTTGCAGAGGATCGTTGTCGGCGCAAGCAAGGCTGCCTGAAATCCATCCGCCACTGCTTTGAACATGGCGCGGAAGGCAAGCTCGGTTTTCCCAAAACCTACATCCCCGCAGATCAGGCGATCCATAATCCGGCTCGACTCCATATCCGCCTTAATTTCCTCTAAAGCTGTCAGCTGATCCTCAGTTTCTTCATAAGGGAAAAGCCCTTCAAACTCTTCCTGCCAGATGGTATCTGCTGCAAAGGCATGTCCGCGGCGGGCCCGCCGCTCAGCATAGAGAGCGACCAGATCTGTAGCCAGCCTCTTGATTGAATCCTGGGCCCGCGTTTTTTGCCGGGTCCACTCTGTAC
>LFSM01000081.1 GCA_001512745.1 Clostridiales bacterium DTU032
GTACGTACGGTGGTGTGGGAGGTCCCCCGTTCAAATAATGAACGGGGTCCTACCCGATTACTGTATTTAGCTAATTACTGTACAATGTCTGGGGATAGGGGAAAGCTATGAGAGAATATCGAACTATTTTACCATTTATACGTGAACATAAATGGCGTTATATCTTTGGGATTGTTGCCTTGCTTTTTGTTGATACTGCGAATCTGCTGGTGCCACAGGTGTTGAAAAAATTTGCAGACTGGGCACAGTTTGGGGAACTGACAATTGAGCGAACCGGTCAGGCAGCTCTGGCCATATTTCTATTGGGCCTGACTGTTGCAGCAGGCCGCTATTTTTGGCGTGTTTATATCTTTGGTACGGCCAGAAAGCTGGAGTATTGGCTGCGAGACAAACTCTTCAAGAAATATCTTAAGTTGGATGACAACTTTTTTAATAAACATCGTACCGGTGATTTGATGGCACATGTGACTAATGATGTTCTCATGGTGCGCAACTCGATGGGAGGCGGCATTATCATGATAGTAGATGCCGTTTTTATGACCATATTCACCGTAATCATGATGATTTATACGGTTGGTTTTAAAACAGCCATGGTTGCTTTGCTTGCTTTACCTTTTATTACAGTTGTTGTATTCAGCATGTCCAAACCGCTGCAGAGACGCAGCCGGGCAGTACAGGATACTTTCTCCGAGCTGACAACTGAAGTGCAGGAGAATATTTCCGGCATCAACAGCATTAAAGCTTTTGGTATTGAAGAAAACCGTGCGGGGTCTTTTGGGAAAATTAACAAAGATTATCAGACTAAAAATATGGATATGTTACGCATGAGTGCCCTCTTTGATCCCTTGATTCAGTTCATAGCCGGTATTGCTCTGGTTATTTTTATTCTTTACGGTATCCGGCGCATGCTTATTGGCAGTATGTCTTTAGGTGATTTTGTAGCAGTGCTTAATTACCTTCGCATGATGGTCTGGCCTCTGATGGCCATAGGTATGGTTGTTAACAGCTTCCAGCGCGGTATCGCAGCTATGGGAAGAATCAATGAAATTTTCGCAGCTGAAGCCAAAGTCAAGGAAACCACATCAGCTATCAAAATCAGCAGTTCTAAAGCTGACGATGCAAGCAGAATTGAGTTCCGGGATGTCTATTTCCGTTATGCGGATAATTTGCCCTGGATTCTGCAAGGTGTGAGCTTCTCACTTGAGGGCAATGAAAGTCTGGCAATCTTGGGTCGCACGGGGTCAGGCAAAAGCACCATCCTGAACCTGCTGCTTCGGCGCTATGATATAAATTCGGGACAGATTCTTCTGAATGGTGTTGATGTCAGAGATCTCTCTTATGAAGAACTCTATAGTAAAATCGCTTTTGTTGAGCAGGAGAGTTTCATGTTCTCACGCACTATTGCCGGCAATATTGCCTTTAGTGGTGATGATGGCTATGATCCGGAAAAGGTCAGGGAAGCTGCGGAGTTTTCACAGGTAGCAGAAGACATAGAAGCCATGCCCGACCAATACAGGACCTGGGTCGGTGAAAGAGGGGTGACTTTGTCAGGTGGGCAAAAGCAACGTCTGGCGATCGCCCGTGCTTATTATCAGGACGCTCAGATTTTGGTTCTGGATGATTCGCTATCTGCTGTAGATACCAACACTGAAAAAGATATTTTGAATCATCTGGAAGAACTGGAACATGGTTTGATTATTGTGAGTCAGCGTGTATCGACAGTTCAGCGGTCAAAACAGATTCTGGTACTCGAAGATGGTGTTATTTCGCAGCAGGGTTCGCATGCAGAGCTCATGCAGGACAAAGATGGCTTCTATGCCAGACTTTATCAGAGGCAGCTTCTGGAAAGTGAATTGCGTGACGACAGGGAGGAGGCGTAAGATGGCTCAGACTAAGTACAAGCATCTTGATGAGGAGAATGCCAGAAGCAGAAAGCCGGACCGCAAGACATTGAAGCGCCTTTACTCTTATGGCACTCCTTACTATAAGCAGTTCATCGTCATTTTTCTGCTGATTATTATCTCTGTGGGCATGACCCTGGCTCAGCCCCGACTGACACAGATGATTATCGATAACAATATTTCTGTTCTGCTTGACCCCGCGGCAAGCCAGAATGAACGGGCTCTGGCCTTGTCAGGTGCAACGCAGATGGCTTTGATCTATCTTGCAACTGTTCTGCTGGCTTTTGTTGCCGGATATGGTCAGGACTATATGCTGCATAAGACGGGACAAAAGATTTTAAGAAGAATCAGGCAGGATCTTTACGATCATATTCTGAAACTCCCTATGACGTTTTTTGATCATTATCCGCAGGGAAGTCTGGTTACACGGGTGACTAATGATACTGAAACGCTAAACGAAATGTTTACTTCAGTCCTGACTACAATCTTCCGCAGCCTGATTACTTTGGCCGGTATTGTCGTGATCATGTACAGCATGAATAGCAGACTCGCCAGCTTTGTGATGCTTCTGACGCCGGCGATCATTATTATTTCTATGGTATTCCGCCGTGTGATCAGAAAGGTCTATTATGCTCAGCGCCGTGTTCTCTCCATGATAAATACAAAATTATCTGAGAACATTTCCGGGATGCGGACAATTCAGGTATTCCACAGACAAAAGCAGGTGACAGAAGAATTTGATGAGATTAACCGTGAATATCTGGACTTAAGCAGCAAGGAAGTTCAATACTATGCGACTTATCGCCCCTTTATTGAGATTATAAGATCTCTTGGCATTGCAGCCCTGATCTGGTTTGGCGGACGCAGTCATCTTGACGGTATAATCACTTTTGGTATTCTCTATGCTTTTATCGATTATATCCAGCGTTTCTTCCAGCCGATCCTGGAACTGGCTGAAACCTTCAATCTTGTTCAGTCTGCTATGACCTCAACCCATCGAATCTTCCACCTGATGGATCAGGAAGTTGAGGATAGCGGCGGAGAGCTGGCAGTTCCAGCCACAGGACTTGAGGGGAAGATTGAATTTAAAAACGTCTGGTTTGCCTACAATGAAGGAGAATGGGTTCTGAAAGATGTCTCCTTCAGCATGGAGCCTGGAGAGTTTGTTGCCTTTGTTGGTGCTACCGGTGCCGGCAAGTCCACTATCATGCACCTGCTCTGCCGCTTTTATGACATCGATAAAGGGCAGATTCTGCTTGATGGTATTGATATCAGGGAATATGACCTCAAGCAGCTGCGCGAGTCTATTGGAGTGGTTCAGCAGGACGTCTTCCTGTATTCCGGCAGTGTCATGGAGAACATCAGCCTGAATCGTCCGGAAGTATCGGTCACTGATGTCAGACAGGCAGCAAAAATTGTTAATGCTGATATATTCATCGATAAATTACCAAAACGCTATGATGAAGAAATCATGGAACGCGGCAGCACGCTATCGTCCGGCCAGAGACAACTCTTATCTTTTGCCCGAACCATTGCTGCAAAACCTTCGTTGCTGATTTTAGATGAGGCAACTGCGAATATTGATACGGAGACAGAACTCTTGATTCAGGATGCGATCAGCAAAATGTCCGTCAGCCGCAGCATGATAGCTGTAGCTCACCGGATTTCTACCATTGCCAATGCGGATAAGATCATTGTCATGCATAAAGGCAGGGTTGCTGAGCAGGGGACAAGAGACCAGCTTCTGGCCCGGAACGGTCTGTTCAAGCTTCTCTATAAGTTACAGTACGAAGAATATTAGTTCGCTTAGAAAAGCAAAAAAAAGTGACATCCGGCAATATCGGCATGTCACTTTTTTTTCTACAAGAAAGATGGGATCAATTATCGCAATTATCCAGCGCCTGCTTAAGATCAGCGATAATGTCTGAGGCAGATTCCAGACCGACTGAAATTCGCAGTAGATTTTCCGCTATATCAGCTTCAGCTAATGCCTCAGGGCTATATGTATTGTGAGTCATGCTGGCCGGATGCTGGATCAGAGTTTCAGCATCACCCAATGAAACCGCCCGCCGGCAGAGCTTGCAGTTATTGGCAAAGCTGGCACAGTATTCTTTATCACCTGCCAGTTCGAAAGAGATCATGGCTCCCGGCAGCTTCATCTGCTTTTGAGCCAGCTGGTAAGCAGGATGTGATTTTAGCCCGGGGAAGTAAACCTTTTTTACCCTTTCATCCTGATCCAGGAATTCTGCAACTTTCCGGGCGTTGGTACAGTGTTTTTCCATGCGCAGGTCAAGTGTCTTCAGTCCGCGGGAGATCAGAAAACATTCAAAAGGCCCCAGTACAGAACCGGTGAAATACCTCAAGCCATTACCGGAAATCAATTTGATAGTATCTAAGTCCGATATAACTGCTCCGGCTACAACATCGCCATGGCCGTTAAGATACTTGGTAGCAGAATGGACCACGATGTCTGCTCCCAGTGTCAATGGCTGCTGCAGATAAGGGGTGGCGAAGGTATTGTCCACGATTACTTTGATTTCCGGATTGTAACTATGTGCCGTAGCAGCTAGATAGCTAATGTCCGCAATTTTTAAATTGGGGTTGGCAGGTGTTTCAATATAGACAATTTTCGTTTCCGGACGCAGAAAGCTCTCCAGAATTCCGCTTTCTGTCAATTCGACAAAATCGACATCAATTTTGAAGCGGGGAAACCCTTCATGCAGAAGTTCATAGGTACAGCCGTAAAGAGTATTGCCGGCGATGATATGATCACCGCTGCCGAGCAGTGACCATAAAGTAGAGCTGATTGCGCCCATACCGGAGGCGAAAACCAAACCACTCTCTCCGCCTTCTAACTGGGCCAGACGTGCTGCCAGTTCTCTTTGATTCGGGTTGTCGATTCTGGTATAAAAATATCCATCTTCTTCACCCGCAAAGAGGGCAGCACCCTGTTCGACACTATCAAAGTAAAAAGTTGAACTTTGATAGATTGGCATGACCAGAGGCCTGAAGTTCTCTCGCTTTAATGACCCGGCGTGAATCTGACGAGTTGCAAAATCTTGATTATCCATAATTTCCCCCTCTGAAATATATGAAATATGTATAATAATATCCTAGCTTTAGGGGCGATTATTGTCAAGAATGTCAAATTGACTTAGGCTTCTTCCTCTACCACAAAAAAGACCTGCTTCATAAGGGGCGGATTTTCCGGGAAATCATTTCTATTAGTCTTGAGATCAGCGATGCGGTCAACTTCGTCCATACCCGCAACAACTTTTCCAAAAGCGGCATATTCCCCATCAAGGAAAAGGCTGTCTGCATGGCAGATGAAAAACTGTGAGCTCGCTGAATCCGGCACTTGTGTTCTGGCCATGGAAACTGCCCCGCGGACATGAGATAAGCGGTTATTGACACCATTAGATGCGAATTCACCCTTGATTTTAGTATCCGAGCCTCCTGTTCCTGTTCCCAGGGGATCGCCTCCCTGAATCATAAAGCCTGGGATAATGCGGTGGAAAATAATGCCGTTATAGAACTCTTCAGAAACCAGCTTCTGAAAATTTGCGACGGTGACAGGGGCTGCCTGTTCATCCAGCTCAATTACTATGCTATTGCCGCTGTCCATAAGGATATTAATCAAATTTGTTGTACCGGCTGCTTTCTTGTAGCCTTTTGCTGCTTGTAAATCCATAATAGATTCCTTTCTTCAATTCTTCATGGCTAAGTCTACACTAAAGAAAAGCAGTGCGCTGAGTTATTTATTACATGCCGGGCCTGCTTTTAATTTCAGAATAATTAAGCAAATGCTATTTTAGCTATAATCCTGCTGTGACAGAAAGATTGATAGCTATCTGTTAAAATACTTCTATTCACCGATCTGATCTATTATTCTGACAAAGATCATAGAAAGGACTTGCTATGGACAGACTTCACCCTAAAATCCGTATGATGAATGATGAAGCTGCTACAGTTTTATCACTCTATCAATCCACTCCGCATGAAGGATCCGATCCGGG
>LFSM01000066.1 GCA_001512745.1 Clostridiales bacterium DTU032
GGGAAGACGCTGAACGCCGTCTGACCGTACAGATGACAGATGAGGAGTATCAGTCAATAGCTGACTATGTTATTGATAATAACGGCAGTCTGGAAGATCTCTATCAGAAAGTGCGCTGTCAGCTGAAAGCAGAGCTGGAAGCAAGAGGAATAAAACTGCCGGGTTTATGATTTTGCTTCTGCCATTTAAACATTAAAGCGAAAGAGAATTACGTCGCCATCTTCAACCAGGTAATTTCTGCCTTCTTTCCGCACCAGACCTTTTTCCCGGGCCAGATGGAGGGAGCCTATTTTTTCCAGTGTAGTGTAGGGAATAACCTCGGCTGCGATGAAACCACGTTCAAAATCGCTATGGATCACGCCGGCAGCCTGTGAGGCTTTGTAACCTCTGGGTATTGTCCAGGCGCGGGCTTCAGCTTCTTTGGCTGTTAAAAAACTGATCAGGTCCAAGCTCTTATAACTGGCTTTGATTAAACGATCGAGACCACTTTCTTGCAAGCCGATTTCTTCATAAAAATCCTGGCGGTCCCTGGGAGGCAGTTCACGGATTTCAGATTCTATCTTAGCGCTGATAATTATGACTTCTGCCTCATCATCGGCCAGGTGATCAATCAGAGCCTGCGAGTATTTATTGCCAGCTGCAGCATCATTCTCGGATACGTTGGCGACGACTAATATCGGTTTGGAGCTAAGTAAGAAGAAGTTCCGCATGAATCCGATTTCAGATTCATTTTCCGGAATATAGTTTCTGCCTGCCTGCCCTTGATTGAGAAAGGCCAGCAGCTTTTCTATGAAATCATGCTCAGCTTTCAGACTGGAATCATGACGGACTTTGCTTAACCGTTCTGTTTTGTCCAGACGTCGTTCCAAAAGCTCAATATCAGAAAGGATCAGCTCCAGCTGGACGGTTTCCAGATCTCTTACCGGATCTAAATTGGCTGCTATATGAGAGACATTTTCATCTTCAAAGCAGCGGCAAACATGCACGATTGCATCTGCCATTCTAATATTGGACAAGAACTGGTTGCCCAAGCCTTCGCCCCGGCTGGCGCCTTTGACCAGACCGGCAATATCGATAAACTCGATGGTTGCCTCTGTGATTTTAGCTGAATTGTTCAATTTTGCCAGAAGCTGCAAACGTCCGTCCGGCACAGCAACAACGCCAATGTTAGGTTCAATGGTTGTAAAGGGGTAGTTAGCTATCTCAGCACCGGCCAGCGTGATGGCATTAAATAAAGTGGATTTACCAACATTCGGCAATCCCACAATTCCCAGCTTCATAAATGTACTCCAATTCAGAACAGTAAACAGTGAGATTATGTCTGAATAATAACACAGAACATCATGAGTTATGGAGCATACATTAAATTATGAGAATATACTGCTTGTATAAAAGAAGAGACAGCGCTAAGGGGAGCGGACTATACGTTAAAGCGGAAGAGGACCACATCCCCATCCTGCATTATGTATTTTCGGCCTTCTTTTCGTACCAGCCCCCTTTCTTTGGCCTTTTGATTGGAACCGAGTTTGGCCAGAGTCGAATAGGGAACAACTTCAGCAGCGATAAAGCCACGTTCGAAATCACTGTGGATTACCCCTGCGGCCTGAGGTGCGCTGCAGCCTTCAGTAATCGTCCAGGCTCTGGCTTCTGTAGGTCCGGCGGTGAGGAAGCTGATCAGACCCAATGTCTTGTAGCTGGCCTTAATTAAACGGTCGAGTCCACTTGTCTTTAATCCGATTGCTTCTAAGAAAAGACTACGCTCATCAGCCTGCAGTTCTTGTATCTCCGCTTCAATTTGAGCGCTGATAGTTATAACTTCGACTTTATCCTTTGAAAAATAATCAGTAAGCGACTGTGAAAACTTATTGCCGCTGGCGGCATGTTCTTCTGCTACGTTGGCGACTACCAGTATTGGCTTGGAAGTTAGCAGGAAGAAGTCTTTCATCATCTGTTCTTCTTCTTCAGTTTCCATAATGTAGTCGCGGGCAGGCTGCTCCTGTTCTAGAAAATTCAGGAGTGACTTGATAAATCTCAGTTCTGCCATTAGTTTAGGATCATTGCTCTTGGCCATGCGCTCTACCTTATCAAGGCGGCGTTCCAGCAACTCAATGTCTGACAGGATTAATTCCAGCTCAACTGTCTCAAAATCCCTGACCGGATCAATAGTCCCGACGACATGGCTGATGTTCTCGTCTTCAAAGCAGCGGCAAACATGGACTATGGCATCTACTTCACGAATATTGGCCAGAAACTTATTGCCCAGACCTTCGCCATGGCTGGCACCCTTCACCAGTCCGGCAATATCAAAAAACTCTATAGTAGCTTTGGTGATTTTTGCGGAATGTTCCTGTTCGGCAAGCACGTCCAGACGCTCATCAGGCACGGCAACAACACCAATATTGGGTTCAATAGTGCAAAAAGCATAGTTCGCTATTTCGGCACCTGCCATAGTAATCGCGTTAAATAAAGTAGATTTTCCGACGTTAGGCAAGCCAACAATTCCTAATTTCATAGCTATACTCCAAATCAATAAATACCCCAATTTACAGGCACCCGCAAAATAATATCACTAAACTGTCTTCAAGTCATGAGCCATTTCAGAATTTGTTAAATGAAACAGTACAAAGCATCTTTGCTCTTATCTCATCAGACAAATTGACTTCTATTGATTACTGAAGACAGAAAGAAGAGATTGTTTTACAACTTTCTTGCGTGATCATATAGTTATGAAAAACACACAGTATTCAAAAATGACAACATGTGCTCTCTCAGGCATCGAAGGTGTTCTGATAGAAATTGAACTTTGCCTGCTGGCCGGACTGCCTAGTTTTGAAGTAGGGGGCAACTGTGACAGCGCGGTGAGAGAATCACGTGACCGGGTACGGGCTGCCATTAACAGCAGCCACTATTCCTTTCCTAAGGGCAGAGTATTAGCATCTTATGCTCCAGCTACCTTCCCTAAGAGCGGCAGCGCCTTCGATTTACCTCTGGCGCTTGCCGTTCTTCAGGCTTCGGGACAAGTCAGCAGGCCCCTGGGCGCAAGACCGATTGCCGCATTCGGTGAGCTCAGTCTCGATGGACGAATACATGCTGTTTCGGGCATACTTAATCGTTTGCTGGCCCTGGAAAAGTCCGGAATTAAAGATGTAATCGGTCCGGCCTGCGATTTTGACTGCCATAGCTTTCTCAGCAACTGCCGTTACCATGTCGCAGCAGATTTATCTGAAGCTATCGAGATATATTCAGGTATAGTTCCACCCTCAAAGCTTATTGCCAGNNGGTATCCGGGCGATCACAATTGCTGCAGCCGGCTGGCACCCCTTGCTCCTCATGGGTGCTCCCGGTTGCGGAAAAACCAGCCTGGCCTCAGCTTTGGCTGAGATACTGCCGCCAATGACCAGGGAGGAAGTGCTGCAGGTTCTTCTGATTGAACAGGTTTCGGATATTCCGACTTACCGCCGGGATTTGGCAGAGCGGCCATTCCGCAGACCCCACCACTCGATAACAGCCAGTGCTTTGCTGGGAGGCGGTGTTCCGCCTAAGATGGGAGAATGCACACTCGCGCACTGCGGTGTTTTATTCCTGGATGAATTGACTGAAGTTAAACCACAGGCACTTGATGCCTTGAGAGAACCGATGGAACTCAAAAAAATCCATTTAGCCCGTTCTTCCTGGCGAGTTACTTACCCATCTGATTTTCTCTTAATGGCTGCCTGTAATCCATGCCGTTGCGGTGAGCGCCTGGAAGCCGATGCTGAGTGCCGTTGTACAGAATATTCAGTGGAAAGGCATCTAGACCGTATTAGCGGACCACTCTACGATCGTTTTGATCTGGTTGCTCAGCTTAATCGGGTCAAGGCACCCACTTTACAGGCATCTCTGGACCAAAGTGATGTGACGCGGACTATTTCCATTCAGGCCAAAGTCAGAGCTGCCTGGGAAAAACAGAAGGAGCGCTGCGCAGACTTTGGTGAAGACTTTTTCTTTAATAGTCAGATTCCAATTGATCAGTTGATGCCCTTCATGCAGATGAATAAAAATTGTCAGAAATTTATCAGTGAGCTGGCCGAGGAGATGCGCTTTTCCTTCCGGGCTTTTCATAGTGTCCTTCGGGTTGCACGCACCATCGCTGACCTGCGTGCAGCAGAAGCGGTAGAAGAGGTGGATCTGGCTTTAGCTCTTGAATATAGGCTTGCACTGCCTTCGATTATGTCAGAGAGGAGTTATACAGGTTAATGTCTGCTTTAATTTCAGAAAATAAAGAGGAATTGCTTCTGGCTCAAGCCTTTCTGCTTGCTGCCAACAAATGCAGAATTTCCTTGCGTGACAGACGCAAACTAATTACAAATGCTCGTAACTTGCAGAATCTTATACAAATGCGTCAAGCAGAAACAGAAGAAGGGAGTCAGACTTCTTTAAGGGAGGATCTTTTCATAAACTTTCAAATTTCATATCGGGAAAACTTTAAACAACTACAGTCGGAGAACAAAAAATACCCGGCAGACCTGACAGTGATATTGTGCAATGATCAGGCATTTCCCCAACGCCTGAAAGAAATTGATTCCTGTCCCAGTCTTTTGTTTGGCCAGGGCGGAAACTGGGAAATTCTTAATTCTTCCAGTCTTGTAGCCGTCGTGGGCAGTCGTACCCCAAGTCACTATGGCATGGAGGTGACCCGTTGTCTGACAAGAGATCTGGTAGATGCAGAAGCTGTAGTTGTCTCCGGAGGCGCTGTCGGCATTGATACTTTGGCACATCGCCACAGCCTGGCTGCGGAAGGCAGAACCTGTGCTGTATTGGGCTCCGGACTTAACAGGCCCTATCCGCACAGCAACAAGAACTTATTCAGTGAGATAAGCTCAAAAGGAGGACTTGTTATTTCAGAGTTTCTGCTTGACGAGCCTCCGAAAAAGCAGAATTTTCCTCAGCGCAATCGTCTGATCGCAGCTCTGGTTGACGCCCTTATCGTTACAGAAGCGGGGGAGAAGAGTGGAACACTTATTACAGCTGACTTCGCAGCTGATTATGGCCGGGAAGTCTTTGCGGTACCCGGATCGGTTTTCTCGGGGCGAAGCAGGTCCTGTCATCAGTTGATCAAGGAGGGTGCATCCTTGCTGCAAAGTGCAAGCGACCTTGAGTTTATTTTGAAGAGAAAGCCGGATCCGGCCTTAAGTACGGAAGAAAATACTGCTGGCGGGGCTAGTAGCAAAACAAGTTTAAGTACTGAGGAAAAAATTGTGCTGGAGTGCCTGTGCATAGCTCCTTCCAGCCTGACTGAGCTAAGCCGCAGGAGCCAACTGCCGGTAGAACAACTGGCTCTGCTATTAGCACATTTACAAAAAGATGGCTTTGTAGACCGGGCTCGCGGACTTTATACAGCATGTGCCCCTGCTTATAGCTTTTGACAAAAGGCCTTAGGATAATGTATATATGTTTAACTGTAGCGATGTAGTCGCTTATTTATTGTGTGGAAAGAAATATTATGAGCAAATCATTAGTAATTGTAGAATCGCCGGCGAAAGCAAAAACTATTGGACGCTATTTGGGCGAAGACTATGTCCTGCGTTCATCAGTCGGACATATCCGAGACCTGCCTTCAGGGACAATTGGTGTTAATGTCAAGGATAATTTCAAACCCCTCTATGTAAATATGCCCGGCAAAGAGAAGATTGTGCGCGATCTCAAGTCTCAGGCAGAGAAAGCAGACAGAGTCCTTCTGGCAACCGACCCTGACCGGGAAGGTGAAGCGATTGCACGCCATTTAGCATACATTCTGAATCTGGACCCTGCTGACAGTATCCGGATTTCATTCAATGAAATTACTGCCGGCACTGTTAGAAAGGCTGTGGAGGAACCTCGTCCGATTGATATGGATTTGGTTAATGCCCAGCAGGCCCGGCGGATTCTTGACCGTTTGGTTGGCTACGAGCTGAGCCCTTTACTGTGGCAGAAAATACGGAAAGGCCTTTCTGCAGGACGTGTGCAGTCGGTGGCGACGCGTCTGATTGTCTTGCGCGAACGCGAAATTGAAGCATTTGTGCCCGAAGAGTACTGGTTACTTTCAGCCTATCTGCGCCGGGAAGCCAGGGAAAAGGAGTTTTTCTCCCGTTATCATGGCGAAATGGAAGAAGGCAAGGTCAAAGCACATCGCCCCGGATCCCACGAAGAAGTCTCAGATTTAATTAAAGATATCAAATCACACGATTTTATCGTTGACGATGTCAAAAAGGGAAGCCGCCAGCGTAAACCATATGCACCCTATACAACCAGTACCTTACAGCAGGATGCCTCGCGTGTTTTGGGTTTTACCGCCAAACGCACTATGCGGGCGGCCCAGCAATTGTATGAAGGAGTTGAGCTGGGTGCGAGTGGCCAGACATCTCTTGTCACATATATAAGAACAGACTCTGTCCGCGTATCCCAATCTTCTGTAGAATCTGCCCGCGAATATATAAAAATGAAACATGGTGCAGAGTATGTACCGGATAAGATTCCCTTTTATAAAAATAAAAAGGCAGCACAGGATGCGCATGAAGCCATTCGACCATCGCATTTTGATAAAGCACCGGAAGAACTGAAGGATTATCTGACACGAGACCAGTTTAAGCTCTATGAACTTATTTGGAACCGTTTTATTTCTTCCCAGATGAAAGCAGCCAGATATGCTACTTTAAGAGTAGATATTCTATCCGGAAGGCATTTGTTCCGCAGTAATGGTGAGAGTCTTTTATTTCCGGGCTGGCTCCTGCAGATGGGCCTGCTCGATTTGCCTTCACAAGTGCAGAAAGATGCTGATGACGTTGTGTCTATGGATATGCCTGAGTTGAAGAAGGGCATGAAACTGATATTGGATCGTCTCGAGCCTGAACAAAAGTTTACCCAGCCTCCGGGACGGTATACCGAAGCTTCTTTGATTAAGGAAATGGAAAGTCTTGGCATTGGCCGCCCTTCAACTTATGCTCCGACGATTTCCACTATTCAGGACCGCCAATATGTTGAACGCGATGGCAGAACCCTGTTCCCTACAGAACTGGGGATTTTAGTCAACGATCTCCTGGAAGATAATTTCCGTAATATTGTCGATACAGACTTTACCGCTCAAATGGAAGAACGGCTGGACGATGTTGAGGAAGGCAAGGAAGACTGGGTCAAGGTCCTGTCGGATTTTTACCAACCCTTCCATGAGCAGATTGAAGCAGCCAAGACGTCAATTGAGAAGATTGAGATTCCGGATGAGCCAACCGGACGCAAATGTCCCGAATGCCAGGAAGGTAAGTTGGTCATCCGCATGGGACGTTATGGTAAATTTATCGCCTGTGATAACTATCCGGAATGCAAATATACAGAGACTATTTTTGAAGAGGCACCGGCCAAGTGTCCCCTTTGTGGTTCACAGGTTGTATTCCGCAAAAGTAAACGCGGCCGTATCTTCTACACCTGCGATAAATCCAATGACAAAGACTGCAAATTTATCGACTGGAACCTTCCTCTTAATGGTAAAAACTGTCCCGAATGTAACAGCTACATGGTAGAACGTAATTATCGCGGCAAGAAAAGCGAGATGTGTTCCAATAAAGATTGCCCCAGCAGAAAAAAAACGGCCAGAAAAACTGCAAAAAGCAAAAAGGAAACAAGTAAAACTAAAGTGAAGAAAGCGCCTGCCGGCAAAATGACTTCCGGCGAGGATCAAAAGTGATTGACGTTCGAGTTATCGGAGCCGGTCTGGCTGGCTGTGAAGCTGCACTGCAACTTGTACGATTTGGACTTAATGTTGAGTTAATCGATATGAAGCCTGAGCAAAAAAGTCCGGCTCATAGCTTGAATGATCTGGCAGAACTTGTTTGTTCCAATTCGCTTAAATCGGATCAGGACACTACTGCTTCCGGACTTTTAAAACTGGAACTGAGACAACTGGGTTCAGAACTGCTCCGGCAGGCAGACTTAGTCCGCGTGCCGGCCGGCAGCGCTCTGGCTGTAGACAGAGAACTCTTTGCCGCCAAGGTTACAGAATTGATCAGAGGGAATCCCCTGATCGATTTTCGCACTGAAGAAATAAAGCAGCTGCCAGAGGACGGTATTGTGACTATCATCGCAACCGGCCCCCTGACTACAGATTCTCTTTATAAAGATATCGAAAAGTTTACTGGCGTGAACAATCTTCATTTTTTTGATGCTATCGCACCGATCGTAGACGCAGAAACAATTGATTCTGATCATTATTTCCGTGCTGCCCGTTATGGAAAAGGCGGTGATGACTATATTAATTGCCCTCTGACCAAAGAAGAATATCTGAACTTTCGCACTGCTTTGATTAAAGCAGAATGCGCCCTGGTCAAAGATTTTGATCAGATACTATTTGCCGACTGTCAGCCAATAGAGGAATTGGCCCGGCGCGGTGAGGATACTATGCGCTTTGGGCCACTCCGCCCCAAAGGATTGCAGGATCAGGCAAGTGGAAAAACACCATTTGCGGTTCTTCAGCTGCGGCAGGAAAATATTGAAGGAAGCATGTATTCTCTGGTCGGTTGTCAGACGCGATTGACCTATGGAGAGCAGAAGCGTGTGTTTAGACTGATTCCGGCCTTAAAGGAAGCCGAATTTTTACGCTATGGGGTAATGCATCGTAATGCATACATCAAGGCGCCTCTTATCCTGTATCCAGGTTTTTCAGCAAAAAAGAATCCTAGACTTTTTTTTGCCGGACAAATATCCGGTGTTGAAGGCTATGTTGAGTCGATTGCCTCCGGTCTGATGGCTGCGCATCAGGCTGCTGCCCAAGTGCTGGCTTGTGACCGGGAGCAGAAGCGGCTGCTTTTACCGGCTGCTGACACTGTCTGTGGTGCTCTGGCTCGCTATGTTGTTTATACAGATGAAAAGAATTTTCAGCCAATGAATGCAAACTTTGGCCTTCTGCCCCTTCCAAAAGGCCTTAGCTTGAAAAAGATCGAGCGCGGAGCTTACCGGCGTGATCGCTCGCTTGAGTCTCTTGCCGCTACGGTAAAGGCTGTTAATGATTTATCAGAAAGTGGAAGGTATTATCGTACAACTTCTGCATATAGCTACGATTTGCCTGAAGAACTGATAGCGGAAGAACCAAGCAAGCAGAGGGATCATTCCAAAATGATAGTTTATCCCCGTGGAGAAGAAATCAGTCATGTTCATTTTTACGACCTGCCCCGTTTTTTGCAGGCGGGCGATCTTTTGGTCATGAATGACAGCAGAGTTCTTGCTGCCAGACTATTTGGAAAAAGGGCTTCCACCGGTGCACAAATCGAATGCCTTTTAATCAGACAAACTGACAGTGAAGGTCCGACCTGGGATGTTCTGGCAAAACCGGCCAGACGCTGCAAGTTGGGTGACCGTATTGTTTTCAGCGAAGGAGAGCTGGAAGCGGAAGTGATCCAAACTATGCCGGATGGCGGCAGAAGACTGCGCTTCACTTGCTCTAAGCCCTTTGACCTGCTTGTAGACAGACTGGGGGTAATACCATTGCCTCCCTATATTCATAAAGACCTGGAGGATCCTGAGCGCTATCAGACCGTGTATGCAAAACACAGAGGTTCTGTAGCTGCTCCGACTGCAGGCTTGCACTTTAGTGATGAGCTTTTGGATGAGCTGAGGGCAAAGGGTATTGAAATTGCTTATTTAACCTTGCATGTAGGCATCGGCACTTTCAGACCGGTAAAAGTTGATTCAATTAATGAGCATCACATGCACTCGGAACAGTATTGCTTCTCTCAGGAAACGGCTGATGCGATTCTGGCCGCGAAAAAAAGAGGCAGCCGTGTTATAGCAGTAGGCACAACTTCCTTACGTGTACTCGAATCAGTGGCCCTCAATCAGTCGTATCCTGCCAGAAAAAACTTAGAAGCAGAAGTTGGCGAAACGGATATATTCATATATCCCGGTTATTACTTCCGCCTGATTGATGGCCTGATTACAAACTTTCATTTACCGGAATCTACATTATTTATGCTGGTATCAGCATTGATGGGCAGAGAAGAGATGCTGGCGGTATACCAGGAGGCTATAGCACAAGACTATCGCTTTTTCAGCTTTGGTGATGCTATGTTATTATTGCCGCAGGGGCTGCCGCCGGAACCAGGCAAAGCAAGTGAGGACAAGTAAATTAGCAAGTCAGCAGTTACATATGAACTTATACACGAATGCCGTCAAAGCGGAGCGCGCTATGGACGCATAACAACTGAGCACGGCAGTTTTGAAACACCGGTATTCATGCCGGTAGGTACCCAGGCGACAGTTAAGTCGATGACTCCGGATGAACTGAAGGAGATCGATGCCAATATAATTTTGGGCAACACCTATCATCTGTGGATGCGTCCCGGTATGGAGGTGATTGCAGCCGCCGGAGGCCTGCATTCTTTCATGAATTGGGAGCGCCCGATACTGACAGACAGCGGCGGATTTCAGGTATTTTCCCTGGCAAGTCCAAAAGATATAAGTGAGCAAGGTGTAAAGTTTTCATCGCATATAGATGGTTCCAGTCATTTCTTAACGCCGGAACTGTCAATTGAAATTCAAAAAACTTTAGGCTCAGATATCATGATGCAACTGGACGAGTGCACGCCCTGGCCTGCTACGTATGAGTATTCCAAGAGTTCACTGGAGCGTACGACCAGGTGGCTGGAACGGGCAATCGACGTTTGGGACAAGCCGGAAAAACAGGCACTTTTTGGCATTGTCCAGGGAGGTATGTATACTGATTTACGTGAGCAAAGTGCGCGGGAGATTACTTCCTTTGATTTGCCCGGCTTCGGTATAGGAGGTTTATCGGTTGGTGAACCACTAGAAACTATGTTAGAGATGCTCGACGCCATCAGGGACATCATGCCGGCTGAAAAACCGCGCTATCTGATGGGAGTAGGAACACCGACCTACATGATTGAATCAATTCTGCGGGGGGTAGACATGTTTGACTGTGTTTATCCAACCAGAGTAGGACGCAATGGAACGGCCATTACAAGCCAGGGGCGGGTAGTTATACGTAATGCTGTTTACGCCAAAGATTTTTCTCCGATTGATCCTGCTTGCCAATGCTATGTTTGTAAGAACTACACACGTGCTTATCTGCGCCATCTGATCAAAGCCAATGAGATACTAGGCATGCGCCTCTTATCCTGGCATAACCTTTACTATTTGATTGATTTGATGAAGCAGGCCCGTGAAGCAATTAAGGCTGATAAATTTCTTGATTTTCGAAAAGAATTTTATTTGAATCAGAGTTTTGTGGTAGACTCTATCAGGTAAGTATAAATATTTTTTATCTTACGAATAAATTATATGTAAATTAGCTTAATGCTAAAACTATCACGGAGGACAATAATGAATCTATTTTATACCTTAATACCCACATATCTGCTCTCTGCTGCAGGTGCCGGTACAGGAGAAGAAGGTGGTGGCGGGCTTACAGGCATGCTGACGATGTTGCTGCCCTTTGCCCTGATCATCGCTTTTATGTACTTTTTCTCAATTCGTCCACAGAAGAAAAAGGAAAAAGAACTTAAAGCAAAATTGGAAGCTATGCGTCCGGGCGACAATGTCATGACTATTGGCGGGATTGTTGGCAAAGTTGCTAATATTACAGGCGATGAAGTAACTATCTATACAAGCGTTGCCAACACTATGATGACATTTAAGAAAAATGCTATCAGTACTGTACTTTCTCCCTCTACTACTTTTGATGAAGAAGGCACAGATTAATAGAAGAATCTATCGTTTCCTCAGAAAGGGGCTATCTTGTGAAGCACATAAAAACTATTATTAATCCGACGATAAAAGCCAGCGAGGGCGGTTCAGCCTGCTCTGAATGCCAGACATCCTGTCAGTCAGCCTGCAAGACAAGCTGCACCGTAGCAAATCAGCCTTGCGAACGTGAAGTGGAGGATCGTGATTGATCCATAGTTTTACCCTGCATGGGGATAATTTAGTTTACGACACGGAAAGTGGAGCCTTGCATTTGTTTGATGACGAGGCTCTTTCCATTCTGGAACTGTATCAGGGCGGTCAAGCTAAGAGGCCGTCACAGGCTGAATTGGAAAAGTTCCCGGATGGGCCTGAGATAGCGGATCTGATTGATCAGCTTATAGCACAGTCTCAGCTTTTTACTGTCCGGCCGGAAGTAAGATTTGACCAGCTCTATCCGGAAGAGCCGCGTTTCAAAGCCATGTGTCTTAATATTTGTCACGACTGTAATATGCGCTGTTTATATTGTTTCGCTTCAACAGGTCAATATGGATCTGAACAGCGCAGCTACATATCTGTGGAAACCGGTAAAAGGGCGATAGATTTCCTGATTGAAGCATCGGGGCCGCGTCATAATCTCGACATAGATTTCTTCGGCGGCGAACCCTTGATGAACTGGAGTGTTGTAAAAGAGCTGGTTGCCTACTGTGAAGAGATGGGTCCGCTTAATGGCAAAGATATCAGACTCACAATTACCACAAATGCCCTTTTGTTAAATGATGAAAAAATAGATTTCATTAACAGACATTTTAAAAATGTAGTACTTTCCTGTGATGGCAGAGCGGAGACACACGATCATATGCGTCCTGATGCAGGAGGAAATGCAAGCTATGAACGCATAGCGGCAAACATACGCAAATTTGTTGCTGTTCGCGGAGACCGTGAGTACTATATTCGCGGCACCTTTACCCGCCATAACTTAGACTTTGTTGAGGATGTTCTGGCTTTGGCGGCCTTAGGCAGAAACGTTTCCATAGAACCGGTTGTAGCTGCCCCTGAGTTCGATTATTCAATCAGGGAGGAGGATCTGCCGCAAGTGATGGATTCTTATGAGAAACTAGCTCTGGTCTTACAGTCGGATGAAGCCGGCTCAAATATTAATTTTTTCCATTTCAACCTGCAGACGGACCATGGCCCCTGTCTCTATAAAAGACTTAAAGGCTGCGGTGCCGGTTCCGAGTATTGTGCAGTTACGCCTGAAGGTGATATCTACCCCTGCCACCAGCTGGTAGGAGAAACTGAGCATCGCATCGGACGGCTGACTGAAACATGCTACGAAACTGATTCCAAACGGCAGTCAGCTTTCAGTGAGTATCTGATGCCCAGCCGGGAACCCTGTAACTCATGCTGGGCCCGCTACCATTGCGGCGGTGGCTGTGCTGCTAATCACTGGCATAGCATGGGTGATCTTGATACTGTTGACCCGATTTATTGTCAAATGCTCCAAAAGAGGTTGGAATGTGCCCTGTGGCTTTCGTACAAGCGCGGGCAGGGAAAAGCAAAGAGCTTAACGAATACTAGTAATGAGGGCTAATTAAGAAAAACTCATATTTTCCAGAAAATGCTGAATATATTGGATATAAACAGTTGATTCGAAAGAGCAGGGCAGGATGGGCAGAATTTCCCAGGAATCAATCGATCAGGTGATAGCCGCTAACGATATCGTTGATGTGGTTTCTTCTTATGTTGATCTGGATAAAAAATCGAGCCATAATCTTTTCGGTCTTTGCCCCTTTCATACCGAAAAGACACCTTCTTTCAGCGTCACACCGCTGAAACAGATCTATTACTGTTTTGGCTGCCATAAAGGTGGCAATGTTATCAGTTTTATTCAGGAAATTGAGCATCTTAATTTTCCGGAAGCAATACATTTTCTGGCCAAACGCGTCGGTATTGAGATCGAAGAAGACGAAGATGAACGCTGGCAGTATAAGCGTGAAGAACAAAAGTTGATTTATCATGCTCTCTTGGAGGCTGCAGGTTATTTTCATAAAACATTAATCGGTAAAAGAGGTGAGGCTGCACGTTCCTACCTGACACAACGCGGAACGTCCATAAGTGACTGGCGCAAGTTTGGACTTGGATATGCTCCTGATCAGTGGGACATGCTGTATCAGCATTTGCGTTCAAGATCTGTGACTGATGCGGCAATGTCAAAGGCCGGGCTGATTACCCGCAGCAGCCGGGATAATTGGATCGATTTTTTCCGTGACCGTGTTATTTTTCCAATTATAGATCTAAGTGGAAACGTGCTGGGTTTTGGTGGCCGTGCCTTGCAGGATCAGGGTGCCAAATATATTAACACCATGGAAACTGCGGTCTTTCATAAAGGCTCCTATCTCTTCGGTTTGCCTCAGGCTTTGAAAGCCAGGTCCGATCAGCTGATTATTGTTGAAGGATATATGGATGTCATAGCTTTGAGTAAAGCCGGTTTCAAGAATGTAGTTGCTCCTTTGGGCACAGCCTTAACCTTGCAACAGGCTCGTCTGGTGCAAAGACACAGCAAGGGGGCGCTCCTGCTTTTTGATTCTGACGGTGCAGGTGAAAATGCGGCAATGCGCACTTTTGAGATATTTTCCGATATTGGTATGAAGGCAGGATTTGTACTTCTGCCTGAAGGACAGGATCCTGACGATTACATCCGGGACAAAGGTCCTGAGAGAATGGCTTCACTCATCGACAATTCGTATGACCGCAGCAGTTATCGGCTGGCTCTTGCAGAAAGAAAGTCCCGGGACCCGGAAAGCGGTTCCCTGCGTTTACTGGAATATCAGGATATAGCTTTAGATATTCTGGCTGAAGAAGAAAATGGTGTTCTGGCTGAACTGTATTCTGATCAGGTCGCGCGCAAACTAGGTACCGGTACGGAAAGAATAATTCAGGAGATCGACAGGCGGCGTGGTCATCAGCATGCTGGCGGGAAGTCACATTCAGCAGCTGCTGTTACCGATAAGGCAGCTGACATGATTGCGATGAGACAACCAAAGTTTCGTGCTGAAAGCAGTAATGATCTGAGATTACTGCGGCTTTTGGCCGAAGCGCCGGGTCTGTATAAGCGGGAGCTGGATATACAGTATGTGGATAAAGGGCGTGATCCCGCCTTGCTGGAAGCCCTGGCCGGAATGAATCTTGCAGCCCCTGTAAGAGCCAGTGATTTTCACGCCGGAGCTTTCAGGGAGCTGGCCAGCTTGCTTTTGGCTGACGCTGAGGCCGGCACTCTTACACTGGCGACATTATTGTCCAGGCTGCAGCAATTAGAAGCTCAGCTTGATGAAAAGGACGTAAATAACAGCAATGACAGAGAAAAACAGAAAATAGATGAGTTTCAGGACGATTTAAATCAGATCCGCGAGAGTATCTTGCAGGACATGTCCAGTTCTGAGCAGGATGTGGCAGCACATTTACGTGAGAAAAGTTATGATCAGTTATTCCGGGCAGTACGAAGTGAGCAACTTACCTGGGAACGAGATAAAAGACTGGCTCTGTTTAATTACTATAACGAAAGAGATGAATCTGACAAGGCTGAGCAGGCAAAGAGACAAGCAAGTGTATACACTCAAGCTGCGGCCCTTGTAAGACATAGCAGATAAATCAGGAGTACTAATATGGCAAAAAAGAAAACGGATCAAGAAGAAACAAAGACAGATATATTATATGATTTGTCCGAATTGATTCTGGCCTTGGGGGAGATACCCGGAACAGAAGAGGGCGTGACTGACCAGAAAGTTCTTTCAGCAAAGAAAACCAAAGTCAAGAAAAGACTGAAGGTTCTTGCACTTGAAGTCGAGTCAGCTGATGAAAAGAGCGAGGATGAATTGGCTAAAGGCGGTTTGCTGCTGACTCCCAGTGTTATCACCAGCCGTCCGGCCAAGATATCGGCAGCAAAGGCGGAAGACGTAATTATCGTTGATGAAGAAGAGGAAGAAATTCTGCTTTCGGACGAAGATCTTGATGAAGAAATCGATGCCGTACTGGATTTAGGTGATGATGAAGAAGTTGTAGATGCAGACCTCTTTGTCGAAAGTGCAGATGATGATCTAAATGAAATTGTTGATGAGGAAAAATTTCTGGAAAATATCAGTCAGGATTTCGACTTCAATGTTGAGCTGCTTCTGCCACTGATTTCCCGCGGTTTTGACAATGACAATGAACTAAAACAGGAAGAAGTACTCGATTATCTGGAAAAAATTCAGTTTGATGAAGATTTGCTGGACGATGTTATCAGTATTTTGATCCGGACAGGTATTGAAGTTATCGACGAGGAAGAAATGGTCCGCGAAATGCATGAGCGTGAGCGGGACAAGAATAAAATGGCAGAGGCCTTTAACGATGCCATGCTGGTTGATGACCCTGTACGTATGTATCTCAAGGAAATCGGACAGGTAGAACTTCTTACTGCTGACGAGGAAAAAGAACTGGGAGCAAGAATGGAGGCGGGTGACTGGGAGGCTAAACAGCATCTGACGGAAGCCAATCTGCGCCTTGTGGTCAGCATCGCCAAGCGTTACACAGGACGCGGCATGCATTTTCTTGACCTGATTCAGGAAGGCAATTTGGGGCTTATTAAGGCGGTTGATAAATTTGACTATAAAAAAGGCTTTAAATTCAGCACCTATGCAACCTGGTGGATTCGTCAGGCTATAACCCGTGCTATTGCCGATCAGGCCAGAACCATACGTATACCGGTTCATATGATTGAGACAATTAATAAATTGGTTCGTATCCAGCGTCAGCTGGTCCAGGAGCTCGGTCGCGAACCTGAGGTTGATGAGCTGGCTGCTGAGATGGAAATGACACCGGAAAAGATCCGGGAAATTATGAAGATTTCCCAGTCGCCGGTATCCCTTGAAAAACCGATCGGCGAAGAAGAAGACAGTCAGTTAGGTGATTTTATTCCTGATGAGGACGCACCTTCACCGGATGAACAGGCAGCCAACACACTTCTCAAAGAAGAATTGCTTAATGTTCTGTCAGAACTCTCTCCGCGTGAAGAAGAAGTGCTCAAGCTGCGTTTCGGATTGAAGGACGGACGTACCAGAACTCTGGAAGAAGTCGGCAAGGTTTTCGACGTCACACGTGAACGTATCCGCCAAATAGAGGCAAAAGCTCTGCGCAAGATACGTCATCCTTCCCGAAGCAAGCGTCTGAAGGATTATGTCGACTAATCTTGAAGAAAAATGCGGTTACTCTGGCGCTTCAATTTTTAGAGGTCAGCGCCTTAAGGCCTTGGCTGATGCGGTTCCGGCTGATTGTAAACGACTAATCGATGTCGGTTGCGACCATGGAAGAGTACCACTGGAAGTGCTGGATCAGGGTATAGCCGATGAGCTTCTCTTGATTGATATCAATAAAGAGCCGCTCGAACGTGCTAAAACACGGGCGAGGGCTAAGTATCCTCAGTTCAGTGACAGGATTCAGTACCTGCAGAATAATGGCCTGGAGGGCATTGGCTGCCGGCCAGATGATGTGTTGCTTATCAGTGGGCTGGGTGGTGAAAGCATAGCAGATATTTTAGTGGAGGCTTTTCATGACAGAGACAAAACCCGACCTTCAAGATTGATTTTGCAACCACAGACAAAACACTACGAATTACGTACTGTGTTACAGGAACTGTCTTTTTGCTTAAGTGAAGAAAGGCTTGTACTGGATGAAAATCGCTTCTACACAATAATTATATGTGCCGGAGATACTGACGAAGCTACAAAATTGAATGAACTGGAATTATACATTGGTCCCGGCTTACTGCGCGCAGTGTCAGAGAGCTTAAGCCGAAAGGAAATTTCAGAGACAGATAAGCTCTACTTCGAATGGGCTGAGAAGCAGGCAAAAGGCCTGGAGCGTGAGGGGCGGGGAGACGCGGGACGGGCAGTCATGGCAGAAGAATGGGCAGAACTGTTGGAAAAGAGCAAAAGATGACTAAAAATTGGGAAATTATCGAAGCAATTGAAAAATATGCGCCGATTGATCTGGCTGAAGAATGGGATCAACCCGGACTTGCTTTTGGCAGTTTTTATGCTGAAGTTAAGGGAATTCTTCTTGCACTTGATTTAACGCCGGAATTAGTCCGGGAAGCAGCTGAAAAGAATATAGAGCTTCTGATCGTGCACCATCCTCCGCTTTTTAATGCGATTCATAGCTTGACTGACGCCACTGTGGAAGGGAAGATGCAGCTGGATTTAATCACCAAGGGGATATCCTGCTACAGCGCCCACACTAATCTGGACCGCAGCCCCGGAGGCATCGCTGCGGGGCTTGCCCGTAAATTACAACTTGATGTTGAGGAAGAAGCTTATCAGACTCTGATGCCTTTAGAGGGCAGACCGGAATTTGGTTATGGCTTGTATGCCACTTTATGTCAGGAACAGTCCTTTTTTGACTTTGAGCGTTTGATCGCTAAAAGATTGGAAATACCGGCTTGCCAGCGCTTTAACTCAAAAAATAGTCAGCTGAAAAAAATAGCTCTCTTTCCCGGCAGCTTTGATGAAAGCTGTATACTGCGCTTAGAAGAGATCGCTGCAGATGTACTCATATGTGGCGAAATAAAACATCATCTGGCCCTAATGCTGGAAGCCAGAGATATTCGTGTATTAGCAGTCGGCCACGATGTTTCTGAGCGGGATGGCATGAATCTGCTGGCTGCCTACCTGTCTTGTGAATTTCCTGAGCTTAAGATTGAAGTTAAGCAAGGAATAGACTATAATTGACCATTACGATGAGTAAGTTGTGCGGCCGCAGCGACAAGCCGAAAGGCTGTCGGTGAGGAAAGTCCGGGCTCCATAGGGCAAGGATGCCGGGTAACGCCCGGTGAAGGTGACTTTAAGGAAAGTGCAACAGAAAGATACCGCCGAATTTTCGGCAAGGGTGGAATGGTGAGGTAAGAGCTTACCGGCAGGCTGGAGACAGCCTGGCCCTGCAAACCCCATCCGGAGCAACACCGTGGAGGAATAACTGTGACCCGCAGGTTCCGAGGAGGTGGCTTGAATTAACCGGCAACGGTTGGTCTAGACAGATGGTCGCTCACGACAGAATCCGGCTTACAGACTTACTCATCCTTTCCTATGTTACCAATATAGCCGGATACTATTAGTTTGCTGACAATTACAGTAAATGCTGTATACTATAATTCAAGAGAAAACAAAACGATACCAGTATAGATTCGTTTGAAAGGAGAATTACTATGTTTGATAGCATTATGGACTTTTTTGGAGTTGAGAGTAAATCTAAGGCCCGTAACAAATCCTTTTTGTCATTCTTAGGTGGAATCGCTCTGGGAGCTTCAGCAGCTTTGCTATTAGCCCCTCAAAGCGGTGAAGAAACTCGTGAAATGATTAAAGACACTGCTGTTTCCGGCGCCGAAAAGACGAAGGAGTTTTACGACAAAGCTGCCAAGGAAGTCAAGGAAAAGTTTGAAGAAGTCAAGCAGAAGGTTAAGAACGTCGAAGAAATCGTTGAAGAAGCCGCTGAAGACATTGCTGAGGAAGTAGAAGAAGCCGATTAATTCTAATCCGGGGTAGTTCTATTGGTCCTTAGATGATAGAAAGGAATTGGCTAATGCAATTTCTACTTGTTGAATATGTAATGACACCGAACGATATTATGAGTATTGTTCTAGGCACTCTTGGTGCTGTTGCCATAATTCTGCTGATAGTATTTCTGGTTTATCTGATTAAAACTATGAAAAGTGTCAGCAAAATAGTTGATGATGTTAGTGAACCAGTTGGAGAAGTTGCTGATGCTTTGCCCGGACTTATAGAGCCGGCCCAGATTCTGGTAGACGGTCTGGCTGATACTGTGCCGGTGATACTTGATGACGTCAGCATTATGACCGGAGAGATAACAGAAGCTATTGATTCAGCCAAAAGCTTTTTCGAGAATCGCAGCCGCCGCCAATCAGCGCGTCAGTCTGACAATATAGGAACACAGGCTGCACGTATGCTTGGTTTTCTGGCAGGAATAGTGGCTGCTCTGAAACAAGCAAAATCTAAAAAAAAGAAGAAAAAGTAATATAGATTTAATCTAAATTACAGGCGGGCGGTACTTTTATCAGAAAAGTCCGCCTGTTTTATGTTTATAATGTATTTTACTCATGCTTTGATAATATCTATCGTTTGGAGGAGATGTGATGAGCACAAATCCGGATGCCAACAGTCTTGAAGAGGGAATGGCGAGATACGCTGAAGACAATGATGAGAAAAATGCATCTCTGATCAAGCAAAAAACACCACACAGCCATTACAATTTTCTGGCTTTTCTGATTCCGCTATTGATTCTGGCTTTAGCCTATGCCACTCGTACTATATTCCCCTTTGGCGACAGACAGATTCTGACGGTTGATCTTTTCCATCAATATGCTCCATTTTTGGCTACTTTGCGCCGCACTATACTTTCAGGCGAATCGATATTTTATACATTCTCCGGTGGGCTGGGAATGAACTTTTATTCGCTGATAGCATATTATCTGGCCAGCCCTCTGAATATATTGCTTTTAATCTTTCCGGAGTCATTATTATCGGAAGGAGTTTTTGCTCTGACCTTGATTAAAGTTGGACTCGCCGGCATGGCCTTTCATCTTTTCCTGAAGGAAACATTTCAGCGCAAGGGTGTTTTCAGCATCATCTTCGGTACCATGTATGCTTTATCTGCCTATGTGATGGCCTACTCCTGGAATATCATGTGGCTTGATGCCCTGATCTTATTACCACTCGTCCTTTGGGCATTAACCCGTTTTATTAAGCAGGATAAATTTATTCTTTTTGTAATTTTCCTTTTCCTGCTTTTAGTCAGCAATTATTATATGGCCTTCTTTACCTGTATTTTCATAGCATTGTATTTTCCGATTCTGATGCTTCAGCATACTGAGGGCTGGAAAGGCAGCAGACGGGCAAAAATGCTTGCTAAGATTGTTGCTGCTACTGGTATGGCAGTTGCACTCAGCGCTGTTCTTTTGTTACCGGTCCTTAAGTCCCTGCAATATACCAGCGCCAGTGGCGATAAGTTCCCCCAGAACATTGAGTTCGCTGCCAACCCTCTTGCTTATCTGGCCCAGCACTTTATCTTTTTGCAGCCGACCATTCGCAGTGGCTACCCTAATCTTTATGCAGGAGTGGGCACATTATTATTAATACCGATCTTTTTCATGTCCGGCCGTATCCGCCTGCGCGATAAAATAATGCACGCCTTTCTCTTGCTTTTTCTCTTGTTCTCATTTGATTTGAATATATTGAACTTTGTCTGGCATGGAATGCACTTTCCCAACCAGTTACCATATCGGAATTCTTTTGTTTATATATTTCTTGTCTTGACAATGGCCTATGCGGCACTCAGATCTCTGCGCGACCTGAAAGCAAAGGATGTGGTGCTGCTGGCAATGCCTCTTGTGCTTGCAGTTCCTGTAAGCGTGTTATTGCTGGATGACCTGGCAAGTAGTGCTGCCACGCAATGGGCAACAATTGCCTTCATCGTGCTTTACACTCTGATATTTTCAGCTTTCGGTCGTACAGGCTTGCGTGAAAAAACACAAGCTGACAGAAACAGGACCAGTTCCAGGCGGTCGGCACTCTCGATTTCCTTAATTCTGCTCATGATATTTGAACTTATAGCCCACTCAATTGTAAGCGTACATTTTGTTGATACAAATGAATATTACGGTTCACGGGATGGCTACGCTGCCGGTAATAAGCCTGCAGCGATCAGGGCAGCTCTGGCAGATATTGAAAAAAATTATCAGGACGGTCCTTTTTACCGGCTGGAGATTAATAAACAAAAGAGTTCAAATGATCCGGCTCTCTATGGCTATAATGGGCTCAGCATGTTTGCTTCAACCTCAGCTAAAGCACCGGTGAGGTTTTTTGAAAACATGGGCTACTACAGTAATGGCATAAATAGTTACAAATATACCGGCTCGACCTTATTCCTTGATTCTCTTTTTGGCATCGAGTTTTTGCTGGCAAGAGACCCGATAAGCTACATGGAAGTGCTTCGTGAGGAAGTCCTGGATAACGGTGAGGTCCAGGTCTATCAGAATCCTTATTCTTTGCCCTTGGCCTTTGTTGCAAATAGCAGTGTATTGACCTACAGCTCTACCGGCGGCAGAGTATTTCAGAACCAGAATCGCCTGGCACAGCACATCAATCCAGCTGTTAAAGACATCTTTACGGAGCTGAAAGTGACAAATCTGGATGCACCTCCGGAAGCTGCAAGCACGAGTGGAGATTCACGTTTCAATTTCTACAAAAGCTATACTGATGATAGTTATACTCTGCATTTGCATGCGGACATAGATGAAGATGCTACATATTATCTTTACTTGGACAGTAAAAGAAATGATATGGATGAAGCTGATCTGACAGATCAATCGGGACGTGTGATCAGCTTGAACCGGAGCGGGCTGACTGAATTGGGTTTTCTCGAATTAGGAGAAGTTAATCTGCGACTGACTTTTAGTGCATCTGCTGCAGCTAGTGGTGAGATTGAACTGCGCCTGGCACGGATAAACGAAGAAGAGTTGGAAAAATTCTGTTTAGCGGGCAATAGTGGCGGTTTGGAGTTAAGCAGCTTCAGAAATGATTATTTTTATGGCCACTTTGAGAGTCCGGATAAAGGTGTTCTCCTTTTATCCATACCCTACGATCCGGGATGGACCGTCTGGCTTGATGGTGAGATTCAAGAAATCCGTAAGGTGGATCAGGCACTAATGGCAATTCCTGTCAGCGCCGGAGAACATCGAGTGACCATGCTTTTCCGGCCTGAAGGACTTAGCCAGGGCCTGTTAATATCAGTTGCTGCCTTAGTCATATTCATCCTTGTAATTATACTATCTATATTCAGGAGGAAAAAACGGGAACAGGCTGCTGTAGGTGAAATTATAGCCTCTGATGGTTTCCTGTCTGATCCTGATGAAAAAGATCAGAGTTCTGATAAAATAGAACAAGATTACATGCGAAGTTATCTCCAACTGGATGTGACAAATGAATCTGATCCTGACATTAATTCAGATGTTGATGGTGAAGCGCTTTTGACTGATGACCCTGAACAGACAGAGGATAACTAAGGAGACTTATGAAAAGACAAGAGTATTTGTCCTGGGATGAATATTTTATGGGGGTTGCTTTGTTATCGGCAAAGCGCAGCAAGGACCCCAGCACGCAAGTTGGCGCCTGTATAGTTTCCCCGCAAAAGAGGATAGTCAGTGTAGGCTATAATGGCTTGCCATTCGGCTGCAGTGATGATGTGTTTCCCTGGGCGCGTGAAGGAGATTTTCTTGATACCAAATATCCTTATGTCTGCCATGCGGAATTAAATGCTATTTTGAACAGCAGCGGTCAATCGATGCAGGGATGCCATATATATGTGCCTTTATTTCCCTGTAACGAGTGCAGCAAAGCGATTATACAAGTCGGCATTGAGGAAATTGTCTATTTGTCGGATAAATATGCGGAGACTGATATAGTAAAAGCCTCGAAAAGAATGCTTGATGCTGCTGGAGTGACCTATAGGGCTCTAAGTCAGGATGGATTTGAGGTCTGCCTTTCTTTTGATCCCGAAAAAGTCTAGGCCCCGTCTTCGAGAGCTTTTATAGCGGCGACTTCTTTTTGACTAAGATGACGCCAGGATCCCTCTGCCAGCCCATCCAGAGTGATATCCATAATGCGGATGCGTTGAAGATCAATAACTTTATAGCCCAGGGCCTCACACATGCGTCTGATTTGACGGTTGAGCCCTTGTTTTATCTCTATAAAAAACTCCAGTTTATTAATGCGCTTTACTTCAGCCGGCAGAGTTACTGTATCTAAAATCGCGACACCATTTCTCATATTATCCAGAAAATCTTCAGTGATCACCCTGTCGACCCTTACCCTATATTCTTTGGCCTGTTGGTTGCGGGCATGTATCAGAGGATTAACTACTTTGCCGTCATTAGTGAGCAAAATAAGACCACGGGAATCACGATCGAGCCGTCCTACAGTGAATATTCTTTGAGGGAAGTTTATGAAATCAATAATGTTAGCACGAACTTTTGGATTGGCAGTACAGACAATTCCAGCCGGTTTATTAAAAGCGATATAGACGAGATCTTCAGTAGCCGGCAGATGCAAAGTCTTTCCAGCAAGCTGAACCAGATCACCAGCCTCTACTACTGCGCCCAGTTCTGCAGTTTCTCCGTTAATAGTAACTTTTCCGGCCTTAATCAACTTGTCAGCCTGACGTCTGCTGCTGTAGCCGCTTGCAGCGATATAGCGGTTAATGCGCATCGCTGTCATAGACTTCCTTCAGCTTATCCATTGATTGCAATATTTCATCGGCATAGGGCAAGGATACTGTGAAGGCAGTTCCTGTGCCTTCTTCACTTTGCACTCTTATTTTCTGGCCCATTTGTGTTGCAATTTCGTTAGCGATAGAAAGACCCAGTCCCGTTCCAGGTTGGTTGTGGGCTTTGTCTGCCTTGTAGAAACGATCAAAAACGTGATCCATATCTTCTGGAGCTATACCGATTCCATTATCGATAACAGATATAGAGACAAAGTATTCATGGTCTGCGATTTCTATTCTTACAGCACCACCCTCCGGGGTGAATTTTATCGCATTATCCAAAAGAATAATGAAAATCTGTTCGCTGCGGTCTTCGTTGGTCCAGACCAAAGGCAGGTCGGCACTTAAACCTTCTACTGTCAGATCGATATCATGGTCAGAGGCAATTGGAATATAACGCAAGCTGAGGCGGGAAATCAGAGAATAGAGATTAACTGCCTCCATTTCGATCCCGACCGTACCAGCCTGAATGCGTGATAACTCCAGCATGTCATTAATCAGGCGGGACAGACGCATGGTTTCACGCAGTAAAATTTCATAATAACGCTGCTTTACGTCTTCAGATTTAACCATGCCTTCAGCCAGAGGTTCGAGTAAAGCTCTCATAGAGGTGAGGGGAGTACGCAACTCGTGCGAAACGTTGGCTACATAATCCCGCCGGGTTTGCTCCAGTCGTTCTGACTCGGTGACGTCCCTGAATAGACCCACAGCACTTGTGACTACATCCTGTTCGGAAAAGAGAGGTGTAATTGTGCTTGATATCTGGCGATGATCCTTAGATATAACATAGGAAATAGTGGATCGGCTTTCTATGGCCTTGGCAAATTGCGTGTCTAGCCTGAGCATCTCAACAAAGCGCTCCGGTGTTCCGTACTCTTCATTAGCAACATCCAGACCGAAGACTTCCCACAAACGATTATTATAGGTGATAACGTTCCCTTCCCGGTCAAGAGCAATAATTCCCTCAGCAATACCATCAATTATTTGTTGCAGATTACTGCTTTGATCTCGCAGTTCCTGAAAGAGAATAGAGAGGCTCTCGGACAGATAGTTAATGGAGCGTGCCAGATCGCCCATTTCGCCTTCCAGATCCTCATCGGCGCGCTGATTGAAATCTCCTTTACTCATGTTTAATGCGATCTGCCGAATCTCCTCTAAAGGTCTGAATGAATGCCACACAGCAAATACCACCGGCACAACCATAATTAGCAGAACAATAACAGATGAAGTTATCAGGGCGAAATTGAGGCTTTGCATACCTGCATTCATCTCTTCCATGGGCTGCAGAACAATTAAACTGCCGACGATTTTAGCAGGGTCATTCTTATCTTTCATGGCCAGAGATAGAACAATAAAACGACCGGCATTTGCAGTCAGATTCTCTTCTGTCTGACGCAGATCTCCGTTACCGGTCATCAAAGCATTATGTTCACGGACAACTATGTCCATAATTTCAGGCTTAACCGCCTCCAGTTTTTCCGGCAGGGGAGAGCTTATCACAAGTTCTCCTTTTTCATTGAGAGCAAAAAGCCAGTTGCCGAACAGTTCATAGGCCTGCAATACTGATTGAGCGAAGAAGGGAGTTACGACACCACCGGCAGCAGAAGGAGAATGTTCATTGACCAGTCGTTCTGCCCGCGGCAGGATTTCTGCGACTTTTATGCGGGTGAATACAGGCTGTGCAACAAAAGAATAGAAGACAATGGTCAGCACAGTCCAAAGTATCACAGCTGCAAGAAGCAGTGTGAAAAAACGTCGAACCAGAAAGCTATTTCTCATGTTGTTGCTTCGAACTTATAGCCAACTCCGTACACAGTGATTAAGGCATACTTGGGATTATCCGTATCGATTTTCTGACGAATCCGCTTAATATGTGTATCAACAGTACGGGTATCACCAAAATAATCGTAGCCCCAGACCTGTGAGAGGATTTGTTCACGGCTCATAACCTGCCCCTGATGAGAAGCCAGAAGATAGAGGATTTCAACTTCTTTTGGTGTGAAAGCAACAATCTCATCATCGACCTTAACCTGGTAATTATCCAGATTGATTTCCAAACCGTCAAAACGAAGAATAGACTGATTGTGATTACCTTGCTCCACATCATGAATCCGGCGGAAAACCACTTTTATCCGGGCGATGACTTCGCGGGGGCTGAAAGGTTTAACAATATAGTCATCAGCTCCGAGCTCCAAACCCAGAACCCGGTCTATCTCTTCGCCTTTGGCAGTTAGCATGATTATAGGCACATTACTGTTTTTACGAATAATACGGCAGACATCTATGCCAGACATTTTCGGCATCATCAAATCTAATATAATCAAATCAGGCTTTTCAGTCTGAACCATGTTCAAAGCTTCTTCGCCGTCATAGGCAGAAACATAAGTAAAATTTTCTGCATCCAGATATAAGCCAAGAGATTCGTGAACTACAGGATCGTCGTCAGCTATTAGTATATGTGGTGTTATTGACATAGGACCTCCTCTGTATTTTGTTAAATTATATCACTCTCAGACCTCTTCCGCCCAACCCAGAGATCTCTTAACAGCCTCATGCCAGCTTTTCAATAAATCATCAGCTTTTGCTCGTGGCATTTGCACAAAAAAACTTTCTGCTTCACCGGCTGCGTTCATAATCTGATCGGTATCACTGAACCAGCCAATTGCAAGTCCCGCAAGATAATAGGCTCCCAGGGCAGTTGACTCATGAATTAATGGCCGGTGTACTGTAAGGCCGAGGATATCCGCCTGAAACTGCATCAGAAAATTGTTAGCAGAGGCACCTCCGTCCACGTAGAGTTCCTTGAGCTTAATACCGCTGTCTTTTTCCATGGCAGATACTAAATCATATGTCTGATAAGCAATGGATTCTAGAGCAGCACGACTGATATGTTCCATCCGGCTGCCGCGTGTCAATCCGATGATCAGACCACGGGCAAATTGATCCCAGTGGGGGGCTCCCAGACCGGTAAAAGCTGGCACAAAATAGACGCCTCCATTGTCATTTACCTTATTTGCCAGAAGTTCAGACTCAGAACTATGTTTAAAGAAGTTCATTTCATCACGAAGCCATTGAATTACAGCACCTGCAACAAATATACTGCCTTCTAATGCATAGTTGACTTTGCCTTTGATGCCGGAGGCGATAGTAGTTACCAGACCGTTTTCACTGCTGATCATCCTGGACCCGCTGTTCATCAGGAGGAAACAACCGGTGCCGTATGTATTTTTGATCTGACCCGGCTGGAAGCAGCGCTGGCCAAAAAGAGCTGCTTGCTGATCGCCGGCGATAGAGGCGATCGGTATCTTATGACCCTGAATGTTGCAATAGCCATAGATTTCGCTGCTGTTGCGCACTTCAGGCAGGCAGGAGGGTGGGATGTCAAAGATTTCCAGCAGCTTTTTATCCCAGCACAGGTCCCTGATATTATAAAGCATGGTGCGTGAGGCATTAGTGTAATCAGTAACATGAACAGCGCCATTTGTAAGTTGCCAGACCAGCCAGCTGTCGACAGTGCCAAAGAGAAGGTCTCCCGCGGAGGCAGATTCACGAGCTCCAGGAACATTATCCAAAATCCATTTTATTTTGCTGGCAGAAAAATACGCATCCGGAACCAGTCCGGTCGTATTCCGTATGTAGTCGGAGTGTCCATCCTTTTTTATATGCTCAATAATCTCGGCAGTACGGCGGCACTGCCAGACGATGGCATTGTAGACGGGGCGTCCGCTGTTCTTATTCCACATGATTGTTGTTTCACGCTGATTAGCGATGCCAATGGCTGCGATTTCCTCAGCTGCGATGTCAGATTGAGCGATTACCTCATTCATGACAGCAAACTGCGAGGAAAAAATTTCCATGGGATCCTGCTCAACCCAGGCTGCCTGTGGATAATATTGTGGAAATTCTTTCTGAGCACTGGCAAGTATTTTTTGTTTCCGATCAATCAACAAGGCTCTGGAACTAGTAGTTCCCTGATCCAGGGCCAGAATATACTTAGTCAAAACTGCCTCCTTTATGTCTGCGTTATTATAATAATTAATCTTTATTATACCTGTGACTTAGATATAATAGGCTAGAATCTATGCAGTTAGCAAAAATAGGAGTTGTGGCATGCCGGAAATTCCCATCTTATACGAGGATAACCATCTATTGGTTGTGACAAAAACTGCCGGGATCCTTTCTCAGGCTGATGCTAGCGGAAATGCGGATATGCTGTCTCTTTTAAAAGAGTACATTCGTATCAATGAGGATAAAAAAGGTGAAGCCTTCCTTGGCCTGGTTCACAGACTGGATCAGCCGGTGAGTGGCCTGATGGTCTTTGCCAAGACATCAAAAGCTGCATCCAGACTGTCGGATCAAATCCGCCGCCGCTGTATGAGACGTGATTATATTGCGCTTTGTCA
>LFSM01000071.1:0-455 GCA_001512745.1 Clostridiales bacterium DTU032
GAAGCCTATACCCTGACTTTGCGTTCCCATATTGCTCTGGCCTCCCTGCCCTTCCTTAAAGATACCAGCGGCGTAGCCCTTGATGCAGTCGCCCGCAGTGTCGTCTGGCGTGAAAACTCCGATTACAAATGTGGTACCGGCCATGGTGTCGGTTTTATCGCCGGCGTACATGAAGGCCCCCAGCGTCTGACCGCCAACTATAATGCCGGCGGGCAGACCTTTGAGCCCGGCATGGTTATCACAATAGAGCCCGGTGTTTATGTCGAAGGCGAGCTGGGTGTGCGCTTGGAGAACGACTACATTGTCGTCCCCTCTGATTTTGAAACAAATGCTCAGGGTGATATTTTTTATCGCTTTAAAACATTTATCTTTGTGCCCTTCGATCGTGACGCTATTCTTGTGGAAAAAATGAGCGCTGCCGAACTGAACTGGCTCAATGACTACCATGCTCAGGT
>LFSM01000071.1:606-3553 GCA_001512745.1 Clostridiales bacterium DTU032
CGCATTTTGCCGGGGGATGTTGCCTGCAACACTGCTGCAGTCTGCCAGCTGATCAGCAGAGCTGCTGACCGGCAAGTTGATGTCATTGTTTTCCCTGACCTGGTACTGAGCGGGGCCAGCTGTGGAGACCTCTTTTTCCAGCGGGCCTTAGTTGACGCCGTTCTCACGGGGCTGGGCAGGATTCTGCTGGAGACTGAAGCCCTGGAGATGCTGATCTGCCTCTCCCTCCCCCTGCTCCTGGATGACAGGTTGCTCAAAGTCAGCGCCTATCTTTTTCAGGGTGAGATTGTCGGTATGCGTCCTTCGGACAATCTCAGCAGTGCTGAGAAGCGCTGGTTTACTCCGGCCTCTGAAGTGCCTGGCCTCTATGAGCACCGCTATCCCTTCAGCCTGCAAAAAGCTTCCGATAAGATTCCCGGATTAAGTGTCCTGGCTGAAATACCGGCTGCTGCAAGGCCTTTTGCCGCCGGAGGTATGCGGTATTTTTCACAGCCAGAGCAAATTTTGCCCCTGAGCAAAGAGGCTGAAGACCTGGCGGCATTTTTCGGGCCGGGTAAGCCCGGTCTGCCCCTGCTGGCCATTTCCGATGCCAGACCGGAGTATCCTCTTTTCTACCGTCAGCTGCGCTCCTCTCTGCTAAAGCGTTCCGCCAGAGAGGAATGCATTATTGTCTATGCCGGTGCCGGTGAAAGCGAATCAACTTCCCTGCATGTCTATGCCGGCCACCGGCTCATCTGTGCCAATGGCCGCCTGCTTGCCGAGGGTCAGGCCTTTGATCATGGCCTGACCATAGCTGAGCTGGATGCGGATATGCTTTCCGCAGCCGATACAAGCAGTGCACTCTATCCTGCAGTGGCTGGCGGAGATGACCCTGTCCTGGTACGGGAATTTCCCTTTTTGCCGCCGGACCAGAGTGACTGGCCTGAGTTCTCTTACCAGGTTCTCGACTTGCAGGCACGCGGGCTGGCGGGCCGGCTGCGCTTACTCGATGCCCGGCCTGTTCTGGGCCTTTCCGGAGGAGTTGACTCTACTTTGGCCTTGCTGGTCTGCTTGCGGACCTGCCAGATTCTCGGCCGACCGGCCAGTGACATCTTATGCGTTTCTATGCCGGGTCCCGGTTCGTCGCCACGTTCCATCGATATTTCTAAAAGTCTGGCTGAAATTTGTGGCTGCCAGCTGCAGACGATTGATATCAGTGAAGCTGTATACCTGCATCTCAGAGCTATCGGACATGACGGTAGCCCCGATCTCACTTTTGAGAACGCTCAGGCGCGTGAACGCACTCAGATTTTAATGGATCTGTCTAATTTTAAAAATGGCATCGTTGTCGGAACCGGAGATCTGTCTGAACTGGCTCTGGGATTTTGCACTTACAATGGAGATCAAATGTCCATGTACAGTGTGAATCACTCGGTTCCCAAGACTTTGGCCCGCATCATGCTGGATACTTTTGCNNTGGCAGCTTTATTGCGGGAAATTGTGTCCCGGCCGGTCTCGCCGGAGTTGCTGCCGCCGGACGGGGATGGAGCCATTTTGCAGAAAACTGAGCAGATTATCGGACCCTATGAGCACAATGATTTTTTCCTCTTTTATCTGTTTTATGATGGCCGCCATCCGCAAGTCGTCTACGAGATGGCCTGTGATGCTTTCCCCGCTACATCTGAAGAAAAGCTGAAGGATGAGATGAAAAACTTTATCAGAAGGTTTATTCGCAATCAGTTTAAACGCCAGCCCATGCCGGATGGNNGCCCAGGCTTTGCCATATTCGCTCTCCCCGCACGGAGCCTTTCAAATGCCGGGAGATCTGTCCGAACAAAGTCTCCTGGATGCTCTGGACAAATTGTAGCCGGCTGTAGTTCAGCCGGGCTAAACAACTTTTAGTTCAGCTGACAAAATCAAATGTTAATATGACAGTACGGGCTAAAAAGTTTCACTAGTTATGTCCTGAGGCAGGACAATATCAGGCCCTTTTCTGTTAGCATATAAGGCACACGACATTTTTTCCAAAGGAGACGTGAAAAGGAGGAAGTGCCTCATTTGAGGTTGAACAATAATGGCCCCAGCTTATAGTGCAGAAGACGTATGGCGTACTTGTTACAATCGAGTTTTAAAAGATGAAATTCAACCATTAACCTATAACACATGGTTTGCTAAAGCAGTACCTTTTTATGTGGATGACCAGGTTTTCGGGCTGGCGGTTCCTAATAATGTGGTGCGCGACTTTATTCTCCCCTATCGGGAAATTATTGAGTCTGCATTGAAGCAGGTCACGCATATCCTCTACAAACTGCAGGTTATTGTCCGTCCTGACGGTACTGTACCTGAGCCTGTTGTCGAAACTGCTTACGAGAACTCCAACGGGGTCACTTTACAGCGCGGTCAGCTCAACCCTGAATATACTTTTGATAGTTTTATTGTGGGCAGTAATAATGAGTTTGCTCACGCTACCTGCGTTTCTGTGGCTTCGATGAAAAACCCCCGCAACAATAACCCCCTCTTTATTTATGGCGGTTCCGGCCTGGGAAAAACCCACCTCTTGCATGCTATCGGCAACCGTGTCCGGATCGACTATCCGGATAAACGNNGTTATCTACGTTCAGTCAGAACAATTTGTCAATGAACTTATCGCCTGCATTCAGAACAATGATTACACTGCCTTCCGCGAGCATTACCGTTTTGCCGATATGCTGCTGATTGATGATATTCAGTTTATTGAAGGCAAAGAGCGCATGCAGGTTGAGTTTTTCCACACTTTCAACATGCTTTATGAATCCGGTAAGAACGTTGTTCTGACCTGTGACAAACCACCACAGAATCTGACATCTCTGGAGGAGCGTCTGCGTACCAGGCTGATGAGCGGTCTGACCGCTGATATCGGACCTCCGGATTATGAAACGCGCCTGGCTATTCTGGGCAAACTTCAGCAAGCCTTACAGACCGATGTCTC
>LFSM01000050.1 GCA_001512745.1 Clostridiales bacterium DTU032
CCATGAGCTGCGTATTGTCGGCGGCGGTGCGAAATCTGCAATCTGGCGGCAGATAATAGCCGATGTCCTGCAGCTCAATCTGCTGGAGCTGGATGTGCCCTCACATGCTGTGGCAACTTTTGGAGCGGCAATTGCTGCCGGTGTCGGCAGGGGTATTTTTTCTGATTATGATGTTGCCGGGGACTTAATTCACGCCAATCTGGTAACAGAGCACTCGCCTGCAGGCAAAGAGCAATACAAAGATAATATTGCCATCTACAATGAACTATATCCCCGGCTTAAAGATCTTTACCTGATCTGATCCGGCCTGCTTGCTAACAATTAAAGATAAATTGTATTGGAACTTTGCATCATTTTCTGATATGAGTCAGGAAGCGGCTGATCTGTAATCAGGACGTCTACATCCCGTGGGCGGGCAAAAGTATAGGGCATGTTGGAATTCAGTTTAGATACGTCCATCATGCAAACAACCTTCTGAGCCTGATTAATGATCGTTTTTTTCAATTCAGCCTCCAAAAAATCACCACAGCTGAATCCGTTCTTCAGTGAACAGGCGCTGACCCCGATAAAAGCCAGGTCGATATTCAGATTTCTCATATAGTTTTTCGAGTAGCTTCCGGACAGAGCCAGGGTATCACGATTTAGCTGGCCACCGATCAGGTGTACCTTAACATTCATTCGGTTCTGGACCAGTTCGAGAGCGACATAGGGTGCAGACGTCAAGACAAAAATATTCTCATCCGGTACTAGTTTGGCCAGCTGAATACAAGTTGTTCCGGCATCAATGTAAATTGAACGCGATTCACTCAGAAAGTCCGCCGCCTTATTCGCGATACGGCGTTTGCCCTCTGTACGTTCCGCCTCACGCATATCATAGGTAGCTTCCTTCAGCTTTGTCATAATATCAATAGAACGGGCGCCACCACGAAAACGCTGAATACTGCCCTCTTGCTCAAGTTTTTCCAAATCACGGCGGATTGTCATGCTGGACATATCAGGATACAATTCACAAATCTCTGCAAATCGCACTTCACCCTCTTTCTGTATATATTCAGCGATAAAGGCTTGACGTTCTTGCATGCTTAGCATTTTTTATCCTTTCTGATATACAATGTTAAATTTACATCTATTATGATGTTACTTTGTCGGATATCTCTAACACCGTTTTAATCATATCACATCTTTGTTGTTGCATCTAACATTTTCATGTTGCCCCTAGATGTCTTTAATTGCAAGCTTACACGGCTATTGATGTTAAATACTATCTATATAATATCCATAGTAACACTTTGGATATTTTACTTTTTGTAACATTGCTGATCCCCATATATTTGGCTATAATAACAGCAGGTTAAAAAAACGACAATAAGTAGCGATCAAAAGGCTTGACCGGCTACTGCTACTTGCAGAAAAACCTGAAAGTAGGACAATTATGAAAACTACAGCAGTTCGTATGTATGGTAAAAGAGACTTGCGACTCGAGTCTTTCGAGCTTCCGCCGATAAAAGATGATGAAATCCTGGCTCAGATTATTTCTGACAGTATTTGCATGAGCTCATACAAAGCAGCTATCCAAGGTTCCGATCATAAGCGAGTGCCTGACAATATCGACACTAACCCCGTCATCATTGGGCATGAATTCTGTGGAGTAATTCTGGAAGTTGGCAAGAAATGGCAGGACCAGTTCCAGGCCGGAGATCGTTTTGTTGTCCAGCCTGCACTAAACGAGCCCGACAACATCTACGCAGCGCCTGGCTACAGCTTCGAGTATATCGGAGGTAATGCCACACACATTATTATCCCGCCCGTCGTTATGAAACAAAACTGCCTGCTTAAATATGAAGGCGAAGCCTTTTTTGCCGGGTCTCTGGCTGAACCTGTATCCTGCATCGTGGGCGGCTTCAATGTTAACTATCACACTAAACCCGGTACATATGAGCACGTAATGGGTATTGTCGAAGGAGGCAATATGGCCCTTCTGGCCGGTGTCGGCCCGATGGGTCTCGGGGCCATCGATTTTGCCATCCACAATAAGCGCAAACCCGGGCTTCTTGTTGTCACTGACATTAATCAGGCAAGGCTGGACCGGGCAGCTTCTATTTTAACCGTAGAAGAAGCGGCTCGTAATGGAGTGGAACTCAAATATGTTAATACAGCTGGTGTCGATGATGTGCCCGCCTTGCTGCGGTCCTTTACAAAAAACGACAAGGGATACGATGACATCTATATCTATGCACCGGTACGCCAGGTCGTAGAGCAGGGTGACAAAATCATGGGCTATGATGCCTGCCTCAATTTCTTTGCAGGCCCCAATGACCCGAATTTTACATCTGAGTTTAATTTCTATGATGTCCACTACAATGCCTCCCATATAGCCGGAAATACAGGAGGGAATGCAGAAGATTTATTTGAAGCTCTGGAATTGCTGAGCAGGGGCGTGATGAATCCATCAGCCATGGTTACCCATATCGGTGGCCTAGATGCTGCTATCGAAACCACGCTTAACTTGCCCAATATCCCCGGCAGCAAAAAATTGCTATATACCAATATTTCCATGCCTCTGACTGCAATCGATGATTTTGCAGAACTTGGAAAAAAGGACCCTCTGTTCAGAGAACTGGATAAACTGGTTCAGGACAACAATGGCTTGTGGAGTGTGAAAGCAGAACAGTATCTGCTCGAGCATGGCAAGCCCTTGTCTATATAACATTAATTGAAGAAGGTAAATGCACTCTGATAATTTTTTAGCAGACAAGCTATGTTGAATTAGAAGTTTGATTCAATAGATTTAAAGAGGAATGAAAGGATGAAAGCATGGCAACAGCAGTAATTATGCCCCGGCAGGGACAATCAGTGGAAAGCTGTCTTATCGGCGAATGGCACGTCAAGAAAGGCGATCAGGTTAAAAAGGATGATCCGCTTTTCACCTACGAAACTGACAAGGCAACATTTGATGAAGTCTCACCTGTAGATGGTGAGATCATTGCAGTATTTTTTGAGGAAGGGGACGATGTGCCTGTCCTGCTCAATGTTCTGGTCATCGGCAAAGCCGGTGAAGACTGGAGCGAGTTTATTCCTGAAGGCGCTACTGCAGACGGTGCGGGTAAGCCCGCCCCAGCTGCTGATAAGAAGGCAGACACACCCGCAGCAAGCCAGGCAGTCGCTGCTCCTGCTCAAGCGCAGGCTGTCGCACCGGTAAGCGCAAGCCCCACAGCTGTGGACGCTCCGATCAGCCCTCGCGCCCGTACAGCCGCATACAAAAACAAGGCGGACCTGCGTTACGCCACAGGCAGCGGACCGGGTGGCCGCATCATTGAACGTGATGTCGATGCCGTCGTCGCTGCCGGCCATATAGCTACATCTGCAGCCGGCACGGATTATACTGCCGGAATCGCAGGCAGTGGTATCGGTGGCCGTGTCAGAGTAGATGATCTGGGTCAAGTTCCGGCCATAGCCCTGACGGATACATCGGCGGCAGTGGCTCCTCTGAGTCAGCTTCCTGAATATGAAGACAAGAAACTCAGCGGCATTCGCAAAATCATCGGAGAGGCCATGCATAGTTCATTGTCCGACATGGCTCAGCTGACACTGAATACCAGCTTTGATGCAACTGATATCATAGATTTCCGCAATCGTCTCAAAGCAGCGAAAGCAAAGGGTCTGGACCAGTCACTGGGCTTCAGCCTGCTGGCAAAGGTGCCGACTTTTAACGATATTATCCTCTACGCGGTATCGCGGACTGTCCTGAAATATCCGGACTGCAATGCTCACTTCCTGGGCGATGCAATGCGTTTCTTTAACCGTGTCCATCTGGGCGTGGCTGTAGACACACCACGCGGACTGATGGTTCCGGTTGTCCGCAATGCTGATACCATGAGTATCAGCGAGATCGGTGCAGAAGCTGCAACTTTGGCTGAAGCCGCCCAGCAAGGCTCGATCAATCCCGATCTGCTTAATGGTTCCACCATTACTATCAGCAATCTGGGATCACTAGGTATTGAATCTTTCACACCGGTAATCAATCCTCCGGAAACCTGCCTCCTTGGCGTCAACAACATAAACACCCGCCTGCGTATGGTAGACGGTGAAGCCGTGCCTTATCAGGCCATGGGCCTGTCACTTACCTTTGACCACCGCGCAGTGGATGGCGCCCCGGCTGCCAGATTCCTGCAGGGACTGGTTAAAAACCTGGAGAACTTCCAGCTCTTAATGATGGAGAATTGAGGTAAAGCATGGCAGAAAATGTATTAGATCTAATCATAATCGGCGGTGGCCCCGGTGGCTACCTGGCAGCTGAACGCGCCGGACACGCCGGACTCTCCGTTACTTTATTCGAAAAAGCGGAACTGGGCGGTGTCTGTCTGAACGAAGGCTGCATCCCGTCAAAGACTTTCCTCTACTCAGGAAAAGTCTTCGAACACGCTAATAACGGCAAAGCTTTCGGCGTCTCTGCAGACAATGCCGGAATTGACCAGAAGGCCGTCGTCAAACGCAAGAATAAAGTGGTCAAGACCAACGTCCTTGGCGTCAAGGGCAAGATGAAAGCAAATAATGTCACTGTCATCTCGGCAGAGGCCAGACTGGCCGGCCGTAGTGGCAGCAATTTCAAGATTGTGGCAGAGGACAAAGACTACGAAGCTAAGAATGTTATTCTGGCAACTGGCTCCCATGCCATAGTGCCTCCGATCAAAGGTGTCAAAGAGGGCCTGGAGTCGGGTTTTGTCCTCAGCAATAAAGAAATCCTCGATCTGGAAACAATTCCCGAAAAGCTGGTTGTAATCGGCGGCGGTGTGATCGGTCTCGAAATGGCCTCCTATTTCCTGACAGTCGGCAGCCAGGTTACAGTTGTGGAAATGCTGGATCACATCGCAGGAGACATCGACAAAGAAGTCGGCGACCTTTTACAAAAAACCTATGCCGGCAAAGGCATGAAGTTTTTCCTGAATTCTCAGGTCACTGCTGTGGAAGACGGCCAGGTCAAGTTTGAACTTGACGGGAAGGCAGAAGCTGTCCCGGCAGATAAGGTTCTCCTCTCCGTCGGCCGCCGACCCTCGATACAGGATCTGGGCCTGGAGAGCCTGGGCATCTACACCGAGCAGGGTCACATCGTCACTGACGACCGTGGCCGGACCAATGTTCCTGGCATTTATGCCGTCGGTGATGTCAACGGCCGCTGGATGCTGGCGCATGCAGCCTACCGTGAAGCAGAGGTCGCTGTAAAGACAATTCTGGGACAAAAAGACAATGTCCGTTATAACGCTATGCCCTCTGTCATCTACACTAATCCGGAAGTCGCCTCCGTTGGTCTGACTGAGGAAGAATGCAAAGACCGGGGTATCGAATACAAGAAGGTATCGATTCCCATGTCCTATTCAGGCCGCTTCGTTGCTGAAACAGACAGAGAACGCAGCCTGTGTAAAATCATAGTTGATACTGCACACGACCGCCTGATTGGCTGTCATCTTCTCGGATCCTATGCGTCAGAGCTGATTATCTCTGCCGGCATCATGATCGAGACAGAAATGACCATAGACGAAATCAGGGAAGCAATCTTCCCCCATCCGACCGTTGCGGAAGTAATCCGCGAAGCGGTCTTTATGCTGGATTAATTAAGCTAGACAAGCTTTAAGAATAGTAAAGCAGTTAAGAAAGGTAAGTAAATTATGCCAAAGTCACAATACATCGCACCTGAAGATGTGCGCTCACAGAGCTGGATAGAGTTCGACAAAATCCCCGTAAATATTTATCAGAAAACAGTTAAGGATGAAAAGGATAATTTCTCAAAAGACGAATTCCTGCGTATTTATCACGATATGCGGATGATTCGTGAATTTGAAGAAATGCTTATGGCCATCAAGGTTGCATCCAACTACAATGGTGTTGAATATAACAACCCGGGTCCGGCACACTTGTCCATAGGTCAGGAAGCCTCAGCAGTCGGCCAGGCCTATCATTTGACTCCTAACGACTTCATCTTCGGTTCCCACCGCAGTCACGGAGAATTATTGGCCAAGAGTTTTTCAGCTATCAACAAGATGGACGATGCTGAACTGCAAAAAGTCATGGAAGGATACATGGATGGCCGTGCTTATAGTGTTGTCGAGCCTCTGAAGGACAAGCGCAACACCGTCAAGAAGATGGCTATTTCTTACATCCTCTATGGGGTACTGGCAGAAATTTTTGCCAAGGAAACGGGCTTCAACCAGGGCCTGGGCGGTTCCATGCACAGCTATTTCCTGCCCTTCGGCGTTTATCCCAATAATGCTATCGTTGGCGGCTCAGGTGACATTTCTGTCGGCGCAGCTCTGTTTAAGAAGATCAATCAGCAGGATGGTATCGTCGTTGCCAATATCGGTGATGGCGCCCTAGGCTGCGGTCCCGTCTGGGAAGCCTTCATGATGGCCACCATGGATCAGTATAAAGAACTGTGGGAAGGTGATATGAAGGGCGGCCTGCCTATTCTTTTCAATATAACCAACAACCAATATGCCATGGGCGGTCAGCCCCGTGGTGAAACCATGGGTTTCCAATATCCCGCCCGCATCGGTGCAGGGCTTAATCCCGAGCAGATGCATGCTGAGCGCATCGATGGCTATAATCCTCTGGCTGTAATCGAAGCCATGGAACGCAAGCTTGACCTTTTGCGCAATAAGCGCGGCCCGGTTCTGCTGGATGTTGTGACTTACCGCTATTCCGGCCACTCACCTTCCGATGCTAACTCTTATCGCGAACAGACAGAAATTGAAGCCTGGCAGAAGGTAGATTCCATTCCCGCCTTTGCCCGCCAGCTGGTCGAAGCCGGCGTAGCAAGCGAAAATGAGATCAAAGCAATTGACGAAGAAGTTGTTGACGTAATCACGGACACCATCCGTCTGGCCGTTGACCCTGTAAAATCTCCGCGCATGGATCTGAGCAAGGATCCCAGCGCAATTGAGCGGCTGATGTTCTCAAATCTGAACCTTCCTGCCCTGTCTGATGCAAAACCTGACATGTTGCTGGCCCGTGAAGATGTCCCCCGTGTCAAACAGCTGAGCAAAAAGCTTCGCTACGCTTATGACGATGAAGGCAAAGCTGTATCCACCAACCGTGTTTACCAGTTCAGAGACGCTATCTTTGAGTCAGTACTGGACGCTTTTTATACCGATCCTACTCTGATCGCCTATGGTGAAGAAAACCGCGACTGGGGCGGAGCTTTTGCCTGCTATCGTGGTCTGACTGAAGCTGTCCCCTATCATCGTCTCTTCAACTCCCCGATTTCTGAGGGCGCCATCGTCGGTTCTGCTGTCGGCTATGCCATGGCAGGCGGCCGTGCTCTGGTCGAATTAATGTACAGCGACTTCCTCGGCCGTGCCGGTGATGAAGTGTTTAACCAATTGCCGAAATGGCAGGCCATGAGCGGCGGCATGCTCAAGATGCCGGTCGTTGTCCGTGTTTCTGTCGGTTCCAAGTACGGTGCTCAGCACTCACAGGACTGGACATCACTCTGCACCCACATTCCGGGCCTCAAGGTTGTTTTCCCGGCGACACCGTATGATGCCAAGGGAATGCTTACCAGTGCCCTGCGCGGAACAGACCCTGTCATCTTCTTTGAAAGCCAGAGACTTTATGGTATCGGCGAAGAGTTTGTTACAAGCGGTGTTCCGGAAGAAAGCTATGAAATCCCGCTGGGCGAGCCCGTTGTGCGCAGACAAGGCAGCGATGTAACCATTCTGACCATCGGTGCCACCATGTACCCGGCCTTGAAAGCAGCGGCAGAGATGCAGGAAAAATACAGCATCAGTGCTGAAGTCATCGATGCCCGCTCTCTGGTTCCTTTCAATTATGACTTAGTTCTGGAATCTGTTAAGAAAACCGGCAAGTGCATCGTGGCATCAGACGCCTGTGCCCGCGGTTCATACCTGAATGATATCGCCCGCACCTTACAGGAATTAGCTTTCGATTATCTGGATGCCCCGGTGACAATCCTCGGATCACGCAACTGGATTACACCAGCCCACGAACTGGAAGAAGAATTCTTCCCCCAGCCCAGCTGGTTCATCGATATCTATCACCAGCGGATTGCTCCAATTGAAGGTTATAGCCCGACCCAGTCCTTTACAGATATCGAAATGCTGCGACGCAGCAAATACGGTTTCTAGAGAGTTATTGCTCCTCTTAAACTATTATGGGGAAGCAGCTAAGAAGCTGCTTCCCCATTTATTTTTATTAGAGATGATCCTCTTTTCCCAATGTCACAGGAGGCTCTGCTTTTCTGGTTATGATATTGTTATTCCGCCGTCAGCTACCAGGATTGCACCATTCATATAACTGCTTTCATCGCTGGCCAGGAAGAGGGCAATATTTGAAATATCTTCTGATCTTCCCCATTTCCTCAAAGGGGTGCCTTTGCTTAAGAATTCTTGTTCATCAAATGTGTCTTTGTTGAGATCACTTTCATATATCATCGGGGTATGTATGGCAGCGGGAGCGATACAGTTTGTACGAATACCGTCAGGCCCGTATTCAACTGCCATCGAACGTGTTAGTGATATGATGCCTCCTTTGGAAGCACTATAGGCATCACAGTTTGGAACGCCGATAATGCCGCAGCTTGACGAAGTATGAATAATCGAGCCGCCTTGTCTTTTTTTCAGCAAGGGGATGACAGCTTTACTGCAATACATAGTGCCAAACAAGTTTATTTTAATTATCTGTTCAAGCACCTCAACATCCAGTTCATCAATGGCTGCGTCTTTTTCTCCCCAAAAAACTGCTGCATTATTATAAAGCACATCAATATTGCTGTACTTTGCATCTATATCTCCAAATACATCCTCAACCTGTTTCCAGTTGGAGACATCAAGCTGATAGAATGCAGCTGTTCCCCCCATCTGTTCGATTTCATTCACGACACTTTGTCCGTTTTCATGGTCCAATTCGAGTACCAGTACCCTAGCACCTTCTTCTGCAAAGCGTAAGGCCGTTGCCCGGCCAATACCACTTCCGGCGCCTGTTATGATTGTCGTCTTTCCTGATAGTCTCATAATCTTATCCTTACCATATTGTATATCCGCCATCTATTACAATATTTGCCCCCGTCATGTAATTTGAAGCTGTCGAAGCCAAAAATACTACTGTATCACCAATCTCATCCGGATCTCCCCAGCTCTTTAACGGTATTTGGGTTAGAGAATCTTCATAAAATTCTATGTTCTCTTCAATATAGGCTTTATTAATATCTGTCATGTAATAACCGGGACAGATTGAATTGACTGTAATATTATGTTCTGCCCAGGCTCCTGCCATTGTTCTGCTTAAAGCCTCAACGGCAGCTTTTGATACATCGTATGCCCCGACACTCGGATTTCTTACTGATACTTTTCCTGTCATTGAAGCAAGGTTAATTATCTTGCCTGACTTCTGTTGAATCATGATTTTTCCAACATGCTTCATCATGAGGAAAGTTCCTGTTAGATTTGTATTGATTATTGAATTCCAGCTTTCGAGTGTTTCATCTTCCAGTCGGCTATTACTGCGTCCCACAGCTGCATTATTTACAAGTATGTCAATTTTGCCGCTTTTCTGACTTATAGCAGCACAAGCAGCCATAACACTTGCTTCATCAGTAATATCGACCTGAACCGGGTAAACTTCAGAGGCTGTCTTTTGCATAATCTCATCGGCAGTATTAGTGAGCCGGTCTATGTTGCGGGCTAAAATATATACCTCTGCTCCTGCATTGGCTAAGGCCAGAGCAAAAGTTTTGCCAAGACCCTGACCGGCACCGGTAACAAGGGCTGTTTTATTAGTCAAATCAAAACTTTTGGCCACTAGTGACCTCCTTCATATTTCATTATTGTTAATAGGACAAGATACTTAATACTTGACAGTTACCGGCATTCCTTTTTCAGCAGATTCCAGTACTGCTAAAAGAGCAAGCGATGTATTTGCCGCATCTTCCAAACTAACTAAAAATGGTTTATCATCTAGCATTCGATCGACAAAAGAGCGAATACTTTCATAAGCAAAGCCTTTTACTTTGCCATCAACAGTATTTCTCACAATAATATCGGGAGTAGTTACCTTGCTATCAGTCACCATTTGAATCATGTTGTGACTGGAGCAGTCTATGTTGATCATACCTTCGGTACCAAGCACTGTGTACTTTATGTCATTAATATTGGTATTAGCGTTGGGAGTAATCCATCCGTTTTCCATTTGTGCTATCGTTCCATTTTTGAATTCCAGGGTTGTCAGATACATGTCCGGCACATCAACGCCAAGATTTTTAAGAATACCTTCGCGCTTGACTGAGTATACGCGCTCAACTTCAGACCCCATAAACCATCTGAGTGTATCGAGACTGTGACTGCCCAAAAACCAAAGTATCGATGATTGTGCCGCCCAGGGCAACATGTCAGTTGCAACCCACTTTATGTCGTTGAGGCGTGCATAGCCACTATATGCTTGTCCGAGTTCTCCCGCATCTATTGCCTGCTTTGTAGTATTTACCGGAGGATTCCATCTGTTATGTAAATCTACCATCACGCGGACATCGTTCTTTTCAATTGCTTCTAACATATCAAAAGTATCTTTGCGGCTAGTTGCCAGAGGCTTCTCGATCAACATGTGTTTTTTGGCATTTGCGCAGGCAATTGCGATATCTGCATGTAAAAAATCCGGAGTTACTATTGCAATAGCATCACAATTGGCTTTCTTCGCCATCTCTTTGTAGTCTGTATAGACTTCCTTAACGTTAAACTTTGCCGCCAGTGACTCTGCCTTAGCCTTATTCAAATCGCAAACTGCAACTATTTCAGCAAATGGATGCTCATTGTATATGCCTGCATGTGTTTCGCCCCAAATTCCGGCTCCGACTATACCCATTTTTAGTTTTTCCATTGCTCTCTCCTAATTTCAATTCGTCAAAACATTTTTGTTATTGTGCTTTTACCAAATCATGTATCCGCCATCTACAGGAATAATTGCGCCATGAACATAATCAGATGCATCAGATGCTAAATATAGCAATGTACCTACCAGATCTTCCGGCTGCCCCATTTTTCCCGCTGGAATTAATTCAAGTGCTGTCTTGTAAAAATCAGGATCTTTCTCAAAAAACATTATGTTAGGATCTGTCATAAAATAGCCTGGCGCAATAGCATTAACGTTAATACCATATTGAGCCCATTCGGACGAGAGTGCACGGGTCATACCATCGATAGCTTGTTTGGAAACATCGTAAGAACCACCATGGACGCCTTTGTTGATTATTTTTCCTGAGATTGAAGACATGTTGATAATTTTTCCGGACTTCTGTTTGACCATAACTTTGCCCACAGCTTTTGCACAAATAAAACTACCATTAATATTTGTGTCTATGACATGCTTCCATTCATCCAGAGAAGTTTCTTCAGCTGGCTTATTGATACGCGCTGTGGCTGCATTGTTGACAAGAATATCAATGCGTCCGTATTTTTCCACACATCCTGCAACAGCATTTTCAACTTCTTGTTCATCTGTAATATCAACAATATAACTAATACAGTCACAAGCTTCTGACTTTAGTTCTCGCTCAGTCTGCCTAAGGTCAGTTTCTGTACGTGAAAGTATGCAAAGTTTTGCACCGGCCCTTCCCAAGGCCAGTGCAAACACTTTTCCTAATCCTTTGCTGGCTCCTGTTACAAATGCAACCTTGCCGCTTATATCAAACATAAATGTACCTCAATCACTTAAATTAAATGCGTTCATTTTAGATGAATAGGACATGGCTGTTTGCTTGAACTGCAAAACAATTAGAAGAGGCAATTGCCTGTTAACATCATATAGATTCGGATGCCTGTTCCTTCTTTCCTCCTCCTGCTCGCAACAAAAACAATGCTATTGTCCGGGCCAAATCCAGCAATTCTTGTTTACTGACAAATTCGTTTGGCTGATGTGCGCCCCCTTCCAAAGCAAAATCTCTCAAAATGCCAAAATTGAAACTACAGGCACTGCCATAGGAAAGAAATATAGATAAATCTGTCAGGCAAGCACCCGTTTCTTTCAGCCTCCTGCCTGTAACAGCATCAGCAGCTCCCTGCATTATCTCAATGTAGCCATCAGGGTCTTCTGTTTCCGCTGATTCAAAGAAACGTGTTGTGCTGATCGGCTGGTCAATAATGATTCCGTGATCTCCATATTCATCCCGGACATTTTGAAGTTCACTTTGCAGGCGGTTAAGAAGCCATTGCTCACCGGCATTTGTATAAGCGACAAAAGTCAAGGCTGCTTCGTTCAGTTTCGAACCACCTTCACCGGCTTTAAGTTCTATGATGCGCATGGCTGACCGCTCCATGTCGGATCCTGTAAAGTATGGATTATTGTGGAGTTCAGTTCGCAAGTCAGCACCGATATTTTCCAGCGCTGCAGCAACAGCCATTACTGCCGGCAGCAGGGGCGTCACTGTATCAGTAGGCTTTTCATACCTGACAATGATTTTAAAACCGCCTCCTCCGAGAGCTGCTCTCCAGATCTCGAAATTGCCGCCATCCAGATTAATGATCACATCATTGTCGTATTTCAGTGATGCAGCTAAGGCTCCACCACCACCACCGTATTCTTCATCGACATAGGCAGTAATATTGATCGTTTTATCAAACTGCACCTTCAATTGCTTCATTATTTCCATCACAAATAAAGGCACTGCAACTCCGGCTTTATTGTCGCCGGCACCCAGACCAATAATTTTGTCTTCGGTAATCACACCGCCAAAGGGATCAACATGCCATTTAGACAGGTCTCCGACCGGCATTGTATCGGTATGTCCGGCTAGCATAATGCTTCCCGAATCCGCTTTAATGCCCGGAAGTATACCACTGACATTGGGACGGTCTGACGTTGTATTGCGGCCGGGATTGTAAGCCGGGTGTTCCTTAATGCCTGTTACATCATCCGGTGCGTACATCTCGGTAATCAGGCCAACATCCCGGTATCGGCCGGCCACATATTTCTGACACTCAAGCTCCAGGCCATGAGAGATGAAGTTCTGGCTGTCGAATTTTATTAAGGCAGCCAGTTCTTCATACAGCTCGTCTTGCCGGTCTGTTATTGCAGCAAGTATCTCTTGTTCTAAAGGATTCATTTATTCATCGACTCCCGGTACCGGCCGTTCGCACTCCCAGCCTGCAAAGGGAGCAGCTATATCTTCACTAACGTAGCATGTTCCTTTAAATAGACGGATAATCGTAGCCGGACATTTCATGGTTATCGGTCCATACAGGGTCAGGCGTGAAATCATTTTCTGCCAGGAATCTCCGCCCAGGAAGGTAAAGCTATGAATCTCAAAATGGTCTTTGGCCATAGCAATGTCTCTTGGTCCGATTGTTACAGCAAGTGGCGGTACTGACCATACATCACCTGCAGAACCCATGGGGGCAAACAGGGAGTTTTCAGCAATGGTAAGCGGGTGCTGAGTAACAAGCCGTGACCCCAGTGTGAGGAATTCTTCCATAGAATCTGCAGCAAACTCTTCAGTGTCAGGATCGATAAAAGCCGTATGTCCGGGCCAGCCCGTTGCCGAATAGCATATATCTGCGCCACCGCCGGAAACTTCTTCAAGAATTTTGCTATAGTCCTTTACATTATCATTTGTGAAGACATGCCAGTTTTCTACCGGCGGCCTTAAATCTTCACGGATCTGTCCATAGAAATGCTTGCGGAAGGAATAGCCCAGCCCACCGCCATAAGTAAGGGGGGCAACATTTCCCTCTTCATCGGCCCACTCATCCATAGCAAAGGCATGGACATTACGGCAGCTGACATTGTATCTGTTTAGCGCTTCAGCTAGTGCCTGATATGCCTCTTTCCACTGGTTGGGGCAAATCATTGTGAGAGGCTTGTCCTCAACATCGCTCATATAAATCCTGTGAAAAGCATCCGCAGCAAAAACAAGCAAAGGACTATGGACGATTTTTACCTCAAAACCGTTCTCATTCTTATATTCCATATCTTCTCGTTTAACTGACCGAACTGCCTCAAGTGTCTCCCAGTCGTGGTAAGGGATCCATTTTGATGGTTTGAATTTAAAAGTACTCATGTCTTCCTCCGTAATGTATTGTTTTTCCTAGTCCCTAACAGACTATTTTCTCTATAGTTAGTTTGCTTTTATATAAGCTCGACCAGCGCTCGGCAGGGCGCACAACTCGTTCTTGCCACGTTGATCGGCAGAATTGTTAACAAGCAACGAGCTTGCTTGATCAAATCCAAGTTAATGAATGGTCCGGCTAAAAGTATATCTGCTGCGTAAAAATCGTCGAAAATACCTTCCGGATGTTCCAGATTCTCCCAGCGTGCCAAATCAGATCCTAGCAGAAATGGCTTTTTAGATATAAACCAGTCCATTGCTTCTTTGGTTAGATAGGGACCGTCCAGAAAATTGTCATTAAACCAGTTTTGTCCCCAACCAGTATTAAATAGAACAGCATCACCGGCTTTTATTTGTGATGCAGCAGGACACGCCTGAATCATTTCAAGCGTAACGGGTGCTCTTCCGCCAGTATCCGGAGCCTTAAGCTGACCAAGATCAAATACCACACATGGAATCCGGTAAAGCTCTTCTGCCGGTATATCGGTCAATAAGTAAGAATTATCATTTCCAAAATAGTGTGCAGACGTCTCAAGATATGTACCTGTTTGGGAATTCATACCGTTAAATATCTCTACATAGACTTTTCCGCCTGCCCACGGTACCGGTGGCATAGGATCAATGGATATCTCCGGATAGGGTGCGGGGTAGCTCCACATTCCCTCATCAATATAACCTGTTATATCAATAATTTTTGCCATAAATTTCCCTCTCAACATTCTTAACATTAGTACATAGGGAAGCAGTACCGTTACCGCCTCCCTATGTTTGAAACTAAGACCTTAATAAACTATCAACTCCTCTTTTAGAAGTCGAAGTCGTTAATATTCTCTGGAGTGAAATAGAATGTTTCATAGAAATAGAAAGTATTGCCTTCGATACGCTCTGCATCCGGGAAGCCGGCAATATCCAGTTTACCAACAGGCATGTCTACTCCTTCGATCAAATTAGCTGCAATCGTTACAGCCCATTCCTGCCACTTTGCAGTATCCCAAAGAATTGCACTCACACATGCTCCCGATGCCATCCCTGGTTTAGCCAGGTTCGGTGATGATTGTCCGCAAGCATATACTTCTCCGATTTTGCCTGCATCCTCAATCGCTCTGGAAATCGGGCCTACTCCTGTTGAGACGTTACTCATAATTGCTTTAACCTCAGGATAGGCAGTCAATATATTCTGAGCAGCAGCGTAAGCTTCGTCAGGGTCCTCATTCTGGCCTTCTATGGTGACAAGTTTTAGTCCAGGATAATGTTCTTCTGCATACTCTGTTACATAATCAATACGACTATTCAAGAATTCGTTGGTCAGAACACCTGTGAGAATAGCATATTCTCCTTCTTCTCCGATACTGGCAACAAGGCTTTCCACCTGAGGAATACCTAGCTCTGCAAGATCCATCAAGCCAGCATATGCATCCCGTCCTTCTGCCTCAATGTCAAGATCGAAGGAAACAACCTTGATACCACGCTCCATAGCTTTCTTTGTTGATGGAACGACAGAAGATGTGTCGCCCGAGGCCAGACAAATAGCATCTACACCTTGTTCTATCAGGTTATCAATGATATCAATCAGACCTGGTGTATCAACTTCAGGCGTTCCGGTCCAGATTACATCGTAACCTCTGTCTTCACCGGCCTTGATTGCAACACTCTTACCAAAGGCGAAGTACGGTGCACTTGTGACATACGATACAACAGCAATGGTTCCTTTGCTTTCCCCAGCTGGTTCAGTTACCTGCGGTGCCTCAGTTACTGGAGGCGTTGTTGTTTTTCCGTCATCCGGTTTTGTACATGCTGCAAAGCTCATCACCAAAAGCAGCATGGCCAAAATTACACTAATTACCTTTTTCATTGTATCCTCCTACAAACTTTATTTCTTAGCGCAACAAAAGGTGAAGTTTTCCCTTTCAAATTGCGTAAAGCCAATGTAATCAACAGCAGACTTCCCACAATTACCTGCTGTAAAAACTGTGAGACATTCATCATGTCCAGACCATTACTTACTATTGTTATAATAGCGACACCGAGCACAGCACCACCGATAGTTCCAACGCCGCCCAAGGTACTGACACCACCAAATACTGCAGCTGTAACGGTTTCAAGCACTTTCGAATTCAGTACATCTGCTCGTCCGCTTGATATGCGTGAACTAAACACAAGCGCTGCGAAGAACGCCATCGCCGCAGATAACAGATAAACCTTCATTAAGGTGCGCTTTACATTAATCCCTGTAAAACGGGCTGCTTCCTCATTGCAACCGACCAGATAGATCTGACGCCCTGAAATACTGCGACTGATATATATTCCAACAGCGATAACCACCGGTATGAATAGTAGTATCTGGAAGGGAATGACACCAAACACGAGATGCCGTCCAAAAATTCGCATTGATTCTTCCGGAACACGTACTGTTATTCCCTTCGAAATAACAAGTCCGATGCCTGTAAAGAGAGATTGTGTACCAAGAGTTGCCAGCATCGATTGGATTTTAAGATACGCCACCAGAAATCCATTCAAGAGGCCTGCAAGAAGCATGAGCAAAAACACAAGCAGTATTGCCGGTAACAGTGGCCAGCCCTTTTGGCCAATAAACACAGCTAACAATACAGTTCCGAGACTGCCTAAGGCACCAATTGACAAATCCATGCCGCCTGACAACATTGAAACAGCCATGCCCAGAGTCAAAAAGCCCAGTTCAACCATTTGAGCAAACAGCGACATTATGTTCGTAAGGCTGGCAAAATGCTTACTGGAAAAGGCAAAGAATATAAATAAAACAACAAATAGGAGAATTAATCCTAAATTTTCTATCTTCTTATTTAATCTTGGCATGCGGGATCTCCCTCTATCTTAATTGTTTTCCTTCTGGAGCGGACTTTGCTAAAACTTTGGAATGCAGATGATGCAACCGCAAGAATGATAATCAGACCTGTCACCAAATCCTGCCAATATAAAGGTACTCGTGCCAGCACAAGTCCATTGTCAATAATGCCAAGTAAAAGCATACCTAAAAAGGTGCCGAAAATTGACGCAGTGCCGCCCGAAAATAGGGTTCCGCCGATGACGGCCGCTGCAATTAGAGTCATTTCGTATCCCAGACCATTCGAAGGTTGTGCGATCCCCAACTTGGAAGCTGACAGAGAGGCAGCCAGGCCAGTAAGAATTCCAAGATAAATAAAGGCTGTCAAGGTGGAGGCATTTGGCTCTATGCCGGCACGACGTGCTGCCTCCTTGTTGCCGCCTGAAGCCAGAACATTTCTTCCCAGTCGGGTTCGGTACAGAAGAATATAGGTGATGACTATCACAGCGATCCACATATAAACGGCAAACGGTATATTCAGCACGCGTCTATTTGCAAATCCCAGGAATGGACCGGTCAGACCTTCTATCCACCGACCTTCGGTAATGAAATACAGTATCCCCCGGAAAATATTCATGGTCCCTAATGTCACCACAATAGCGGGTATACGCAGCAAAGTGACAAATATACCGTTTACTGCCCCTAAAGCAGCTCCTACCAGCATTCCTATCAATACTGCAACAAAAGGATTCTTGCCTCCTGTATTATTAGCATACGCTGCGACAACCATGTTACAGACAGCAAAACTTGCGCCGACAGATACATCAATATTCCCTGTAACAATCACCATCATCATGCCTAGCGACATAATGCCGAGCAATGCGTTGTTATTAAAAACATTTATGATGTTGACGGATGATACAAATTGAGGTGATATTGAATAAATAATGAAACTCGCCAAAAGAAGAACAAGCACCAAAATCATTTCACGTTTTTTATACTTTATTAGTTTCGTCACTCAATCTCTCCTTATCCCAAAAGGCTTTTTTCCATAATGCTTTCCTGGCTGGCTGATTTTGTTTCCACCAGATCAGCGGCGTTTCCGTTTCTCATAACCAAAACGCGGTCAGATACTGCAAGTACTTCAAGAAGGTCCGATGAAATCAACACAATAAAGACCCCATTATTTGCCAGTTCTCTCAATAGTCTATGAATTTCTTGCTTTGTACCGACATCTACACCGGTAGTGGGCTCATCGACTATCAATACCCTTGGTCCAGCATTAAGCCACCGGCTTATCAGCACCTTTTGCTGGTTTCCGCCTGACAATCGCTCAATATGACTCTCAATAGAGGGTAGCTTGATAGCCAATCGCTCGATATATTCTTCAACAACTTTTTTTTCTTTCTGTCCGGAGATGAGTGATGCCTTGTTGGAAACGCCCCTCAGATTTGCTGAAGTAGTATTGCGGGTTACTGTTTGCCCCATTAATAATCCTTGTGTTCTTCGATCTTCAGGCAGATAACACACGCCTGCTTGTATCGCATCATTGGTGTGCGATATAGAAATTTTTTCTCCGCCAAGGAATATTTCACCGGAGCTAGCTTTGCGAATGCCAAAAATTGACTGTGCCAGCTCACTGCGCCCAGCACCGACAAGACCCGTGATGCCAAATACTTCACGTTCTCTCACATCAAAGGATATATTGCGGAAATATGGCTCTAAAGTAAAGTTGTTAACGGAAAAAGTTGTACCGGAACCACCAATATCTGTACCGTGAAAAGGGACAAAACGCAGTTCACGTCCAACCATCAGTTTGATGAGTTTTTCCTGGTCAAACGTATCAATCGCACCGGTTTCAATATGCTCGCCGTCACGCAATACAGTAATACTGTCAGCTACGGTAAATATTTCATCTAATTTGTGCGAAATATAAATTATGCATACACCTGATTCTTTGAGCCGGGCGATAACATCAAATAATAGCTCCACTTCAGTTGAAGAAAGAGTTGATGTCGGTTCATCCATAATAATCAGCTTGGCCTCAGAATACATGGCACGGGCAATCGCAACCAATTGCTGCTTTCCTATGCTTAGCTCCGATAGGAGTAATGATGTATCTATATCAACTCCCAATGACTCAAGTACTGCCGATGCTTGTTTTTTGTAGGTATTTAGACCGACGAAAAACTTCTTTTCGGATCCCTTAACAATATTTTCTGCTACAGACAGATTTGGAAACAGGCTGAGATCTTGATAAATAACTGAAACACCAAGTTCAAGTGAATGTTTCACAGTCATTTTATGGATCAGCTCACCATTATAATAAATTTCGCCGCCACTATCTGGTTGCTCCACACCGGCAATAATCTTTACAGTCGTACTTTTCCCGGCACCATTTTCCCCAACCAATGCGCGGACTTCACCGGGAACAACTGAAAAATTGATGTTATTCAGTACTCTCACTGATGAATATGATTTGCTAATATTTTTCAATTCCAACAAAGGAGTGCTCATTCAACAACCATCACATTTCTATTAGTAAATTTCTAAACATTTCGATTGATTTTGTAACCGAGTCAAGGTCGTCCGTAGCTTTAACAATAATTGAAAAGTAACCGTCGTAAGATCGGGAAAGCATCATAGAGGTGAGTTCTTTAATCTCAGCATCTCCCTTGCCGGGCATAGCCGGTGATCCGTCAGCAAAATATGCATCCGCCACTCGGATAATTCTTACTTTTGATTTAAGCTTGCTCTTGTAAAATTCATTGAAGAAGGGATGGCGGCGAAGTACCGCATATTCCTGAGGATTGACGATCAGTCCAAAGCTATCGTATTTATTTAAGACAGCTTCCAAATCTGATGATCGCGCCAGTTCATCAGCTTTGTTTTCAATTACAATATCTACACCGTAGACAGCAGCTGTCTTTGCAATATAGGCCAGAGCATCTTCCGTCAGCTGTTCCGGGTGTATTTTTACCATTTTGATCGACAACTGCATCGCCTGAGCGAAGAAAACCTCTATTGCCTTTTTCTGATTTAATTCCGAACCGGCTTCGTAAACAAGCAGTCTGGCACCTGTTGTAATAAGCAGATTGCGATACTGATTTACTAAAGCCGGTGCAGCTATCTCTAAGTTCAAAAAATTATCCTGAAGTTCAATATCATTAATACCGCACTTCATCGCAAATTCAATTTTTCCAGATAAATTATTTCCTGTAGCCTGTCCTGCAAGCAAACTGTATTTATACATATAAAATCCTCACTTAACTGACAGCATTGGTACACATATTTCACAATGCGGATCATCACAGCCTCGATCTGAGAATAGCGACAAGTCAACCGCATCCTTTTGCAATTGTCTGGCATACTCGCAGGTGATGCAGCTATCACTATCACAGGTAAAATAGAGAGGATTCTCTTCCAGTTTCTCCAAACCGATATCTATCAGTGCTGCAGCATCAATAACTTTAGTAACTGCAGCACCTATTTTGCCTTCCTGCAGTGCACCACGTGCTTTTAACTCCGGTGTAATTCTCATGAAATTACGGTGCCCTGGCGGAAATTGCTCCATTATCACCTTCTTGTTCTCATAGTCATCGATATAGGTGGGTGCAGGGGCTTCCACTCTCAGCAAATGCTTCAACTCCGCGAATGCTTCAATGGTATGCATCATGGTATTACGTGCCATATCTACACCGATCAGCAAAATCTTGCCCTTTAGGCTGATTACTTTTTCATAAGGAGTAGCCCGGCCACAACCGGACTTACAATCCTCATGACCGGCTGTTATGTATTCCGCCTGCGCACCTACAGCGGCAACCGAGTGAACCGGATGCTTGCTGCGGTATGCACCGGGCCAGGTACGCAATGTTTCTGAAAGAATACCAACTTGCGAGGGCGATTGATCCACATCAAAGGGCTTAGCCCACCCGGTAAGTGTCGGCATGACCAAAGTCCCCTCCGGGCCGATCAGTTCAAGAATCAAGCGGATAACTGTCTCGGCGCCACCTTCTACATAGCCGATCGATGATAAAGCACCATGAGCAATGATGGTATCAGCCGGACCGATACCAAGTAACTGCAGACTAAATCTTATTTGCTCTTCATTTACTATTGTCATATTCCTCCTCATTATTTCAGCAGATCATTAATTCATACTTTGAATAATTAATAATAAATACTTAATTAGGACTCTTCACTAATTCATTATACTAAATTTTATCGATTTAAACAAGTGTCAAAGTGTTTTTCATTGAAATTTAGCTAATAGATCAATAAAAAAGAATTTAAAAGCAACTATTGAGAATCCTCAAGTTCAGCACACAATTTATACATTGTTTCAGCGACATAACTAAAGTCAGGAGACTCCTCATCTTCTATTTTGAGAGAAAGCCTGAGCAGGTCGACTGCCCCGTCTAACATGAAGGCAGGAATTTTGAGATTATCGTGGAGATCTTTCATATACATAAGGTCTTTAAGCCCAAGTTCCATCGCAAAATCTTTTCGATAGTCCTTATTAACATACTTATCGCTGTAAAAACGGAAAACCCAATTGGACAACACCTCGTTATCAAAATACTGCATCATCTCACTTGCTTTAATTCCGTAAGCTTCCATCACCGGATATATCTGTGCATATAACAAAGCCTGTCCCAGACCAACAAAATTCTGTGCCAGCTTAATCAGATGGGCATTTCCTATAGATCCAACGTAGGTACATTCGCTGCAATAGGACATTAGTAAGGGTTTTACCTTCTCAAAAATTTCTTCATCACCTGCAGCAAAAGCAGTTAATGTACCTTTCTCTGCCTCTGAAGGACCCGCAAGCAGGGGTGAGTCAAGCATAAATCCGCCTGCAGCAACTATTTTGTCGTTTAATTTTCTGGTGGAAATGGGATTGCTGGTCGATGTATCGATTACAATTTTATCTCTTATGCCGGCATCCAGAAACTCCTGAACAACTTCCTCAACATCCGGAGAGTCAGGCAAAGAAAGGAAGATGACATCACTGTGCAAACAGACTTCTGCTGCATTTTTGCAAATTTCAGCAGTCTCTGCGAAATACTGTCTGCTGGCTTCTGACTTAGAGTATACATACAATTTGTGGCCTGCTTTAATTAGATTGGCACACATTCCACGTCCCATATTTCCTAGTCCGATAAAACCAATATCTGCCATTTTTTTCTCCTTATTCGAAAACATTTGTGAATAACTCATCCAAAGCTATCAAGAAATTGACATTTTTATTTGTAAGTTTTAACATATTATTAAATGTTACTAATTAATTGTCAAGCTTTGATAAGCTAAGTATTTTAATGCAAAGATAGGAAGTTTAAATGCTTATAAAGGATGTAACGGAAGTCGCTACACCAGAACGAATCGGCCAGCACAATAAACGTTTAATCTTAGATGTCATCAGGAAATACGGGCCGCTTTCACGAGCAGACTTGAAACGTGAATTGGGTATGAGTTTCCCGAGCGTTTCGGCGAATGTAAAAACATTGCTGGATGAAGGTTATGTTGAAATAATTGGAACCGGAGATAGTGATGTTGGCCGAAAGCCGGAAATGTTAGCTTTTAATGCCCGACGAGGCTACATTGTCGGTGCAGACCTGGGAAGATCTGAGATGCGCGTTCTGCTTGCTGACTTGAAAGGTGATCAGGTTGCTTATGTAAATGAAGCCGCTGAAGAGCCAAGAACAGGTGAGGTAATTATTCGTCAGCTGCAATCACTGGTTCGGCAAGCTGTCAACAAAGCCGGCATTGATCGCTCCAAGGTAAAATGTATTAGTGTAGGCGTTCCCGGTATAATCACGCCCGGATCTGATGAGGTCATTCTGGCTCCATTTGTAGAATCATTACATGCCTCAGATATCATTAAAGCACTACAAAAGGATTACGATGCCCCAATACTGCTGGACAACGGATCAAACTATGGTGTCATTGGAGAAAAGTGGAAGGGAAGCGCACAGGGCTTCCAGAATATTGTCTACCTGAGCTATAGCTACGGTATCGGCATTGCATCAGTGATCAATGGCCAACTGTATCGAGGTTCAAAAGGAGCAGCAGGTGAAATCGGCTTCATGCTTCTGGATCGTGCACAGTTACGGGGTTCATACGAGGAAATAGGACCACTGGAAAGCTTAATATCAGAAGGCAACCTGCGTGCTCTGGAAGATAGGTCAAAAGGCTGGAATGGTGTTGACTCACTATTAGATGCACTCCAGGCACCGGATGGTGTTTTAAAACGCATGATCGAGGAGATCCGAGATTACGTCGGCATGCTGATGGTTAATATTTCGTCAATTCTGGATCCGGAGCTTATTGTCTTGTCGGGTCGTCTTGGAAGTGAGCTAGGCAAACATTTCTCTGACCACTGGAGACTTATGCTGAAGAACCATGTCCCCTTCCCGCCTCAGATTGTCGTTTCCGAACTGAAAAGTATGGAAAGTGTACTTGGAGCTACAGCGGTAGCTCTCAGGTGTATAAATGAGGATGCTGAATTTTAACCCTCAATAAAAAGTCACTCGTTTTTCAGTCTGTATCAGGATCTGAAAAACGAGTGACCTGTTTACTCGCCCAGTACCTGCACCTGTGCGACTCTGTCTCTGGCTCTGGTCTGATCAAAATCAATAAAATAAATGTGGCCAAAGGAGCCTAAATCTGCCTTACCGTCGATCACAACAATTGTTTCACTCCTGCCGACTAAGGCTGAGCGAAGATGTGCGTCCGTATTGTGACAGCCGCGTGCATCTTCGTCATGTTTTTCAGCGAACTCAAGTGCTTTCGGTCCCGGATGCAGATACATTCCTTCTTGACGCTGCTGAGGCATAAAGCTTTCGAAGCTTTCAATAAAATCTTGTTGTAATGTTTCCAGACCTGTCATTGACATATCAAAGGCAGACTCTTGCGTAATGACAGAACACGTTGTATGACGGGAGTAGACCACCACAATACCATCACGAATACCGGACCTGGCTACGATATCCTGCACCTGGTCTGTAAGATCATGGAAAGTTGTCATTTTATGATTGCTGTGTAATTCAATGCTCTCCCTGTAAACCATCATTTTATCTCCTTTGTAAATCTTCCCTTGCTCTCTTAACCGCTGCAACCATATCGTCAAGCAGTGACTCCGGATCGTCTGAGTTCAGAATGCCGCTGGCTGAACCGGCAGCCTCTGAACCGGCCATAATAAAATCATAGATCTGCTGAGCAGTTGTTATACCCGCCGCCTGTTCCACCATGATATCGGAGTTCACAGATTTTACAGCTTTAATTGCTTCAGCCACATAGGACATGTCACTGGCTTGGCCGGATCCAATCAGCTCTGAAGGTTCAGGGTTGATAATGTCCGGTTTGAAATGCGCGACGGCCATTGCCTCTTCAACTGTATCAGCACAAACAAATGTCAGTAAATCCAGTTCATCCGCCCGTTCAATGGTCTTGCGAATGGCGGAAAGCGTCATCGGGCGCTCGACATGATTAATGACAACACCGTCAGCACCTGCAGCCTTGATTGCCTCCGGCAATACGTCAGCCATACCTCTTCCCGGACGCAGTGTATCCATGTACGGTGCGAGAATTATAAGGTTTGGACAATGTTCGCGAATGCGGCGAATTTCCATATACGGAGCGATGAAGAGAACATCAACATCGTATTTTTGTGACGCAGCATCGCAAGCTTTGGCAAAATCCAAAACGTCATCCCCAAAAATATAGTTTTTTGTACTCGTTTCGAAAAACGGTGTCCTTATTTTAACTTTTGACATTTAATTACTCCTGCTCGTACTTGCGCTTTTGGAAGTCGAATTCCGGCATGTACTTCTTTTCTTCATCCGTAAACTTACGCAGAGTATTGACGACCTCACCATTATTAAACTTTCTGTCTCCAACACTCTCAGTTGTTCCCATGACCGTAATATTAGCCTGGCGGCGTCTGGCTCTGACATGGTCCCAGTCAATGAAATATATATGGGCGAATTCTCCACCATCAAGCACACCGTCTTTCACTGTGAGTGTTTCGCTGCGACCAAAGAAGGAAGATCTCAGGTGACCATCTGTGTTCATGCTGGTATAAGAACCGGGTTCGCCGACATGAAGTCCAAAGCTTGCGTGGATCGGTCCCGGATGACGATACTGTCCCTCTTCAGAGTAATCGGGAATCATTTTGCGCATAATATCCAGCAAGTCATGCTGTAAGTATTCCAGATCAAATGAATCCAGATCATGACTTGACTCCTGAACCATTACAGAACATGTCGTATGATGTGACACCACCGTGCAAATACCATTCGTGATGCCGGATTCTTTAACGATAGCCATAACTTCGTCTGAAATGTCATGAAAAGTCGGTATCCATCCGCGTGACTGCAATTCAACTTCTTTTTGTACTACTTTAAATTCCATGTTAGCCTCCATTTATTCAGCGCCTGCTGCGCTGTAATTTTTTATTATCAAATGCTTCTATCTCGGTTCAGGATGAGAAAGCTTCAGGTATTCACCCGAAAAGGTTCTCTCCTACACATGCTTAAGTGCTGTCAAATGATTTGCGTTCTCCTTGTACAATTCAAATTTTTCTTTGCGCATGGCCGACAATTTTGACGGTTCAACCAATCGGGCACCAGCTTTTATGCGCGCACTTATTTGTTCAGTATTATCATACAGACCGACGGCCAATCCGGCTATTAAAGCAGCTCCATAAGCTCCGGTATCTGTAAGCTCCGGTATATAAAGAGGACGGTCCAAAATATCGGCAACTATCTGAGACCAATAGCCGCTCTTGGCGCCACCACCTGACATATAAACAACACCACTGTCTTTCAGTTTCAGCGTGTCCAGCTGCCATGTGCTTTGGAAAGCCACTCCTTCCATGACTGCTCCACTCATATCATATTGGTCTATTTCAGGGGTCATACCCAAAAAGGCTCCATGAAAATCACTCTTCCACATTGGGTATTTCATACCACTTAAATATGGGTAATAAAATAGTTTCTCATTCAAGGGGCGTTTTTCTAATTCATTGTCGATCACAGCGAAGCTTGTGTCCGCCTGTCCCTTAAAAGCGAGATCGCGCCACCAGGCAAGACTGCTACCGCCTGTTTCCAGAGTAAACATTGCCCCCCACAAATCCGGCAAGACATGCCGGCTGACTGAAACGCCATGCTTGCTATCATAGTGAGGCTCTTCAGTAATCGCCACAACTACCCAGGCTGTGCCTGTACCTAAAATGGCATCACCAGGTGCCACCGCACCCAGACCCAGTGCTGAGCAATACTGATCGTGGCCGCCGGCGATGAGCAAGGTATCTTCAGAAAGGCCCAGTGTATCCGCAAGATCCTTTTTCAACGGCCCAATTACACTGCCCGACTCTAGCAGAGCTGCAAGATTTTTCTCTTCGATTCCGGCTAAAGACAATAACTTATCGTCCCATTTCAGCTGACGAATATCACTTAATTGATTGATACCGGCATTTGAAGCGTCTACTGCCGCCACGCCGGTCAACTTGAGTGAGATAAAGTCAGGAACAGACAAAAACATCTCTGTTGCAGCAAACAGCTCCGGCTCATTCTCTCGCATCCACATAATCTGCAGGAGGTTCAGCCCTTCCAGCAAAGACCATCCCGTCTGTTCATAAAGATAGTCAGCAAGCCGGTTTTCGCGAATATAGTCTGCCTCGTGATGGCAACGTTTGTCGTACCACAGTCGGGATGCTGACAAAGGAGAGCCATCCTGCTTCACCGGTACTAAAGTACCTCCCTGTGTCGATAGTGACATGGCTGATACATGCGCAGACTTGGGTAATCTTGCAGTTAGCTCTCGTATTGCTTCTTTTACTGCGGTCCACCAGTCATTAGCATCTTGTTCTGCAAATCTGGAACCCCGGTGGTCAGCCCCATATTTTTTGCTGGAGATACCGGCCAACTCTCCACTGGCATCGACAAGAACAGCCTTGACGGCGCTTGTACCAATATCAAGCCCCAGAACATATTCGCTCACGACCGTAATCCTCTTAATCCTGTATCGACTTCTTGCAGCAAGCGGTCAGCATTTCCGTAAAAAACATCATTTATATCGTCCTTGGTCAAGGCTAGCTGAGAGGCTGCTTGCTTAAAGGCCAACAACTCCTCATACATGAAGAAAGTCATGCCTTCTCCTTCCTCCGGTGAAACTTCGCGCATATTCTTGTCACCGCTGACATCACCATAGAGTCCGGGCGGTACAAGATTTACATAGTGCCCATTTTCACAGATTCGCCTCATCCTCATTCTCAGAATGGGGAGATCACTTCCGAACAAAACACGTTTGGCACCTACTGCTTTTAACAGCTCTGACATCACGTAGGCATTAGTGTTGGCGGAAAAATCATAGTAGAAGCTTTTGGCTGCCTGCAGAAGCTCCAGGGCATTACCGAGGTCTTCATTGCAATATGCTCTGCCTATGTGAGCGATAATAACTCTTATGTGGGGATATTTATCAGCGATTTCCAGCATTTCTCTTATATTGTCGGAATCCTTTAAACGTGCTGCCCGGGGGATGTGCAGCATAAGAATAGCGCCCAGTTCATCAAGAACAGACAACTGATGATGGGGAATAAAGTCAAAAATTCCTATGTCGTTTTGGGCTATGCTTCTGGGAGCATAATTGAGATACACTTTGCCGCCGACAAAGTTGCCGGCCAATAATTTTGATCGATATTCTGCAGCAGACCACTCCGGTACAGAAACAAGGAGTGCATGGCAATGATGACTTTGTGTTGCATGCGAGCAATACTGATTCCCTGAGGCTAAATCGAGTTGTAAATTGGGAAAGCTAAAAATAAGAGGAGTCACTTCCTTGTCAGGAAACATCAGGCGATAAGTTTCAAACAAATCTTCGATTGAGTTATCCTTGGCAACTAAGGATGTCCATGTTACTGCTCGTTTTTCTTCCTCTTCATCCACTCCCATGAACTCATCCAGCCAGCTGTGGGTATGTATATCTATAATTTTTTCAGGCAGAAAGTCGCGCAACTCTTCTTCATAGACTTTTTTGTCCAGCTCTTTTATTTCAAATAATCTGTTCAATTGTGGTCCCCTTAATCTACATATAATTTTTTTTATACTGGACCGGCATTTGCTGAAAATAATGACGGTGCAATTACTACTATATACCTGAATTTCTATTATTAATACTTCATTAATAATGATAACAAACTCTTATAACATAAGCAAAACAAACTGAGAAATCGCAAGCTTTTTGAGCCTGGACAGAAAAAAAGCTGATCAGACAAAAGCGAGTCATTTTTACACCTGTATCAACTGCCGCTTATTTCACTTTGTTGGCGTTAAAGCCCAATTAAAGATATAATTGGGTGGCAATATAAGCATTATTAATTTGAAAGAGGCTTAATTATGAAGGCAATTACTAACACAAAAATTGTATTGTTGGATAGTATCATTTTCAATGGAACTATATTAATTGATCAGGGAAAAATCGTTGATTTTGGAGAAGCCAAAGATGTTGAAATACCTCCGCAAGCAGAAATCATTGATGCCATGGGTCTTTATTCCGGTCCGGGTTTGATTGATATTCATTCACATGCCGGTGATGGGAAATGGTTTCATGAAGATGCGCAGAAAGCAGCTGATCACCATCTTAAACATGGGACAACAACCTTGCTTCCTGCTTTATACAATAACTTAACCCTGGAAGATTATATCGCAGGTATTCAACATATAAAGAAGGAATCACAAACCGGCAGTGCCCGGATTATCTATGGCCTATATATGGAAGGTCCATACTTAAACCCTAAATATGGCTGTGAAACTGATAATAATAAATGGGCAAGCGGCATTGATAAAGAACTGTATACACCACTGATCAAAGAAGCTGGCGACTTTGCAAAAGTATGGTGTATTGCACCTGAGCTGGAAAACATGGACATGTTTGTCGATGATGTCTGTGCTGCAATACCAAATATTATTTTGAGTGTTGCCCATAGCGAAGCTTCTCCTGAACAGATTTTCCGATACCTTCCGCGGGGCTTAAATTTAGCAACGCATCATACCAACGCAACAGGTGACCTGCATAAATACCCGGAGGTTCGTGGCGTATGTGTGGATGAAGCTGTAAACTTTTGCGACGATATTTATGCCGAATTAATCTGCGATTCAATGGGCATACATGTGGATCCCTTTATGTTGCGTTTGGTAGTTAAAATCAAGGGAAAAGACCGCATCATATTAATTTCAGACAACTTTGCCGCTGACGGACCTGTACCTGATGGCTATGCTGGAGTTACTGACATTAATTTTGATTCAAATGGTGAAATCGCCGGTTCAAAGCTTACACTGGATGTAGCATGTCAAAATATGATGAAACATACAGGTGCCGGCATATGTGATGTTTTCCGTTTTGCCTCCTATAACCCGTCCAGACTGCTTGGACTTAGAGACAGAGGGTGTTTCCAAAGAGGAAGCCGGGCAGATATTGTAATCGTGAGTGATATATTTGAGGTAAATAAAACTTTACTTGCTGGCGACATCATCTAGTGCAGACACAGCTGTCTAATTGATTACATAAAATGAGGCGGNNCCCGCCTCTAGCTTCATATTTATCTTTATTCTTATTATACTTTAATCTTAATAGCCTTTTAATTCATTTGGCTCAATAGGTGCCGCCATAGCCTCTGATACATATGCTCTTGTTGGGCACAACTGCATAATTGAATACGGTATTAAAGGCGTCACCGGTCCATAAAGGGTCAGTCTGGAAATCATTTTTTGCCATGAAGAGGCAGTGCCACTGGTCATGATTCCATGTCTTTGTATACGCTCTCTGCAATTCATAATATCTTTTGGCCCCAGGGAAAATGCTCTTGGCGGTACATTTGCAATATCGCCGGCTTGTCCAAAGGTACCGTGTAATGAATTTTGGATAATAGTCAAAGGATGCAGCGTTACTATTCTGGAACCCATCTCAAGGAATTCCTCTAAGCTGTCAGTTTCAAATTCCGGTGTTAGAGGGTCAACAAAAGCGACATGGCCTGCCCAGCCCGGTCCGCCATAGAAGACATCTGCTCCACCGTTACCTCTGTCTTCAATAATCTTCGAATAATCATTTTTGTTTTCATTAGTAGGATAAATTACGTTCTCCAAAGGCATACGTAAATCTTCGTCGATTTGATTTACAAAATACTTTAAGCAAGAATAGCTAAAGCCGGCCTTATAGGTAATAGGTGCGATATTGCCTTCCTCATCTGCCCATTCATCCATGATTACAAGATTTACATTGCGGCAGTTTATCCTAAGATGGTTAACTGTTTCCGCAACCTGAGAGTAGCCACTTGGATCAGGATTTGGAAGTACCATTACTAAGGACTTATCCTCATCATCCGATTCTTTCATACGGAGAACCATATCAGCAATAACGATACCTGAGTAATCAGGTACAATTTTTATTTTAAAATCGGGATTGTCGTGCTTTTCCATATCCTCCCGTTTTATGTTCCTGCAACGCTCTAATACCTCTTTATCCTTAAAGGGTATCCAGTCAGATGGTTCAAAGGTGAATTCTTTGCTCATATTTTACTCTCACTTTCTTGCTTACTGGCTAGGATCTTATTCTCTTTCTTCATGCAGTGAATTTCATCTGCACACGCCATCCTAGTTACATTTTTTTAGTCTGTCGCTTATGAATTATATTTGTTTCTACCTAAGAAATCAAATTAACTAAAAGTTTTCACTTATTGTGTAAAGATTTATGCAACCATGATATTAGACTGCTGTTCGTCTCTAGCAGGATTGAGCATGAGTATACAGCTAGCTTTCGGCTTCAGGAGAATATGAAGTATAGTATTATAAGATAAAATCTATATTAGAAAGAAGAAGAGATGTGAAAGAAATAGGATTAGAGTTTGCTGAGAAAGCCTTTCAGATTGAGACAGAATGTTTGCAAGAAGCCTTCTCTCATATTGATTTGAATGAATTCGCCAGGGCCGTTGATGTGCTGGCCAGGGCAGAACGCATCGCCTCAAGCGGCTGCGGACATTCCGGAATAGCCTGCCAGCATTTCGCACATCTGATGTGTTGCATTGAGCGGCCGGCGCGGTTCATTTCTCCGGCTGAGGCGGTTCATGGCGCAATGGGTTTCGTACAGGAAGGTGATGTTATACTGCTGGCTTCCCGTGGCGGGAAAACACAGGAACTTCTGCCGATTCTGGATATAAGCAAGACGCGCAAGGCAACAGTTATAGCTGTTACTGAGAATCTGGAATCACCACTGGCAACTAAAGCCGATATCGTCTTAAAGATGCATGTTAACCGGGAAACTGACCGCTATAACAGTCAGGGGACTACAAGCTTTACAGCCCTGAGTGTTATTTTTCATGCCTTGCAGACTGCCTTGATTGAAGAAACCGGCTTCGTGAATGATCAGTTCGCTCAAATTCACCCTGGTGGAGCTGTCGGTGAGCGCTTGAATAAGGACAAAACTGACCAGGCCACAAAATGATCTCATGGATCTGAAACAGCTGGGTTCGCAACCATAAACATTGCACTTAACCGGCTTAAGGCTGCTTTTCTATGGCAATTTACCGCAATGAAAGCAAAATCAGCTATCACTGTGTTTGCTTTCGAACTTAATTCGAATATACTAAATATAGAAAATTAATTAAAAGTAGACAGCCCCGCTCTTTGCGGCAATGGTTTTTTAGCACAATGATCATGAACAAGGATTATAAATGTAATTCAAGTTAAAATTTTCAAGCATGTCTCTTTCTGGCTTAATATTGCTTATCTTGAACTTAAGGAGGAAAAGTAAATGAATCCACTGTTTCTAGGCCTTGATATTGGCACAACCGGGATTAAATGCGTGGCATTTGATGAAAATCTAAGCGAGCTGGCTGTTGCTTATCGCGAGTATGATCTTCATTTCGGACCCGAAAATGCAATTGAGCAGGATGCCAATGAGTGGCTGGCACTTAGTCTTGATGTTATTAATGAAGTAATCAATGAAACCCGCGATCTGGGCGAGACAAGAGCTATTGGTATCAGTTCTCAAGGCATATCCTTCGTGCCGGTAAACGAAAATAATGAGCCTATGGGTTTGGCCAACACCTGGTTTGATGCGCGTGGAAATGTCAGTCTGCCACAGATGGGGGCGGCAATCTCAGCGGATGAATTCAAAAAGCGGACAGGGAAACCCTGGCTGGGTAAATATGTCTTACCGAAGTTGCTGATGATGCGTGACCGGGAAACAGAGCGTTATGAGTCTGCAAAAGCATTTTATATGCCTCACGAGTATGTGGCCGGCCATCTTTGTGGCAATTTTGTTACTGATCATACCATGGCAGGCGGTACCATGCTTTACAATCTGTCCTCGCGTAGCTGGGATGAGGAGATTGCAGATACATTCGGTATTCCCTTAGATAAATTGGCGCCAATTCAGGACTCAGGCACAATTGCCGGTAAATTGAATCCTGAACTTAAAAGCAAATGGGATCTCAATGAGGAGGTGCTCATTGCCCTGGGCGGACAGGATCAAAAATGTGCGTCCTTTGCCGCTGGTTTGAACAAGGGCCGTCTGACCCTTTCACTTGGTACCGCTGCCGCTTTGCATGCGGTGATTACAGAGCCGGCTGTTGATTTGGATTCCGAAATAGGTACTTTTGCAGGTATCCGGTCAGGTCAATGGATTCTGGAAGCAGCCATTTCGACAGGGGGAGCTTCACTCAAATGGCTGCGTGATTTACTGGCTAAGAAATTTTCTTATGATGAACTGAATGATTTGGCAGCTCCATTGCTGGAGGAAGAACCCGGACTGATGTTCATGCCTTATTTATCTCGCATGAATGGAATGGGTTCACTCACCGGCTTATCACTTGATTCCGGAGCCGGTGCTCTTGCCTATGCTGTAATGGAAGGGGTAGCACTGGAAGTAAATTATTACCTTATACGTATGCGTGAGCTTACATCCACTGCTGAGGCCCAGTCTATGCAATTCTTTGGCGGAGGAGCGACCAGTCCTGTCTGGAGCCAGATCATGGCCGATGTGACCGGTTTGCCGATCGAAGTACCGGTTATTCATGAGGCCGCTGCAGCCGGAGCTGCTATCCTCGCCGGCCAGGCCATGGGGTACTTTCAGGATAAAGAAGGACAAAGTTTCCTGCCAATCAAGCAACAATATCAACCTAATCCTCAGCGCAGAGTTTTCTACGATGAGAAAATGAAAAAATTCATACAAGCCCGCGAGCGTCTGCTTGCTGTAGAAAATTAAGGAAGTAACGTCAGAATGAGTGTCAAAGCAGGTATTAGTCAAATTGATATTTCACCCCGGAAAGGAACAGAACTGGGAGGCTATCCCTATTTCGCCCGTCATAACACGGGTATCCATGATCCCCTGATTGCAGCCGGACTATATCTGGAGACTGAAAGTAAACGAGTATTATTTCTGGCAACTGACCTTTTTTACCTGACCAAGCGTCAGGCTACTGAATTTCGACAGGCAATTGCCAATGAAGTTGATTTGCATCCTCAGGAAATCCTGATCAGCTGTTCGCATACACATAGCGCACCCTGGGTTAATCCTATGTTTGTCAGCATGACCGAGGATGGCTCATACGAACCGGATGTTGATGAGACTTATGTTGAATTCGTCAAGGAACAACTGATTAAGCTGGCAAAAAATACCCTGGCAGAGCCTTTTGAGGCTGAGCTTGGTTTTGGCATGGCCTTTTGTGGCAAGGAGGAGGGCGTTGGAGGTAACCGCCGCGATCCGCAGGAGGGTATTTGTGATCCCAGCCTGCCTTTGCTGGCCGTCCGAAATCTTGAGGGAGAATTGCTGGCTTTACATACTAAATACGCAGTTCATCCAACTATATTGCACGGGGAAAACACCCTGGTCAGCGCAGATTATCCGGGTGCTATCCGCCGGATCTTCAATGAAAGCTATCCTGAAGCAACATTTATGTTCTCTCTGGGAGCTGCCGGTGACCAGAGTCCGCGTTATTTCCGCTCCTCTCAGACCTTCGAAGAGGTTGATCGTTTTGGCAGAAGTATCGGGAAGGCAATACTCAATGCTATGGATAAGATCAAGTATTCTCGTGATGTCTCCTTAGATCTGGCCTCAAAAGAGATGGAACTGATCATGAAGGATTATTCAGAACCGGATGCCATACAGCAGAAGCTGGATAATTTGCGCAGCAAGGAGCAAAGCTTAATCGAAGCTGGCGCATCATATACTGAACAACAGACAGCAAATTTATGGGTTTTGGGAGCTGAATGCGAATTAAAAAATGCTAAGCTGCATGCCCAGGGTGAACTTATTCCCAAATTTGAGGAAAGTTCGCCGGTGGAAGCAACAGTCTTGAAATTGAATAAGCGAGCATATGTGTTTTTGCAGGGTGAGATTTTTATGGATTTTGCCAAACAGATCGAGGATCTTTCACCCTTCGAAGAAACAGTAGTAATTACACTGGCTAACGGTGAATTACCAGGTTATCTGGTTACCGGGGAAGCATTAGAAATTGGCGGTTATGAACCCGGCAATTCGCTGCTGGATCCCAAATCGGGAGAGATTGTTATATCGACTGTAAAGTCGCTATTAAATGATGCATATAAAAAGTAATCAACAAAGGAGAGGCAAAATGACAAAATTTGAATTCAAAGCAGCAGACTTTATACCCTTCAAGGATCGTGAAGAGGTACAGCGTGTAAACAAAATGACACGTGAGGAATATACACAGCACAAGAATCCTGATTTCAAAATCAACATTGTCGACAATGACATGACCGGTACTATCATGGCTGCGGACATGTTCAAGACTATCGTTCAGGCCAGAGAAGAAGGACGCAATGCAGTCATGATTATCCCCAATCCTTCCCCGATCTACCGTCATCTTGCCTGGCTAATCAATAGGTTTAGAGTAGACTGCAGCCACGTATATACATTCAACATGGATGAGTGGGCTAATGAAGATGGCATTATCTGCGATGAGAGCTATCCGCAAAGCTTCATCCGCAGCACCAAGAAATTCCTTTTAAATGAAATAGATCCGGAATTGCGTATGCCGGAAGAGAATCTGATTTATCCTACGAATGAGAATATTGACCATTATTATGAACTTATGGAAGATTTGGGTGGCGCAGATGTTTGCTACAGCGGACCTGGCTGGACAGGACACTTGGCCTTCATCGAGCCGGATGTGCCGGAATTTTCTTCAGATCTGGATACATTCATGTCTCAGCGGGCCCGCGTCACTACCCTGCATCCTCTTACTGTTGCCCAGAACTCCTTGCATGGTTGCTTTGGCTGCAGTGGAAGTTTGACAGAAGTACCTCCCATGGCCGCCACTATCGGACCTTATGAGGTAAGTAAAGCCAGAAGACGTATTGAAATTCATGGACTGACAACAGCGGGGACACATGTAACCTGGCAACGGCAGATTTCACGTCTGGTTCTGCATGGACCGGTAACACCTCAGGTTCCTTCTTCAATCCTCCAGATTTTCGGGGCAGACGTTTATGTAACAGAAGAGCTGGCCAAGCCTATTGAGCCGGATTGGCTGTTCCAGTACTAAGCGGGAGAAAGAGCAGGAAAAGGAAGTGTTGACGGATGAGTAGGAAGGATAATACTCCTGCCTCTGCAGAAAAACGCAAGACATATATTCTTGATCAGCTTAAGATCAAGGGTAAGGTCCGGGTGGCTGAACTTAGCCATGATCTTGGCAAGTCAGAAGTAACCATCCGCAGCGATTTGACACAACTTGAACATCATGGCTTTCTCGAACGAGTACATGGCGGGGCTATTCAGTCGCAGCGTCAATATGACTATATGACTAATTCTGAACGCATGCAGAATTATGCCCAAGAAAAAATCAATATTGGAAGATCTGTAGCTGACATTGTTCAGGACGGTGATATTATTGCTGTCAATTCCGGGACAACCAGCTTTTATGCGGTAAACGAACTGGCCAACAAACAGAATATAAAAGTTGTTACCAATTCAATCCATATAGCCATGGAACTCAACGACATGCCAGGATTAGAAATTATCCTGCTTGGTGGTTCTATCCACCCACGCTATGCGTACACACATGGAGCTATTACACTCAGTGAGATGTCCAAATACTCCGTAAATAAAGCATTGATTTCAATTGACGGTATTAGCGCAGAAGGTGGCTTAACTTCGTTAGAGTGGGAAGAAGCACCTCTGTGCCGCTTAATGATGGAACGCGCCGGAATGAGCATTGCCATTGGTGACCTGAGAAAAGTCGGACACGTATCTTTTAGTCGAATTTGTCCGGTGGAAGACATCGATCTGCTTATAACAAATGAAGGAGCTGATGAAGAAGAACTGAGACACTTGCATAGCTCCGGTATAAAAATTATCCAGGCATAGGAGGAAAAATGTTAAAAAACCCAATTCTCAAAGCACCATTCTTTGAAATAGGCCCTAAAACCTATCTTTATGGCGAAGACCTGATGCAGCTGGCTTTGGACGTTGACGCAGCTGCTGCTAAATATGGCGTTCAGGTTATCTTCACTGCACCATTTGCCGATATTTACAGAATTTCACAGGCAACAGACAATCTCATTGTGCTCGCTCCGCATATGGATGCGATCAGACCCGGTCGTGGTGTTGCTGATATCCTGCCCGAAGCGGTTAAAGCTGCTGGTGCACAAGGTGTTATGCTTAATCATGCTGAGAAGCCACTCACCTATTCGCAAATTAAAGCCACAATAGAACGCGCGGAAGAACTGGACTTGCTGACCGTAGTTTGCTCAGATTCTATCGCAGAGGCAAAATCAGTTGCCTTGCTTAATCCCGATGTTATTGTTGCTGAACCAACTGAATTAATTGGCACAGGGCAGTCCAGTGACCTCTCTTATGTCAAGGCAACATTGGAAGTTATACACGGTGTCAATCCAAATATTCTTGTTCTGCAGGGAGCAGGTATTTCCGGACCGGAAGATGTATATAAGGTAATTGAAGCCGGGGCTGATGCTACTGGCTCTTCAAGCAGCGTTTGTCTGGCAGAAAATCCCGGTGAAATGGCCACAGCCATGATCGCTGCGGCTCGCAAAGCCTGGGATCAGGCAAATTAACTACAATAAAGAAGGGGGAGTCTCTTTTTGAAACACCCCCTTTTTTCTGTTAGATACTAATGCTTATTCTTTGCCCGCTGTTGAAATAATATCAGCCGTGCCCGAGATCATATAGTGCTCTTTGATAATCTCTCTAGTTTTTAGATATACAGCTTTTCTTCCTGCCTCTATATCCCCTGTTTCCCTTCCTTTTTCATAGGCTTGTCTAATTTCTGTACCAACATTTATCTTGGCTATGCCATTCTTTATTGCCTCAATGATATATTCGTTTCTTATACCGGAACCCCCATGGAGGACAAGCGGTATATTAGTAATATCTTTCAGTTCTTTTAAATGTTGAATATCCAGTCTGGCTGCAATTTTTGTTTGTCCACGAGTGGCCTCTGATATAGCACCATGGATATTGCCTATAGCTACGGACAACCAGTCACAGCCGGTCTCGGCAACAAATTTGGCTGCTTCATCCACTTTTGTAAAGCTTTCTCCGCTGGCGAATATTTCATCGTAAGGGGGAAGCGGGCCTGATTCGTGTCCCAGGACTGCGCCCAGCTCAGCTTCGCAAGCTAAACCGGCCTGATGGGCCACATCACACACCCTTTTTGTGACCTCGATGTTTTCTTCCAGGCTAAGTCTGGAAGCATCAATCATCAAGGAGTCATAGCCAAGTTCAATCGCCTCATTTATTATTGGCATATAGTCAACAAGCTTCGCATCTTCATCTAGAGCCGGAACATGATCCAGATGAAGGCGCACATGTTTTTCATCTCTCCAGCATTCGTACTCATCACGTACGGCTTTGAGGCTTTTTGATTCAAATTTCTCCCATTCCAGTCTGGCTACCTGCACCAGAGCAAAGGAATTTTCATCCCTGATCGCTTCGATAACGGGTTTCATCATTGGTAGATAGGGAATATTAAAAGCAGGTATCACAAACTTTTTATTCCATGCAATATCAACTATTTGCTTTGTAGCAAGCATTCTTCTTTCTCCTTACTCACTAATCACAAAATATATTTTCTTCTCGAGAATCAATCAAGTCCGATCTTTAAAATATCTTCTGTATTTTTAAAATAGAGCTTTTCCAGTACATCATCGTCCAGACCCAATCCGAACACCTTCCACTGACCCAGAAAATCCGGGAAAGGATGATCAAAATATTCGTCCTTTGTTTGCAGGAAGCGGTAATGGGTGTGATAAAATTCAGCAATACGCTCTTCGCTGAAGGTTGCCTCCAGATCCGTTCCGAATAATATCCTGTCCTGATACTTTTCTATAAATGCTTTTGCAGTATACGGCTGTCTTCCGAGCTGATCCACTCTTGCCGCAATATCTACATACATATTCGGATATAGATCAAGCCACTCGCCCACTTTTTTGAGATTTTCTGCATATGAACCCACGTGCGCAACAACAAAAGTTGTATCGGGGTTATTCCTTATCACATTTTCCTGCATCTCCATATGTTCTTCAAAGGAGGCAATCCCCGGCTTGTCGAAGGACCATTCGGGGTGTGCTGACAGGCAGGCATAGTGTTCATTTGTCTCATCAAGTTTTCTAAAGAAGCAGGGCGGATCGGCAACGTGGATAAGTATAGGCATCTTTTCTTCGCCACATACCTTAAAGATCACGTCAAAGCGTGGATCATCCAGTCTGAGATTTTTTCCAAAATAATCCTCACCGAATAGGGTTATGTTTTTCCACAGTTTAATTCCGGCACAAGCGTGGGATTTAAGATATCTGATCTGTTTTAGAACCAGCTGATCAAAGTTTTTTTCCAGGGCTTTTGATACATCAACCGAACCAAATACTGCAAAGAAGTCCATTTCCGCTTCCAGCTTTTTGATCAGCCTGTCATACTCGCTGTGCCATACCAGTTCATGTACAACGGCCTTTCTCACGCCGGCTTTTTTCATGGCCGCCACCACCTGACGGGTGTCGTAAGTTTCCTCATAGTTATCCCCAAAGAGCAAACTCCCAAAATGAGTATGCATATCAATTACAGGAAACTTTGGCTCTTCAAATTCATGGTTTTCTAAAACCAGTTCGCATTTTACTTTCATAACACACATCCCTTCCAAACCTTACTGGTATTGAACAAGAGAATAAAATTTTAATACTCATCGGGCGAAATTCTCTGCCCTTTGTTATTCTTCCAAATCAAGAATTTTAATCGTAAAGACCAGTTCCAGCTCCTCTTTCGGATTTATATACTTAAGCATATTCCGCTGACGAAGTTCTGCNNTGATTAAGCATATTCCGCTGACGAAGTTCTGCACGATTCAGACATGGAACTGTGCATGGTTCCAGCGCCAGGACATAATCCTTGATGCCCTCCATTTTCCATTGGTTCAAATACTCAAATGCGTCTGTTTGGAAGCTTATCTCGACACCTATGCCCAACTTGCGGTTTAAAATCCTTGCAAATGCTGTACGTCCGGGATCAAAACTGTGAAGATAGTTCTTTTCCTCGTTTGATACGTCCGGCACTCCGAAGGCTCCACGCTCTTCGAGATATTCTTCAGCATAATCGTTACAGGACTCAACTTTGTCGCTACTGACTTCTATTTGTACAGTTTCATCTAAAAGCGGATATCCGAAATTTATGTGATATAACAAGGACAAAGGAACCGCTTTTCCTCCCTCATTGCGTATCAGGTCATGGACTGTCACTTCGCTTTTGCCCACCGGCGATGTTATTGTTCTTTTCACTTTGAGCTTTGACATGAGTGATTCGGAAAAGTCTATGGTACCTGTAATCTTTATCTCCGGGTCATCAGATAACATATCCAGGTCACAGGCAACGTTAGTGGCCGGTGTATTATTGAATCTGCCATGCTGTCCCAGTTCCTCGCCATCGTCTACACACGGGCCTCCCAGGTTGTCCGGCCCGCAGGTTGTCAAAAGTCCGGCATAGAAAGAATACAACCAGTTCCTGCCATGCATATCGTAATATGCAGGTGCTGTTTCTCCCTGCGGTCCCAAAAAAACCAAATTGCTTCCGCGATATGTCGCAAGTGAAATATCAAGACCTCTATCCGGAAGCACTGTATATTCAAAGCCGCTTCCCGTTCTCACATCTATAGCGCCGGTGCCTTTCTTTCTGCCTTCATCAAGCGTATAACGGCGGGTTCCGGCAATCTGATACCAATTTCCAACTTTATCTTCACAGTGTTTCATTCTCTTCTCCTTTTCACAGGGATCGGCATTATTGCCGATCCCTGCACACTGAAACAAATTCTTGATTCGCTCATAACTTACAAAGCTACGACCTCCATGTCAGTCAGCTCGCCAAATGCCTGAATCTGATCATACAACTGTTCCCCGTAGCCGAGGCAGGCATATTCATTGTCCCAATGCTGGAGAAGCAAATCGATATCACCATGCACCTTAACAAATGCATGAGGCCAGAAGGGAATTCCGCATTCTCTGCGGCGGGCTTCCAGCTCATCTTCTGAAGGTTCATATACCGTGCAACGTACTACGATCAACTTAAATTTTCCGTCTACGCGGCATACCCTGCTCAAAACGCCTTCACCAGACTTACACACTACTTCTACTGCAAGACCTCCGGCGCCGCCCTCGGTTGAAATACCGTGCTGAGCAAAATGAGCGCCTCTTGCATTACCCAGAGAGGGCGGAACAGCTCCGTCACCTATTATCTTTATCTCGCTATTCTTTTTGTCAATACTCTGGAAATCACCGTAATAGATAGGATCATTGCTCAGATACATCATGATTATGCTGGTAAGTGCAGTGTTGAAATCTCTAAGTGTAGCAGTAGGCACCCCATCATCTAACATCATGCTCTGCGCAAAACAAGTTGCAGTATAATCGTCTGCAAGTCCCGGGAAAGACTGGATGGCATAAAAGTCGAAATTGTATTTCTTCATGACCTTTTTAAGCGCTATATAAAGACGTACCGACCGTTCTGCAACATCATCTTCGGGGATGGGTTCAGCAAAACGATCTGAAAGAGCTGCATATGTTTCTTTAAGTTCTTCCTCGGTGACCTCATGTGCCGTTCTGATAAGCTCTGTTGTGTCACGAGTATCTATGTCAATGCCAAAGCTTTTCATCCACTGAGAGGCATCTGCCACTCCGCAGGTCTGCCCCATTCCACGACCGCCGAAAGCAGCCATCGTCTTCATGTTGATCCTGTTTTTCACTGCAGAAGCCTGGCAATAATCAACTACTTTATCCACATCTTCTTTATCCTCTGCAGCACCATAGACAAAACGATGCTTAATGCCGATTTCAGAAAGTGCAGCTTTTAGCACCAAGCCGCCGACTGTACGCCATCCCTGAGATCCGGGATGTGTCCATATCACTATCCCCTTACCAGTTTTGGCGAATTCGCGTATCGCCGCTATCATATGGGAAGACCACACCCAGGTGCCGGAAAAAAGAACCAGGCAGTCAACTGAATCATCTTTTGCCAGTGGCAGGATCACTTCTTTTGCTTCTTCTTTAGTTGCCACTATCAAATCGTTCTCGACCAATTCAAGTCCGCTATCGCGCAGGACTTGTTTTGACCGTTCGATTATTCCATAATCGATAAACAGATCACCCATTGGGTCTTTAAGCCCATCTTTATGTACGCCATATACTACAAATCCGACTTTTGCATGAATCATTTGTTCTCTCCTTTATTTTTTCTTAATTCATACCTATATAATACATAATATTTCCTAAATAATATGTGCACTTATCTAATTTGTCAAAAATAGTGCTGCCAAGTAGAAAGGGAGAAAACAGGAGCTCTCCTGCATGTTTTCAAGAAGCAGAGCAAGCTGAAGCTACAGTAATTTATGTTAGAATTTTATGGAGAAACAAATACTGGAAGGAAGAGGAGTTAGAGATGGCATTACTGGGATTAGATATTGGTACTACCGGAACAAAAGCAACCATTTTTGATGAAGATGGAAATATTCTTTCTCATGCTTATGGCGAATACGATATTTATAGTGACGGCCAGGGTCTTTATGAAATAGACCCCTTGCTAGTATGGAATACTGCCAAAAATATCATTAGTCAGGCGAATAAGCTGGCTGGAAATCCCAGAATAGAAGCATTATGCACCTCCTCATTCGGTGAAGCCTTTGTTATGTTGGACCAGTCAGGTAAAGAGCTGGCCAGGAGCCCCATCTACATGGATAAGCGTGGTGAAGCTGAATGTGCTGACTTGGTTAGCGCTCTTGGTGCTGAAGAGATCATGAGCATAACCGGACATCCACCTCATTCCATGTATTCTATCTGCAAATTAATGTGGCTTTACCGCAATAATCCACAGCTTTATAAAAAAGCAAGCAAAATCCTCTTTTACGGGGATTATGTTCTGCATAAGCTGGGGGGGCAGTATATAGCAGATTACTCCCTTGCAGCAAGGTCAATGTGTTTTGATATTAAAAACAAGCAATGGTCAGAAAAGATAATTGAACATGCCGGTTTGGATCTTGGTATTTTCCCTGAAAGCAAAGCTACTGGCAGCATTGTAGGTGAGATTTTGCCTTCCCTTGCAAGTGAGCTGGGTGTGAACAAAGGTATCAAACTTGTTCTTGGCGGCCATGACCAGCTGATGGTGGCCGTAGGTTCCGGAGTGACAGACGCAGGACAAGCTGTAAATGGGATAGGTACTGTAGATTGTATTACTCCTGTTTTCAAAGGTCCTAGAATAAATAGCAGCATGATGAATGCTTCCTACGCCAGTGTGCCATATTTGCTTGATGATTTTTATGTTACTTATGCTTTTAATATGACCGGTGGTTCTCTGCTTAAATGGTTCCGAGATACCTTCGCAAGAAAAGATAAAGAAATTGCCCAAAAAAGTAATCTTGAAATTTACAATATTCTAAATAAGGAAATCCCCGGACTGCCAACTGATCTTTTTGTTTTACCCCATTTTGCCGGTTCACCTTCACCCAATTCTGATATACATGCAAAGGGCGCCATCGTTAACCTGGGCTTGAATACCGAAAGAGGCGAAATCTATAAAGCGTGTATGGAAGGTGAAGCCTTTGAAATGAAACGCAACATCGAGGCGCTTGAGAGTAACAATATTTTGATTAAGGAATTGAGAACTGTTGGTGGTGGTTCCAGATCGCCTGAGTGGCTGCAGATCAGAGCTGACATCTTCGGCAAGACAATTACTGCTATGAACTATGAAGAGGCAGGTACACTTGGTACAGCGATTTTAGCGGGAGTTGCAGCAGGCTACTACCCATCTGTTCATGAAGCTGCCAATAAACTTAATCAGGTCAAAACTTACTATTTCCCCAATGAAAAGAATAGCAAATACTATACTGAAAGATATGAAAAATATAAACTTCTATATAGTTTGTTAAAAGCTGTCAGATAAAAAACAGCCTCCTGTCTTTTAAAAAACAGGAGGCTGATCATCAGCTTAGGAGGCACTAAGCCTCCATCTTATCCAGCTTGTGATTTCAGATTAGTCAAAGCTCCAGAAGTCGGTAACATTATCGCTATCAACTACAAACAGAGCAATGTTTGTCTTGGTGGGAACTTCGTTGCCTTCGAAATAATCTATAGCACCGTCAAAGATGAATTGTGCAAGGATCCAAGGATCAACGTTCAAGCAAGCCATGTAGTTGGCATCATTGTTGTACAAAGCGGTGAAAGGCTCTTCGCCATATGCACCCATGCTCAGAACTTGAACTTTGGTGTTGCCGGCAGCCTGCAGAGCAGAAACCGCACCGAAAGCACCGTTGTCAACGTCGGAAATGATGTAGTCATATGGTTCAACAACTGCAGCGATAGCATTGTATGCCATCTCACGGTTGCCCTGAGAGTCATATTTGTTCAGTATTTCAATCTCTATGCCTTCTTTTGCAGCTTCTTCAAAGACCTTATGCAGGCCAACGAAACGCTCCTGGCAGTGGGTGGAAACAGCGTTGGTTAATTCAACGATCTTTACACTATCCTGACCAGTATCTTTCAGGTGTTGTACAAAGTATTGACCAATCAGTGTACCTGTGAGTTCCTGATCCCAGGTAACAGTGGTAACTGCGTTTTCTTCGCCGGCATTCCAGTATCCATCATAGATAATAATCGGAATATCAGCATCGACAGCCTTCATCAAAGCTTCATGAGTGCCATCAGGAGTGGTGGGGTCAATCATGATGATATCAACACCGGCAGCAAGCATATTCTCAATCTGCTTGGTCTGGGTTTCATCATTCAAATCTCCGTCTTCAACAACGATATCTGCACCGTAGTATTTTCCCAGAGTCTCCATAGCAAGAGACAGTTGATAGCACCATTCATCGCCCTTATAGCAGATAGAGTTACCAATTTTCTTACCCTGCAAAGCTTTGGAATCAGAGAGTACAACCGAAGCAGGCACAATGCTCATGTCTACATCAGGCTTCGGTGGATCTGTAGGTTCTGCATCTGTAGGTTCTGCATCTGTAGGTGCTGCATCTGTAGGTGCTGCATCAGTTGGGGTCTCAGGCTTCTTATCAGGTGCGCAAGCAACCAGAGAAAAAACCATAGCCATTGCCAGCAGTATTGCGAGTAATTTTTTCATTCTTATTCCTCCTAGAATTTTGATCCAACAGGCGGGATCAATCAGAGATTCCGTCTGTTGAAATTATAAATCAGACGCAAAGCGCCATGATTCTCTTTTGTCCGGTGTCAGTCCTGTGTCTCAGGGGCTCCACCTTATGAGATTATAAATCAGACGCAGAGCGCCATGATTTTCTCCTGTGTGACCTCATCTCTATCCATCTCACCCATCTTTTTACCCTCATGCATAACCATAATGCGATCACACATGCCGATTAACTCCTGCATTTCTGAGGATATCATGATGACTGTTTTACCTTCATTTACCATCTCATTGATCAGTCGATAAATCTCTACCTTTGCTCCGACATCAATGCCACGGGTGGGCTCGTCAAGGAAGAGTATCTCTGATTCCCGGAACAACCATTTTGCGATAACCACCTTTTGTTGATTACCGCCGGACAAATACTGTACCTCGGTATCCATTGATGGTGTGGATACTCTGAGTTTATCCACGTATTCCTTGCTATATTGTTCCTCTAGCTTAGCATTTATCACGCCACGCCGACTAACCCGATCCAGATTAGCCAGAACGGTATTTTTCTTAACCGACATGACTTGAACAATTCCTTGAAGTTTGCGATCTTCGGGGATAAGGCCCATTCCTTCATTGATAGCATTTTTAAAAGAATGGTAATTGATTTTTTCTCCCCGGACATAAATCTCTCCGGAATCGATGCTGTCAATACCAAGGATAGCTCTTGCCAGCTCGGTGCGGCCTGCGCCGACCAAACCGGATATGCCGAAAACTTCACCGGATTTGACCTTAAAGCTGATATCTTTGAGGACATTGCCACGTTTGAGGTTCTTGACCTCAAGGACAGTATCGCCAATAGGAGCCGTCTCCTTGGGATATTCCAGACCCATTTCCCGGCCTACCATCATTTCAACCAGTTGCTGCTTGCTAACGTCGGCAACAGGCAGAGTATCAATATGCATACCATCTCGCAGAACGGTGACATTATCACAGAGCTCGAAAACCTCATCAAGACGGTGGGAAATGTAAATAATGGTGATACCTTTATCCCGCAAGTCCTTAACAATGCGGAACATGGTATCCAGCTCCCTTTCCGTCAATACAGCGGAAGGCTCATCCATAATCAGGATCTTGGATTCGTTGTTAATGGCTTGCATAATTGCAACAACCTGTTTTTTTGCAACGGACAGAGATTCCACTGTCTCATTTACATCGATGTCCATGCCCAGGTCCTCAACGATCTCCTGTGCACGGCGTCGCATCCCTTTCCAGTCAACCAGTTGACGGCCTTTCAGCATCAAGTTCCCCAGGAACATATTCTCTGCAACTGTCAGTGTTTCTGAGAGTTTAATCTCCTGGTGAACAACGCTGACGCCGGCTCTTCGAGCCTCAATGGGGCTTGTAAATACGCATTGCTTGCCATCCTGTTCTATCACACCACTGTCCGGATGGTAGATTCCTCCAAGCACCTTGATTAGCGTTGATTTTCCTGCACCATTCTCACCAATGAGTCCGTGGATAGTTCCACGTTCGATGTCAACCGATACATTGTCTAATGCTGTCACACCGGGAAATCTCTTGGTGATACCCTTTAAACCTAAAACATAATCTTTATCCATATCCGCATCTAACCTTATCTGCATCTAACCTTTCCGAATTTCTGTCCGTTAAAGCTGTGCCGTTTACGCCTTCTTTCGGTTACGCACTACGTCCAGAGTGATTGCAGCAACCAAAACAATGCCCTTCAAAACATCTTGCACAAAAGGATCGACACCCAGCTGGGAGAAGCCATTGAACATGGTAATAAGGAAGATACATCCGAACATCGTCCCTATGACGCGGCCCTTTCCACCTGCCAAGGAAATACCTCCAATAATCGAGCCGATAACTGCATCAAACTCGTAGTTCTGTCCGTTGGTTACTGCCACTGAGTTCAGACGCGACATCAAGACCAGTGCGCCTAAAGCGCAAAGAATGCCTGCCGTTACAAAGGTACCGAAAGTATAGCGTTTGACATTGATACCGGAGAAAAATGCAGCTTCCTGTGAGCCGCCCAAAGCATAAATATTACGGCCTACCTTTGTTTTTGAGGTAACGAATTGTGCGACAATATATACAAATAACATCATTATTACGGAGATTGGAATTATATTATTTAGAACATAGCCTCGGCCCAACCAGCCAATGGACGCCGGCAAGTTTGGTATAGGGGTCGCCTGTGTCAGCAGTTTTGCTAAGCCATAGGCGATGTACTGTGTCCCTAAGGTTGCGATAAAGGCAGGAATGCCGACATATGCGGTCATCACTCCGTTAAATGCTCCTAACACGATACCCAATGCAAACATGATGAGAACTACAAGGCCGGTATTCATTCCCACATTCTTCATAAGCAGTGCACCGACAGCGCTGATAAAGGCCACATTGCGTCCTAGTGACAGGTCAAAATTTCCTGTCAGTAAGATGATAGATTGCCCCAGTGCAACTATCGCAACGGTAGAACTCTGCAGCATAATATTCGTCCAGTTTTGGAGGGTCATGAAGTATTGTGCGCCATGCTTAAGATAGGAACTGATGGAAAATATAATTGCCAGTAAAATAATTCCTACAACGGACATATAGTCCTTTGACAGGCGAGAAATATCACTTGCTAAATTTCTCTTTTTCCCCAACGTCTCTGTTTGATTGTTCATTTGAATCGTTACTCCTTTGATTTGTTACTCCTCGTTTTTTTGCACGCTTTCACAGCATGTTTAAATATTCAATATTCACAAATAAGGATATAATTGTTGACTGATTTTGTCAAGATTCACAAAGGGTGAATCTTTATTGTGCTAATTTGTCAATAAAATGGGGGCAAGAAACAGCTTTCCTTGTAAGAAGGCAACAGTAATTACTCCTGGTCTCTATAAAATTTGAGTCCAGCTAGTAAAGGTGATAGAGTAGAAAGAATATAGTTTGGTGCCACCGGCACCGACAAACTTTAGTGTCAGCCCCTGCGAGGAGCTTCAAATACAGAATCCTGTTTCGGTGGAGAATCATCACTGGTGTATATGGAGTAATTAAATAGCGAATCCTCCAGATCTTCTATTTCCACTTTTACATAATCATCAAGTAAAGTCTGGTCAAGCTCAGCTGCTTGTGAGCTGAATATGAATCCATTATTTATAAGCGTAGAAACTTTAATATAGATAATCTCCGGATTAAGACCGGCTTTCATTTGTGATTTTGCATTTTCGATATTGGTTGCCAGATAACGTCGCCCTGCGTCCAGAATTACTTCCTGATCTTGTTCGCTTACACCCTTGTCTGCGGGTTCATGGGCGCAGGCATTTGTCAGAAACATGAGAGCCAGCATTAATATTGCCAGAGAAATTGTCGCCAATGAAAGGGCCTTTCTTCCTGTCCTGGTTTTTACAATGTCTTTCATAATTTTCTCCTTTTTTAGAAGGCAAACAGAAGTTCCCATGTTTAATTTTTTAAATTATCCCATAAGGGAAGCCGGCATAACGTATCAAATGTCACTTAACATATAGCTGTAAAAACTACTTATTGCCAGGCATATGAGGGTGAATCTCACTTTCTGGCACAAAAAAATAATCCCCGGCTGTCCAAAAGCGGAAAGCCCGGGATCATGAATCCTTTAGCTATGCTGATTATCAGGCTCTTTGCTCTGCTGAGTTAATTATGTCCTGTATGGCGGCTATCCTGTCTTCTTTCCCGAATATGGCACTGCCCGCTACCAGAATATCCGCACCGGCCTGCCGAATTTTTCCGGCATTTTCCGCATTTACACCACCATCAACACTAATAAGAAAACTAGCCTTATGCTTTTCCCGAAGCATCTTAGCTTCATTTATTCTCTCAAGAGATTCGGGCATAAAACTTTGTCCGCCGAAACCGGGATTAATACTCATAATAAGCAAAAGATCAAGATCGGATATAAAACTCTCAATACTCGATACCGGTGTTTGCGGCCGAAGGGAAACACCGGCTTTTACTCCGTGTTGCTTGCATGTACTGATAAATTCCTCAATCTTTTCCGATGCTTCTACATGTATCGTGACTGAATCCGCACCGGCCTTTATGAAGGGAATAACAAATTGCTCAGGTTTCTCTATCATCAGATGAACATCAAAAAAGAGCTTACTGTTTTTCCTGATTCCTTCAACTATATTCGGCCCAAAAGACATGTTTGGAACAAAGTGACCATCCATTACATCAATATGGAGATACTGCGCTCCTCCATCTTCAACGACTTTAATATCTTTATCATAGTTGCCTGCATTTGCAGAGAGCAACGACGGTGCTATTATTACCATATATATCAACCTTTCATTTTATGATCTGAACAGAAAGAATAACAGCTTTTACTAATATATGCAAAATGCAGCAAAGAAATATAAGCTTGCAAAGCACTTGAAGAGAAGCTGTCCTTTAACTCTAATCTAAGAAAGGGCTGCCTCTTGCGAAGCAGCCCTGACAATTGATACTTTCCGGAAGAATTTAAAGCTTAACAACTTCTCCTGTTTCCAGTGATTTTTTGATCGCCAAGGTAATTTTCAGAACATCTCTTGATTCTGCCGGTGTTACAGGTACTTCTATTCCATTTTCTATAGCGTTAATATAGGAAGATATTTCCGTAACAAACATATCCTTCTGATCAGCCTCAAGCTCCTGAGATTCTCCGCCTTCAGGGAAGAAATAAAAACTGGCGCTCGCTTCATCCTTAATGTTGCGGCCGCCTCTCATTGCATAATGGATTGTACCCTTGTCGCCTGTTCCGCGGAACTCAATCGAAAACGGAAATTCTCCGGTCATCTCTAAAGAAGTCTCTACTACAGCCTTCGCACCATTAGACCAGCTAATATTTGTACTTACATGGTTCCAGCAGCCACTGGGGCTTTTCCAGCCGCTGGCATAAAGTTCTTCCGGCATTCCGAATAAAGTGTATAAATAATCAATATCATGAATATTCATGTCGTACAGGCCGCCACCGCTGATTTCCGGATTTCTGTGCCAGTTGCTCCAGTTTGGATGACGGGATAAGCGCTTTTCATAAATCATGTGAATATCGCCGAGTTCACCTCGGTCAACATAATCTTTGATCGTGATAAATTCAGGCCAGAAACGTGCCACCTGTGCGACCATGAAATACACACCATTATCCTCGCATGCCTTAATCATGCGGTCATATGATTCCAGAGTAAAAGTCACAGGTTTTTCGCAAAGCACGTGGCATTTAGCATTGGCTGCTTCAATAACAAATTCTTCGTGAAGAGCTGTTGGCAGACAGATATCCACCAAGTCAATCTTCTCATTTGCCAGAGCATCTTTTAAGGTAGCATAGCCTTTTCCGCCCGCCTCTTTAGCACCTTCCTGCCTCTTTTCTAAGCTCCTGTTAACAACTGCTACAACTTGGGCATTTTCAATTTGATTATATGCCGCGATATGCGACAAGCCGATATAACCTGCTCCTACTACTGCTACGTTTAACATCAATCGTTCCTTTCTGGTAATTTCCTAATAATTAGCTGTTGGCTATTTTCCTAACAGAGTTTTCAAGGAATGTCGTGCATTTATGATGGACTGATAGGGATAGCGTTGATAATTAGGTAAAAACTCAACTGTTATCCAGTCATCATATGCAATGCTCTCTACTGCCCGCATGACTGCTTCAAAATCTACGTCCCCTTCGAACAGGTCGACGAACATATTTAAGCCTGCCACTTCAGATCTCGCATCACAAAAGTGCAGTTTTTTGATGTATTTGGAGCCTAATATTTTGATCCATTGCTCCGGATAACCGATGTAGATTATGTTGCCTACATCAAAATAAGCACCCACATAGGGTGAGTTGATCTCATCAAGAAAGCGTCTGAATTCCAGAGGTGAAAGAAGGAATTTATTCCAGACATTCTCAACCCCCATATTGACCTTGGCTGCTTCTGCATATGGTGCCAGCGTCATCAGAGAATTCTGTGAATTCTCATAGGCCTTATCATAAGACACAACGCCTGGAGCAAAATTTGTTCCTACCCAGCCGGGCACGATAAGCACAGTATCTGCTCCCATGGCACTAGCGATATCTATTTGCTTTTTTGCTATGTCACGGGCATAAGATACGTCAGCAGGGTCTTCGCCTGCTAAATTATGTTCCCACATGTTCCAGGCTCCGATAGAGCAGACCTCCAGACCCATGTCATGGACCATAGCTCGAATCTGTTCAAGCTCCTTGTCGCTTGTCTTCATGTTGATCTGGCCATTCTCACTCAGAACCAGTTCGACTCCGTCATATCCTGCCTTCTTTGCTTCTTCGCAGGCCTCCCGGATATCAACATCCTGGGCAAATGTGTAAAAGCTGACTCCTAACTTCATAGCTACACCCTTCCTCTATCTGTTTTTACTAAGTTCTGCGTCGTCCGGTACTGCTAACTACCACTGCTGAGACGATAATCGCACCCGAAATGACAATTTTTGTATATGCGTCAACACCTAGTATGTCAAGAGCATTGGAGATTATTCCGGTCAGCAGTGCACCAAGAAAAGCACCTGAAACTGTACCACGTCCACCTTCAAATGTGACGCCTCCAATAACAGCAGCAACCATTGCATCCGTCTCGTAGCCGGAACCTGCAAGAGCAGTGATAGCGTTCAAACGGGCTGCAAAAATGACTCCCGCTATACCAACTATAAATCCTGCAATTGTATAGGAAATAACTTTGTATGAATCAACCTTTATACCGGACAAGAATGCATTCTGCTCATTGCCTCCAATTGCGACAATACGGCGGCCAAATTTCGTCTTATTTAAAAGAACGAACATTAGCAGGACGATCACAATCATGACAATGACCATCAGGGGCAGGAAACCAAAGATTCTTTCGCGCAGGAAATTCAGCCTGTGCTGGAAGTTGATAAAGGCACCGCCTGATATCAAAAGAGAGATACCGAAAAATATCTGACCGGTACCTATAGTGACAACGAGTGGCATCGCTTTGGATTTGGCAACAATTATACCGTTGGCCAGACCACACACTGTAGATGCAGCGATTCCGGCTAATACTCCAAGTATGGGAGGGGCACCACTCATAATTATGGAACCGGAAACAATGCCGCCAAGCGTCATGTTGTAGCCCATCGAGAGGTCGATGCCGCCGCCGATTAATAACATGGCCATAGCCATAGTAAGTATACCCAGTACAGATATCTGCTGAAGGATAGCAGTAATATTGCCTAGTTTAAGGAATTTGGGATTGATTATGCCGACTATTGTCATTAATACTATTATGACAAGCAGAAGAATGATGCGTTGATCCTTAACAATCGTCAACACTTTCTGCTTACTCATCTTATTCTTCTGATTACTCATCTCCATTTACTCCTAAGGCACATTTAATAATATTCTCCTCTGATATTTCTCCATTAGTCAGCTCTGCCGTAATCGCTCCATCGCAAATTACCAGAACGCGGTCACTCATGGATATAAGTTCCGGCATTTCTGAGGAAACCATGATGATGCAATTGCCAGCTTGTGTGATCAGTGACATTTGTTTATAGAATTCTTCTTTAGCGTTGACATCAATACCCCGGGTCGGCTCATCAAAAATATATACTTTTCCTTTAGCATAGATCCATTTGCCTAGTACTACCTTTTGTTGATTGCCTCCCGACAAAGATAACGCAGTTGTTTGCAAGCTAGGGGTTCTAATATTTAAATCGTCAGCTATTGGTTTTACCTCTGACGCATAATTGTTACTGTTATAAAAAAGGCGGGAAGGGGTCTTAATGTTCGGCATATTTACCAGAAGTAAATTTTCCAGTACACTGGCACCCAGGTTCAGCCCTAGGCGCTGCCGGTCTTCAGTAATGTGAGCAATGCCGGCTTTAATGCCATCGCTGGGATTTTCTACTTTTACTTTCTCACCATTGAGATAAAACTCTCCGGCATAGCGTTTATCTGCTCCGGCGATAGCACGAACAATTTCTGTCCGGCCCGCTCCGACAAGACCTGCGATGCCGACGATTTCTCCCTGCCTTACATTAAAACTGATCTCGGGTGAATCATTTTTCAGGCGCAGTCCCTTAACTTCGAACATAATGTCCCCAATGGGATTTGCTTCTTTACCGTAAAACATTTCTACGGGTCTGCCTACCATATCAGTCGTTATCGAAGCAATGGAGAAATTACCGTCTTTTCTATCATAGCTATGCACAACCGCCCCATCCCGGATAACAGTTATGCGATCAGCAATCCTCACTACTTCTTTAAGTGAATGTGATATGTAGATTACACTTATGCCCCTGTCGGAAATTCTGCGTACCAGGGTGAGTACCTTCTCCGCGTCCGTCTCATTAAAAGCGGCAGTCGGCTCATCCATGATCAGGAGCTTTGAGTTTTTCATCAAAGATTTCAGAATCTTGACGTATTGCTGGTCAGCTATCGACATGTTTTCTATCGTTTGAGATAGATCAAGGTCAATGTTATATTGACTAACCAGTTTCTTCACTTTTTTGCGCATCTCTTTAAAAGCAAGCATGCCGAATCTGTTGCTTAACTCTTGTCCAACAAAAATATTTTCTACTGCATTCATGGTTGGAACAAGATCGTTCTCCTGGTAGACGATTTGGATACCAAGATCTTGTGAGAGAGGGGGATTCAGTTCACTATATTCATTTCCCTCAATTAAAATGCTGCCTGAACTTGGTGCGTGCGCTCCGGATAGTATCTTCATCAGAGTAGATTTTCCGGCACCGTTTTCTCCGACCAGGCAATGTATTTCGCCCTTATAGACTGTAAAAGTCATATCGGACAAAGCACGTACTCCGGGAAAGTCTTTTGTGATACCCTTCATTTCTACCAGTGGTTTCTGGTTTTTGGTATCTATCATTGTAGCTTCCTATCTAAATCACAATTAAAAAGCGAATTTATACTTGAAATTGACTAAACTCTTTGTAAATAATTCTACCCCATGTTTCCATGGGGTAGAAGACAGAATCATTCAGATTTTAGCCACCGTAAACGAATTCGTAAGCTCCTGCATAGTCGGACCAGTCAATCCATTCTGAGAGGTCATCAGCAGAAACCGGAATAACCGGTACAGCCTTGAATTTCTGAGCTTGATCTTTGCCTAAAGCAACAAAATCATGCAAGTTCTTGAAAGTCTGTACTCCCTGGATGGAGACAGGAGCTGTCATGTTAGCGGACTGGGTGCCATCTTTGAGGAAACCATAAGCATCAGGTGAGCCGCCTGTTGAAACTACAGGGATATGATCCAAACCGACTTCTGTCAGTGCCTGAGAGCAGCCCTGTGCCATCTGGTCGTTGTTGGCAAAGATGCAGTTGAACTCAACACCTGAGTTGATAAAGTTTTGTGTCAGGTTCAAGCCGTCTTCTGTAGACCAGTTTTCACCATTTGATAAGCCCACCATTTCAATGTCAGCACCGAAGTCAGACAGGGCTTTGTCAACACCAATCTTGTAGGATTCGTAAACACCGCCACCTACTGCGCCGGCGCAGTAGAATACTTTGGCGTCATCAACATTTTCTGACAACCACTGGATTGCTGCATAGCCGATATCACCATACTCGCACGCAACTGCAGCAATGTAGTCTTCGTCATCAATAACTGCAGAGACATCAATGTTTTCAATGGTAATCGGTATGCCTGCTTCATTGGCCATGCTGACCAGTTGTGAAGCTTGTTCCGGTGAAATCGGGAAGATAGAGATACCATCGACTTCTTGCTGGATTAGTGATTCCATTGCAGATACGGATTGGCTGACATCATTTTGAGAGTCCAAAACGACAACTTTCACACCGTTTTCCTTGGCAGCATATTCAAATGCTTTGGATGAATACTCGTTCCAGATATCAGCCATCTGATAAGCGATATAGCCAAAAACGAGTTCCTTGTCATCATCTTCTGCTGGTTTCTTTTCTCCGCAAGACACGAGAAGAAGGGATGCCATAACTAGAGCTATGATTACTAAAATATGTTTCCTTTTCATTTTCTTTTCCTTTACCTCCAGAGTTTTCTCTGTATTTTGTGCTTGTAGATTACAAGCAAATTACCTAAATCAGGTCGTGTTCCCTTAAATAATCGAAGGATTCTTTCATAACTTTATTAACAAAATCGATATCACCCTCAACCTTATCCCGCATAGTAAAAGCTTCATTATGTTCAATCTCTAGTGAATATGGAGCTTTATAGCCATGGTCTTCGACATAGTTGATGAAAGCTAGTAAATCCAGTTCGCCTTGGCCAATAGCAGGGAAATTCCAGCTATTATCCATACCGACCTTGTCCTTTAAATGAACGAAAACTATATCGTCTACACTTTTCTTCATGTCATCAATCAATGACCCGCCACCCCAATAAACAACATTGGCCGTGTCGTAATTGACACCTACGCGTGGGCTGTTGACGCCTTTGACCAGGCTGATAAGAGATTCGCCTGTTCCGTACTCTCCATGTACTTCAAGTCCCAGAATCAGGTCATACTTTTCCAGATCGGGTAATAGTGTCTTGATATTCTCGATCAACACTTCATCTGTGAAAGCTTCATCTTCAGCAAAATGAGCTTCACCTGTGGATGAGTTGATATACTTTGCGCCGAAACGATGGGCAAGTTTCATGTTGTCACGGAAATCGTTCAGGCGATCTGCGTCGGTCAGATTGCAATGTCCGCTAACCGCAATACATTCCAGACCGAGATCTGACATTTTCTTCTGGATTCTATCCAGTTCCTCATCAGGCATGTCAGGCATGATGTGTTCAGTCCAACCGCGAACCGCAGCCAGTTCTACATACTTGAAACCGGCAGCCGCTATACCTTCGAGAGTTTCATCAATTGAAAACCCGTGGTAGGTGTTGGAGTTTACTGCAATAAGATTCTTCATACTCATCTCCTTCTTTCTTAGCTGTACAAGTACATGAAAATTTTAAAATCATATAGATGCAATAACTCATATCTTTGTTTATCTTAGATTTTTTCAGACAATTCCAATTCGTAATTTGCCCGAAAATGTGATTCAACTCATTCTCTATCATATCATTGATTCAATTAAGCCGATTAAACATATATTCTTAAATCTTTAACATATATTCCTTTTTCTCGAATCAGCATCTTCTGTTCGCTGTTAATATTGCTTATTAAATATACTGCAATTATAAAACTGGGAAAGCAAGTAACTGCAAAAATCTAACCTTTTGAAATAAATACCGGCACAGGCAATATTTTTTCCGCTTTAACTATAGATTAATTAATAAAGACCCCAGACTGCGAAATAATTGTATAAATCGCCCTGAGTTCTGAGTTATGTCTTGTTTAGTTCAGTTAATAGTCATATTTTATTGTCAAATATGGTAGAGATAATTACATTTTTTCCAGGGTTCAGCATTCCAAAGCTTTTCGAAATAAAGTCAAATCTCTAATCAAATATTTCTTTTATAAAAATAACTTTATTTTTAACTGGAGATTTTTATGTCTTTATTTGTTAGTATTAAGTTGTATTTGAAATTCTTTAACATTTGTCAAATATTATTTGAGGGGTATAAGATCATTGGCTTTTGAACTTGTACATGTGAATAAAGAAATAGATATTATAGGTTTTAACGCAATCCATTACTTTGAATTAGATAAATATTTCTTCCACCCTCCGGAAACTCATGAATGTTGGGAAATGCTTTATGTAGATTTAGGCAGCGTTATTACCATTACAGATGGAATCGGCAGTGAGTTATACCAGGGACAAGTTATTTTCCATAAACCCATGGAACAGCATTCACATATTTCAAACAGAAAGGATCCCAGCAATGTCCTGGTAATCTCTTTCACTTCGCATAGTGAAATCATGAGCTATTTTAATAATAAGATATTTAGTCTCAAAGATGATGCGAAAGGAATTCTTTCTCTTTTCATGAACGAAGCAGTTAACGCATTAGGTGAATTACCCCAGCAGTTTGAAGACAAATCACCTTTAAACTTTGATAATGCTAAGCTCGGATCTACTCAGATGATGCAGATTTACTTAACTGAATTCTTGTTCACCTTATTAAGAAGTGAGGATGCGCCATACAGACAAGTTTACGGCAGCATTGATTCAAGAAAAATTGCAAAAGATGCTACTGTTGAGACAATAGAAAAATTTTTAATTAATAATGTGTACAATAAACTTACACTTCAAGATATCTGCGATGTTTTCCTGATCAGCAAGAGCTATTTGTGCAAGATATTTAAGGAGCAGATTGGTGAGAGTCCAATAGACTATTTGACCGGGTTAAAAATGAAAGAAGCAAAAAGACTAATCAGAAGCAACCAATATAATGTCACCCAAATATCCAACTTGCTTGCTTATTCCAGTATTCAGCATTTTTCAAGAATGTTTAAAAAAGTTGTTGGCTCCTCGCCATCAGAATATGAAAACTCTGTAAAATCAATTTGGGAGAGTTAGAATTATATAAAGATCCACACATATTGACAGGATACTTAAGAGAATCTAGATAAAAGGAGAGAATTATGAACATTTTAGCAGTAGGTTGTCATCCAGACGATATTGAAATCGCTTGTGGTGGCACATTAGCCAAGTATGCTAAAGCAGGACACAAAGTAATATATTGTCACGTAGCTACCGGAAGCTTGGGCCATGTCGTCATCATGCCCGAAGAATTAACCAAAGTCAGATATGAAGAAGTTGATCGTTCTTGTGAGATTCTTGGTGCCGAACATATAAGTATGGGTATTCCTGATTTAATGGTGGATAGTAAAAACGAAGACCTGGTACGTGATATGGTCGATGTTATCCGCTATGCCCGACCGGATATTATCATTACTCATTCACCGGATGACTATATGCGAGACCATGTAGAGACCTCAAGACTTGTATTCAATGCTTCTTTCTCTTCCAGCATTATTCATTATGAAACCGAGCATGAGCCATACGCAACTATCGCTCCTCTTTATTATATGGATACCTTGGCCGGAATGAACTTTCAGCCTACCGAATATGTCGATATATCTGAAGAGATCGAGACAAACATCTCAGCACTGGCTTGTCATGAGTCACAGATCGTCTGGATGCTGGAGCATGACAAAATAGATTTCCTTGACTTTGTACGCACCTGCTCTAAGTTTCGTGGTTTGCAAAGTGGAGTCGCCTATGCAGAAGGTTTTCGACCTTGTAATGCCTGGCCGCGTATGGTGGCTAAGCGTCTGCTTCCTTAGGCTTGTATTACTTTTAAGAAGGATGACAATAACATGAAGGTTTTAGTTGCCGGCCATATTTGTTTAGATATTACACCCGAATTTGTCAGTGGAAATCTGGAGAATTTAATTCCCGGACGCCTGTATGATATGCAGGGAATCAACTTCCATCTTGGTGGAGCGGTCTCCAACACCGGTTTGGCCATGAAGTTTTTTGGTGCAGATGTGCGCATGACCGGAAAAATCGGCAGAGACTTACTGGGCGACATCGTCCTTAAAGAACTTAATCAGCACGACGCAGCCGCTTCGATGATTATCGATGAAAACAGCCAGACTTCATATTCTGTTGTCATCGCTCCACCCGGTATTGACCGGATATTTCTGCACCAGTCCGGTGCAAATGATACTTTCAGCTTAGCTGATTTCTCCGAAGAAGCCTTCAATGATATCGACCTCTTTCATTTTGGTTATCCACCAATTATGGAACAGATGTATATAAATGACGGACAGCAACTTGTTGACTTATTCCGTCTGCTAAAAGAAAAAGGCATTGTGACTTCTCTGGACATGGCATCAGTTAGTGAAGACCGGGCAGCAGGCAAAGCTGACTGGGATCTCATTTTGCAGCGCGTCTTGCCTTATGTGGATTTCTTTGTACCCAGTGCTGAAGAACTCGGCTTTATGCTGGATCGGGGAAAATATCATAACTGGCAGCAAAAAGCAGCCGATACAGATGTGATTTCAGTGCTTGACATTGAACATGACATCAAACCCATGGCTGATAAAGCTCAGGAATATGGAGCAGGAACCGTCTTGATCAAGAGTGGAGCTAAAGGCATGTACTGCAAGACTGCATCTCAGTCAATTATGGATAAGATAGCAGTACGCCTGAATGTCAATCTGGATGATTGGGGTAACAGGCAACACTTCGAAGATTCTTATAAGCCTGATCGGATTCTCTCAGGAACCGGTGCTGGAGACACATCGATAGCAGCCTTCCTCTGTTCTATTCTTCAGGGTAATAGTTTCGAACGTACACTGCAATACACAGTCGGCACTGGTGCCTCCTGCTTGGAAGCCTATGATGCCTTAGGCGGTCTGCGTAGCTTTACTGAACTGGAACAAAAAATCCAGGCAGGCTGGGAGAAAAATATAGTTTAGAAAAAACAAGAGCAAAGAGAGAGAAAGAAGGATCAATTAGTGAAAGCAGTTATGTATGGAGGCGGTAATATCGGGCGGGGCTTCATTGGAGCGCTCTTTAGCCAGTCCGCTTATGAAGTGACATTTATTGATGTTGATGAGCATGTCGTGGCTGCCCTGTCAAAAGAGCAACGCTATCCTGTCCGCTTTGTTTCTAATGAAGGATATGAAGATGTTTGGATCGAAGGAGTAACTGCTGTCCTCGGCAATGACAGCGAGGCAACAAGTAATGCTATTGCTAATTGCGACATCATGGCGACAGCTGTAGGCAGCAGGGCCCTTAAATATATCGTTCCAAATATCGTCAGAGGACTCCGACAGCGCTGGACAATGGCTAAGCCTCCTCTGAACATCATAATTTGTGAGAACCTTTTAAATGCAGATAAAATTCTGGGAAAACTTATCAAAGACCAGTTAACAGCTGAAGAGCAAATCATTTTTGATAAGTCAGTTGGTTTGATCGAAGCATCGATTGGACGTATGGTGCCCGTACAAACTGCAGAAATGCAGGATGGTAATCCACTTAGAGTTTGTGTGGAGAAGTATGGCTTCCTGCCGACAGATAAAGCTGCTTTTAAAGGTAGTATTCCACATATTAAAAACATGGTTCCTTTTGAACCTTTCGATTTTTATATCAAACGCAAACTTTACGTTCACAATATGGGGCATGCTACTTGTGCCTATTTAGGTGATTATCTCGGACTTGACTACATCTACCAGGCGATCAACCTGGCTGACATTCGTATTATTGTTCAGAATGCCATGCAAGACAGTGCGATGGCTTTATCAGAAAAATATGACATGCCTCTTAATCCTGTTCTCTTGCATGTTGAAGACTTACTGTCCCGTTTTAACAATGCTGCCCTGGGAGATACCTGTAAACGGGTCGGAGGAGATCTGGAACGCAAACTGTCAGCAGATGATCGTATGATCGGCTCAGCACGTTTGTCTTTAGAACAGGGAATAATGCCGGTTTATATCGCAGTCGGGATCGCAGCAGGAGTAAGAAGGCTGATCGAGGAAAGATCTGATCTGAAGCAATCAGAGGAGACTGCAGTTCAGATTTTGCATCAAGTATCGGAATTGAGTCAGGACGACCCGCTGACCGGGCTGGTAATCGAGATGTACAGGCTTTTTATCGAAGGTAAAACATTGGCAGAGATCCGCAGTAAGGCTGTTCAAGTCAAAGCAGAAAGCCTGCATGGTATCATATAGTGAAGAGGCGTTATCCTGATATCTCTTTAGAATCAGGAGACAATTTATTATTTCTGACGACAAGCGTGTACTTAAGAATGTATACGCTAATAATAAAAATAAGGAGTAAAAAATGATCAATTTTATGAACACGGTTAAGGGTTCCTATGTTGAGGGATTCTATCCTGAGGGTTGGGACATGGAGAGAGTGGATGCCTGTTGCTCACATTCACCAGAAGAGATCTTGGAAAGGCAAGCTAGCTGGCATGATGACTTCATCCCTGTTCAAGTTGATGATGTTCAGGATATGTATGTTATGTTGGGGCATGAAATCGCCACTGAGATCCGCAAAACACGTGAAGCAGATAAGGAATTAATTCTTATTCTGCCCGTAGGTCCAATGGGTATGTACCGTTGGGTAGTATATTTCCTGACTGCATGGAACGTTTCCATGGATCATTGCCATTGCTTCAATATGGACGAATGGGCTGACGCCGAAGGAAACACACTTGATCCAACCAACGCAGGTTCATTCCAATACTCAATGGAAAAAGCATTGTACGAGCCTCTGGGCGATCTGACTGTTCCGGTAGACCAGCGCAACTTTGCTACGAAAGATAATCTGCCTAAATATCCTGAAAAGATTGCTGCTTTGCGCGCCAAAGGTGCACGCATGATTACTGTCTACGGCATAGGTCGTGCTACACATATCGCCTTCTGGGAGCCACATTTTGCTGCTGAATTTGATACAGTCGATGAATGGATGAAAGAAACTTACCGCCTAGGTGCACGCCTGCATCCATTAACCATTGAACAAAACGCATTCACTTCCTATAAGAGCAGGACAGGACTTGTCTCCTGCACTGCCAACACTATCGGGCCAGGTCTCTTTCTGCAAAGCGACCGTTGTCTTGGTGCCTGTGACGGCGGCGGCTTCCGTGGTGGCCAAATGTGGCAGGGTCAGTCGCTGTGGATGACTCTTCGCTACGGCGGACCGGAAAAATGGGTACCTGCGTCCTTCATGCCCACGAAACCCGGAACACTCTTCTTCATTAAAGAGTTGGCAGGACCCCTGCAAGCTGAAACAAACTAAAATTTCCAATTGGGAAAGCAAGAGGGGAGTCTCACGATAAGAGGCTCCCTTTTTTTATGCCATTAAATAAAATCTCAATCAAGATAATTTCTATCTCATAATGCAGAGGCTAAACAGACTGTGGCATGAGTCTAGTTTCCTGCCATTTTTTCAAAACTTTCTTCCAGCACCGGGTAAAGTCCATGATAAATCTCATATTTTTTATTATATTTCTCAAGCAGAAGCTGATTCGGTTTTACTGTTGAACTTAGCTTAATCAGCTTTGCGCAAGCTTGCTCAACAGTCTTATACTTTTCGCAGCCGACAGCAGCCAGAATAGCTGCTCCAAAAGCCGGACCCTCTTCACTGTGGATTTTGTTGACTTCAACATTAAGTACGTTAGCTATAATTTCGCACCATAGTCTGCTTTTGGCTCCACCGCCATTAATACGAATACTATTTATTTCCACACCATTTTTTCTTACAATTTCGAGAGAGTCGCGCAAAGAAAATGCGACTCCTTCAAGTACGGCGCCTGTCATATCTGCTCTGGAGGTCTCCATGTCCATTCCAATAAAAGCAGCCCGCGCGGCAGGATTATTATAAGGTGTTCTTTCTCCCATCAAATAGGGCAAGAAATATACGTCATTTTCTCCTAATTTGAAGAATTCAGCTTGTTCCTTATCATAATCTGCGCTTTCAAGTATATTTTTCATCCACCATTCATTGGAAGCAGCTGCAGCCAGAGTAACACCCATAAAGTGATACTTTCCGTCTGCATGTGCAAACACGTGTAATGCATTATCATCTATTTCGCTATATTTCCTGCTTGCGACAAAAACTACACCGGATGTTCCGAGTGAGACGTTGCACATGCCATGGCCTACCGTGCCGGTACCTACTGCCGCAACAGCCTGGTCACCTCCACCTGCAACTATTTTGACATCAGGACTTAGGCCCAATTCTTTTGCAATTGAATCCTGTAAGCTGCCTGTGACTTGATAACTTTCAAAAACTTCCGGCATTTGCTCTGCTTCCAGGCCAACGATTTTTAGCATTTCTTGAGACCATTGCTTATTTTTTACATCAAAGAGCAAAGTGCCTGATGCATCAGAAACATCTGTGGAGTATACTCCTGACATTCTAAATGCCAGATAGTCCTTGGGAAGCATTACTTTCTTGATTTTCCTGAAATTATCAGGCTCGTGTTTTTTTACCCATAATAGTTTGGGTGCGGTGAAGCCTGTTAATGCCATATTTCCGGTATAGGATGATATTTTCTCCTGCCCTATTTCATTATTCAGATAGTCACATTCTGCCTGAGTCCTGCCATCATTCCATAAGATTGCAGGACGAATGACTCTGTCCTTTTCATCCAGTATGACCATCCCATGCATCTGTCCACTGAAACTTATGCCCTCTACCTGTTCCTTGGCCTGACCTTGTAAAAGCTCTGCAAAGGCAAGCATTAAGCGATCAAACCAATCTTCCGGATTTTGTTCGGACCATCCTGTTTGCGGATAATAGATTGGGTATTCTCTAGACACAATTTTTTTAATATCAGCAAATTCATCCATTAAAAGGAGTTTTACGGACGTCGTGCCCAGATCCACACCAACGAATAACATCAACAACCTCCAAAATTCTTTTTTTGAGCAGCAATATAATTATGCCTGCTTGTTGACTACTGTTTAGTGTTACTTTTATTCATTTACGATCACAGCTTTGATTACAGCGGAATCTTCTGTAAAGATGCTTTTAAACTTTTCAAGATCAGTCAAAGGGATCGTATGAGTAAGCAGATGTTCAACCGGAATTATTTTTTCCCTGATCAGCTCTTTACTGAGATGAAACCTTTTTGCAGGTTCCGCGATAAAAGTGATAATTTTCTTCTTGTTCAGAATTAGTTGGTCTATATCTACCGGTACAGTGGATTCCTTGCCGAAATCCAGGCCGATAGTTACCACTGTTCCACCGTAGCTAAGTGCCTCAAGCGCCATGGGCAAGGTCTTGGGAGGGGAAGTAACAATCACTCTGTCCACTTGATTTTCCATGACTGAATTGATTTGTTCCAATACATCCTGGTCAGAAGAGTATACTACCTTGTCTACTCCCAGCAGATAAGCCGCTTCTTCACGGCATTGATTTTTCTTTGTGCCTCTTAAACTACCGACACATACTACTTTAGCTGCATTATAGTGTTTGGCGACAGCAGCAGTCATTAGTGCCAGGGGGCCGAGCCCCCAGACTACCAGATTGCCATTTAAAGGCACATTTGCAGCTAAATATGAGTTTATACACACAGCCAGGGGCTCGACAAATGTCGCCTCAAGCGGACTAAGACCTTCATATGGAACCAGCATGTTTTCATGTACAGACAGGTATTCACCCATACCGGACTGATCATCAAGGCTATACATTGATTCGCATAAATCAACATTATCACTCTTACAGTGGACACAGGTCCCACAAGCAGTCATATCTTCAACTACTACAGTATCGCCAATGTTTACCTTTGTTACTGCTTCGCCAAGTTCAACTACTTCAGCTGAAATCTCATGACCCAGTGCCACGTATTCATCACTTTTTTTCAAATTGCCTAAATCTGTGCCGCAGACACCACAGGCAAATACCTTAACTAAAACATGATTATGTTTTGGCTTGGGTACAGGCTGTTCCAGCATTTGAAATTCAAATTCTTTTTTCCCTCTTAAGTATTTCATTTTTTCTTTCATGCCTATCATAATTTTCTCTTATTAATGGTGTCTACAACTACTGCAAATAATAGTACCAGGCCTTTTACTACATACTTCTCAAATGATCCCAAACTCAATAAGCTCATACCGTTGTCCAAAGATGCCATTACCAGAGCTCCGATAATACAGCCAAGCACAGTTCCTGAGCCTCCGGATGGGCTGGTGCCACCAATAATTGCAGATGCAATTATATCAAGCTCAGATCCTGTTCCGCCCGCGATGGCAGCTGCATTTAGCCTTGAGGTATAAACAATGCCGGATATTGAGGCTGCAATTCCCATAATAATGAATATGAACATGGTGGTTTTCTTAACATTAATACCCGATAATTCAGCAGCATCCCGATTACCGCCAATTGCATAGACATGCCGGCCAAAAGCTGTCCTGGTGGAAACAATGTGCATTATCAGGACAACAACTCCCAGAATAATAATAGCAATCGGAATACCTCTGTCTTTAGCCCAAACCTGAAAGACCAGAGCGATCACAATTGACATAGCTATCAGCTTCAAAATAAACTTTGATCTCTTGTCAACTATAAAGTTGAATTTAATTCTGTCTCGTCTTTTTTTAATGGAGAAAGCAATGTAAAAAATAATGAAAAGAGCGCCTGCCAGTATAGCGGTCACATTTAATGATGCGTCGGGTCCGCCAATATTAGGCAAATATCCCTGACCTATAGCCTTAAAAATTGCATTGTCGGGTTGTACAGTGCTACCCTGGGTTACCCCCAAAACTCCACCCCGGAAAACAAGCTGGGAAGATAAGGTTACGATAAAAGCAGGAATACCTAAATATGCAACCCAATAGCCTTGCCATATTCCTATGGCTGCACCTATTGCTACACAAATAAGTAAGGCCAGAAATACATTTGTATTGTGGCTGCGAAGCAAGACAGCAATAACTGCTCCAATAAATCCAACTACAGAACCAGCAGATAAGTCTATATGACCTGCGACCATGATCAGAACCATGGCACTGGATGCGATACCTATAAAAGTCATCTGCAGGAATAAGTTATTCATATTCCGCGGAGTAAGGAAAATTCCCTTAGTGATAATTTCAAAAAATACCCATATCGCCACTAAGGCAATAATCATGGTATATTTGCCAATATTTTTCGGGATAAGCCTCTTCACCCTTAATCCTTCATTCTCGTTTGACATTACTATTCTCCTCCAGTTGCGTAGTGCATTATTTCTTCCTGATTTGTTTCCAGGCAGTCTAATTCAGCGGCAATCTTTCCTTCATGCATTACAAGAAGTCTATCGCTCATGCCCAAAACCTCAGGCAATTCAGATGAAATCATAATAATACTAACACCCTGATCAATTAAATTATTCATAATATTATAAATTTCAACCTTTGCCCCGACATCAATACCTCTTGTTGGTTCGTCAAGTATTAACACTTTAGGATTTGTCATCAGCCATTTAGCCAATACCAATTTTTGCTGGTTTCCTCCAGACAGATTCTTAGCTTTTTGTTCTATGCTGGGAGTTCTAATATCCAATAAATCAACATGCTCATTTGTTTTGGCGATTAACTCATTTTCATCAATTAAGCCATTTCTCGTTAGTTGTTCAAAACTTGCCAATCCAGTATTGAATATAATATTCTGAAGCTGGATTAGGCCGTAACGAGCACGATCTTCCGACACATAACCAATTCCGTAGTTTATCGCCTCTTCCGGTGATTTGATCTGTACCTTCTGCCCCTCAACATATAATTCTCCGGATATATTCGAACCATAAGCACCAATAATGCTCATCACTAATTCAGTTCTGCCAGCACCCATAAGTCCGGAAATACCAAGAATTTCGCCTCGTTTGGCTTTAAAGCTTACATTGTCTATTAATTTTTTGTCTGTGATTTTAGGATGGAATATACTCCAGTCTTTTATCTCTAAAACGGTATCTCCCGCATGATGTTCTTCTCTGGGATACATCTGGGTAAGTTCTCTGCCCACCATGTGAGTTATCATTTCTTCTTTGCTAATATCTTTTTTGTCCTTAGTGATTATTGATCTGCCATCTCGCAGAACCGTAATACTATCAGCAATTTCAAGAACCTCATCAAGTTTATGAGAGATATAAATACAAGTTACACCTTGTTCCTGAAATTCACGTAAGAAGTTTAATAAATTCTCTGTTTCTGTTTCAGTAAGTGCAGCTGTAGGTTCATCCAATATTAAAATTTTTGCATTCTTACTTATAGCCTTGCAGATTTCAATTAATTGCTTTTGTCCAATTCCTAAATTAATTATTTTCGTTTCCGGATCTATATCAAGATTGACCATCTCAAGGTATTTTGCTGCCTTTTGGTAAGTAGTATCCCAATCGATTAAGCCAAATTTTCCTTTTATTTCTGCACCGAGGAAAATACTCTCTGCAATATTCAGATTATCGCTTTGTGACAATTCCTGGTGAATTATTGCGATTCCTTGATTAGTACTGTCTTTAATGGAATTAAACTTTACTTCTTCACCATTTAAGATGATCTTTCCTTCAAATGAATTCGCCGGATGTACTCCGCTTAATATTTTAACGAGGGTTGATTTTCCGGCTCCGTTTTCACCAACAAGAGCGTGAATTTCACCACGCTTAACGCTAAAAGTAACATCATCTAAGGCTTTGACTCCGGGAAACACCTTTGTAATATGTTCCATTTTGAGAATATACTCTTCCATAACTTCCTCCTGGGTGTGCTTTGCAAATACAATTGGTACAAGAGGTTAATTATATTTGCAAAACACAGATGTCTATGGCTTAAAAGAAATTACCGGGCAGGAGTCACAAACTTCATTGCCACAAAAAGTAAACTCTCGCTCTACCATAGACATCCTGTATTAATTTGGAATTGGGAAATAAATTTCCCAATTCCATTAATTATCTATTACAGTTTATAAATGTTTTCCGGATTATCCGTAGATATCTTCATAAGAATGGTAGCCTTCATCAATCAGGAGATCTACGTTATCAATATCAATGAACTGTGCAGGCAGTTTTACGGTCGGAACCATAATTTCTGCTCCGGAGGCATCTGTGCCTTCTTCTGCATACTCAGTGTGATATTTGCCAGTTCTAAAGAGTTCTTCAGCAATATCAACTGCTTCTCTGCCCATGGCCCGTGTGTCACCCCAAGATGTCATCGATTGTGTTCCGGCTAAGATACGTCTGAGAGCTGCAGCTTCACCATCCATACCGGTAATGATTGTATCTTTTGCAATATCATCACCCAGGGCTGCAATAGCACCACTTGCTGTTCCATCATTAGGGCACAGAACTGCGTCAATGGTAATGTTTTGAGCATCAGCGATACTCATAGCATTCTCAACGTGTTTCTGAGCTTCATCCGGTTTCCAGCCATCGACGTCATTTTCGCTGATAATGTGAATTGCTCCGGATTCAACATAAGGCTCTAAGTGCTCATATGCTCCGCCAAAATACTGCGGTGCGTTTGAGTCGCCCGGGTCGCCCTTCAGGAGAACAACATTACCTTTAACTTCTCCGAACTTTTCCTGTAGTGCATTTACGATATATTCACCATTTAGTCCACCCATGTACCAGCTGTCAAATGTCAAGTAGATGTCAACTAAATCTGTACCTGTCACTAAGCGGTCATAGGCTATAACGTAGATACCTTCGGCTTTTGCTTCTTCAACTATTGATGCAGCAGCAGTACCATCATTTGGTGCAAGAATGAGCACATCAATTCCTAATGTGATCATTGTGGAGCATTGCTCCTTCTGCTTATTGCTGTCACCGTCGGCAACCGCCATTGTATACTTGTAGCCCTTCTCTTTTGCATAGGCTGAGATTGATTCCTCGTCTACTACCCACCTCTCTTCTGCGAAGGTAGGCATTGACAGTCCGATAAACAATGTGTCCTTATCCTCTGGTGCTTCAGTAGATCCTGCGGTTGGTGCTGCTGTATTACTCTCTACAGGTGTTTTTCCAGTTTCACCACATGCAACTACTGAAATCATTAAGATACATGCCAATAAGATACTTAGAAACTTTTTCATGACTTTCCTCCTAAAAGAATCCTTATTGTTTTTTGTGCTTGCACAATGAATTCAATAATATGAACACAAGACTTATATACTTTTTTTGAATATTATTGAATTGGTTTTATATTTCTTACTTAGATCTACCGCATTTATATTCTCCCATATCATTTATTTTGTCAAATATAAGCAATTTTTAGATTAGCATTTTAGGCAAAAAGTACTGAATAAAATAGTGTAAAAGAATTTCTCCTAACTGCTTGCGCGAAGTACAGGCTGAAGCTTAAGATGGAATCAATCAAGGTATAGATATCACCGCACCGCCTAAAGAACGGAAGCTGCGGTAACTGATAAGTTATAGCAACTAAGGAGTTAGCAGGTGAGCAGAAAAAAAAGCAAGAACAATCTTCCGATTCCCATTCTAATTATTATTTGTGCTGTCTTGATCTTCGCCATCTATATCAGTCTGACCACCATTGTTCTGGCATTTTGGGGAGATACTGCCCTGGGCACGGTCGACGGTTACCACAGCCGAATGGACAGTTCCTTCACGGATGTCAACCGTTCTCGCACAGTATCCAAGAGTTACTATTTCATGGCCAATGGTAAGAAATATCAGGGTTATGTGATCTACTCCAGCGATGAACAGTGGCCCAGTCTGAAAGAAGGCGAAATACGCAGAGAAAGCATCAGTTATTTGAGTTTTTTCCCCCGGATAAATAAACCCACTGCCCTTGCCGATTTCGGTGAAATGGGAGATTTCGCGATCATATTTCACTTTCTGGCTCCTGTTGCCTGTGGTTTTCTGCTATTTCTCGTCATCCGTACCTATAGCAAGGAAAAAAAGAAGGCAGATAAAAAGAAAACAAAAGCTGCAGTGGGGAATATCACAGGCGCTCAGAAAAATGCTGTGATCACAAAAGGAGGCGCACAAGTGAAAAAATTTTCCAGTTTGTCGGAGGCAGCCCAGTATGCTGTAAGCATCACGGGTAGGTGGAGATTTGCTGATTCCTATGATGAATACGACCGCGATCGTCTCCTCATTGAGTCCGAATTCTCGGATGAAGAAAATCCCGCTGATGAGGGCAGTTACTATGTCGTAGCCGCTAATGGAGCGATTGGATTCTCAGAAGACGGAGGAGAAATCGACTGGTTGTTTTTACCCTTGACCTGATCAGGCAGCTACTCCGGAAGCACTGATCTTTTTGCTATTTAAACAGGGCAACGATGCTTTCACTATATGGAGGCCGGCAGATTCCTTTTTCAGTTACAATGCCGGTGATCAAACTATGATCTGTCACATCAAAGGCAGGATTGTAGCATTTGACGCCAACTTGAGCCATGGGCTTCACATAATACTTCTCGGATATTTCTCCAGGGTCGCGCAGTTCAATTTCAATATCGTCACCAGTTTGGCAATTCATGTCTATGGTTGAGGTCGGACCAAGGACGTAGAAGGGAATACCATAATGTTTGGCCAGGATCGCCACAGCACTGCTACCGATCTTGTTAGCCGTATCACCGTTGGCGGCGATGCGGTCACATCCGATAAAGCAGGCATTGATCCAGCCGTTTTTCATCACAAGGCTGGCCATATTATCGCAGATCAAAGTAACGTCAATGCCGGCATGAAATAGTTCGTAAGTTGTAAGTCTGGCACCTTGCAGCAAGGGACGGGTTTCGTCAGCGAAAACCCGAAAGTCCATGCCCCTCTCTTTGCCTAATAGCAGCGGCCCCAATGCAGTTCCATACTTGGAGGTGGCCAGGGGTCCCGCATTGCAGTGAGTAAGTATACCGTCCCCATCCTTGATTAAAGTCAGACCATACTCTGAAATAGCCAGACACATAGCTATATCTTCCTCATGAATGCTGACACATTCTTTTTCCAGAAGGGCGAGAATTTCAGCTCTGGACTTATCGCTGTTGGCTGTGACAAGCTGTTCCATACGATTAAGGGCCCAGCTCAGGTTAACTGCTGTTGGTCTGGATGAATTGATATAGTCTTTCTGCTCACGGAATTCGGCCAGAAAATCCTCATAATTATCTGCTTCAATTTGCCGGGCCAGCACGTAAATACCGTATGCCGCAGCTATACCAATGGCCGGAGCTCCCCTTACCTTGAGTTCAAAAATGGCATTATACAGGTCTCCGGGAGTTTGGACTGTGATGTATTCCAGCGAGTTGGGCAGCTTAGTCTGGTCAATCAGGATGACAGATTTCTTATCTTCAGAAAGTTTAACGTTGTCACCCTTGGTCGCAATACTTATATCCATAAATCTTCCTGAGTAGTTGTCTGCATACTTTTGTGCCTGGCACCAATTCATGCATGCATCAAATCGTGCCTGGCACCGATCCATGCAGGCAACAAGTTTGTGCTGCTAGGCTTTTTTCTCTGTCTTCAGGGCTGCTGTCAGCTTGGGCACGATCTCGAACAGGTCACCGACTATGCCGACATCAGCAACATTGAAAATTGCTGCATCCGGGTTTTTATTGATAGCCACTATATAGTCAGCTTCTTCCATGCCGGCCAGATGCTGGATGGCTCCCGAGATACCGACTGCAAAATACAGGCCGGGACGCACTGTTTTTCCTGTCTGCCCAACCTGGCGTTCCTTAACTTGCCAGCCTGCGTCGACGGCTGCGCGCGAGGCAGCCAATTCACCGCCTAAAACATCAGCCAGCTCCTGCAGCAGGGCAAAGCCTTCTTCGCCTCCGACGCCACGGCCTCCTGCTACCAGAACATCAGCCTCTGTAATGTCTACATGCTGACCGATTTTTTTAGCTATCTCTTCT
>LFSM01000048.1 GCA_001512745.1 Clostridiales bacterium DTU032
TTACGTCCCAGCAGCGACTGCCTGACCTCATCGAGCAAGTTGCGGTCAGCTGCGCCGGCAATGGCTGCCAGTGCGTCTTCTCTTAGCTTAACTAGTTCTTCTAACATACTTTTTTACCTTTCGTCTCAGCGGCCTGACAGCCCTGAGTTCTTTGTCTTTTTTCAAAGTAAAAATCCCACGGAATACAAATTCCATGGGACGAATTATCGCGGTACCACCCAGGTTGCGGATCTGTATAGTATTTATTCCGACCCGCCACTCATGAAGTTTAACGGCATTCCGCCGGCCGTCTCTTGAACGGCAGCTCCGAGGGTGAATGGTAATCCCGGATCACCGGAGACAGATTCCAGCCACGTCTGTCCTTCTCTGGCGGTGCCTGTGTTGAGATTACTTTGCTTCCTCATCAACGCTATTACGGAGAATTTTAGCTGATCTCGTGGAAGCTGTCAAAATATCAGTTTATATCGATAAACTGGCCGGGGACGATAGCTTCTGCTATCTTGCTGTTGCCTCCACGACCGATCTGGGCCAGGCTGGAAGCAAGCTTAGCCGGCAGGTCTTTACCGCCATTCAGATGCATGGGAATCAGGTATCCGGGCTGAAAATAATCAAGGAAAGTGAGGGCTCCTTTAAAGGCCATCTCCTCAAGCCGCTTGTCGACTGGCACAAAGGCAAGTCTGAGCTTTCTTGCCTCTGCAGGCAGAGTGTGATCCTCTGTGATCTTAGCCCAGCTGGAAGCCATCAGGCTAAGTTGTGCATTGTAGTCAGCCTCCATCTGTTCCGAGTCCTCATCCTGCCAGTCCCAGTCGTTGAGATCTCCCGTATGGATAAAACTGCCGGCTGATGTCACGACAAGAAAGGATGAACCTTCATCCGTGGAACCGAAGACATAAACCGCCAGCAGGGAAGGGATATCAGATAATTCCTCACGAAGGACAGTATCAGGACCAACAAAGAATAGCTTGCGCTGACTATCATCGCCAGCCCGGCGAATAAGCCTTGAGTTACAGGAACTGTCCAGAATGTAGTAAACAGGAAAAGTATTTCTGAAAGACATAATCCGGGGATTCCAGTGGTCGGCATGCTTGTGGGAAACAAAGAAGACAAAGGGCTTGCTGCTTTTGGCATAAGTGTTCAAAAGCCCGGCCGGATCCCTGTAATAGTCAAAAATGAGAATAAGATCTTCCAGTTCCAGCAGGAATCCGCTGTGGTCCAGAAAATATAATTGTGGATACATCTTATTCCTCCTGAAAAAGCTCCTGCATGTTTAATATTTTCGTTTTTCCCAAATCCTTGAGCAGGCTATATTAAGCTAAGCATAGCTCATTTGCAGTATTTTCCTTAATTCAGGTAACATATTAGTCTATTGATTTCAGCTGATCATTTAGAGTGTAAAGTCATTGGAAGAGTAAAACTGTAATTTCAA
>LFSM01000057.1 GCA_001512745.1 Clostridiales bacterium DTU032
TACCCAATGAATAACGGTACAGTAAAATGGTTTAACTCAGAAAAGGGCTTCGGCTTTATTTCTAACGATGATGGCGGCGACGATGTATTTGTACATTTCTCAGCTATCCAGTCTGACGGTTTCAAGTCTTTGAACGAAGGCCAGAAGGTTTCTTTCGACATCGAAGCAGATCCCAAAGACAGCAGCAAGCTCAGAGCTGCCAATGTTGTTGTTCTTTAATCAGACAGCAAAGAGATAAAAATAAACGGGGCAGGGTCAAATCTGTCCCGTTTTTTATTTGGACAAAACAAGCACCATGGCGCATAATATGCCGTGGAGCACTTGTTATCCACAGCTTTTTAACAGATTAGGAGGAAACTATGGATTCGCATCCAGAACCTGGCAGTTGTTACCACAAATTACAAAACAATGGATGTAGAGCCCTGGTCTCAGACTAAATTTTCCGGCTGGCTCTACCTTAAGGAGAGCCATTTATGAATGATAAAATTCTCAGCCTGATTAATGAAGGCAAATACTTTGAAGCCCGCAACGAAATTAGCAATCTGAATGTGGTTGATGCCGCTCAGCTATTTGAAGAGGTAGAGCAAAAGCATATCTTACTGGTTTTCAGAATTTTGCCCAAGGACTTTTCTTCTGAAGTCTTCTCTTACATGTCTTTTGATCTGCAAAAGCATGTTATTGACTCCATGACTGATGAAGAAGCTTTCAAGGTCCTTGATGACCTCTACCTTGACGACGCCGTCGATTTTCTTGAAGAAATGCCGGCCAATGTTGTCAAGCGAATCTTGAAGAATACTGATAAGGACATGCGTGACCTCATCAATCAGTTCCTGGACTACCCGGCAGATTCTGCCGGCAGTCTGATGACCATCGAATATGCCGACCTGAAAAAGGAAATGACGGTGGCACAGGCATTACAGTACATCAGGGAAATCGGCATAGACAAAAGAACTATTAATACCTGCTTTGTCATGGATCAAAGCAGGATCCTGGAAGGCAGAATTTCGCTGAGGCGGCTGATCCTGAGTGACGAATCAGCCATCATTAAAGACATCATGGATACGGATGGCATTTCGGTCAACACCCACGATGACCAGGAAGATGTCGCTGCCCTGTTCAGAAAATACGATTATTATGTCATGCCTGTTGTTGATAAGGAAAACCGGCTTGTCGGCATAATAACCGTCGATGACGTCCTGGACGTTATCGACCGGGAAGCAACGGAAGACATTCAGAGGATGGCAGCTATGCGACCATCCGAAACGGAATATTTGAAAACCGGCAACTGGTCTCTAACTAAGCACCGCCTGCCCTGGCTTCTCGTTCTAATGGTTTCAGCCACCTTTACCGGCGGAATTATCAGCAGATATGAGAGCGCACTACAGGCGACAATTATTTTGACAGCCTTTATACCCATGCTCATGGACACAGGCGGAAACTCCGGTTCTCAATCATCATCTCTGATCATCAGAGGCCTGGCATTAGAGCAAATCAGTACCAAGGACATCTTTAAGGTTATCGGGAAAGAATTTGTGGTTGGCGCTTATTCCGGCGCGATACTGGCCGCGGTAAATTTTCTCAGGATCTATTTTTTGGAAAAAGTCGAGCTGAGTGTAGCCATAACTGTGTCTGTGACTTTGCTGATCACAGTTATTTTAGCCAAGGTAGTCGGCGGCATCTTGCCCCTGCTGGCCAAAAAGCTGAAAATGGATCCTGCTGTCATGGCCGGACCTTTAATTACAACGATTGTGGATGCTGTGGTTTTAATTATTTACTTTAGTTTGGCTTCACTCTTTATCGGTATATAATAATTAATAAAGGAGTTATACTATGCCTTTTAAAATCATTCAAGCTGATCTTACAAAGTTTACGGCAGATGCCATTGTCAATGCGGGAAACACAAGCCTGAAAATGGGTGGCGGTCTTTCCGGAGCTATCTTTAAAGCTGCCGGAGCAGAAAAGCTTCAGGCTGCCTGCGCCGGACTGGCTCCGATTAAGACCGGTGAAGCAGTGATCACACCGGGCTTTGATCTGCCGGCAAAAAACATTATCCACACAGCCGGGCCTGTCTATCAGCCTTTTAATAAGGGAAACAGCAAAAGTCTTCTCCGGGCTGCCTATAGCAATTCACTGCAGACAGCAGTTGACAATGGCTGCGAAAGTATTGGCTTGCCTCTGATTTCCGCCGGCATCTACGGTTATCCCGAAGCAGAGGTCCTGCAGGTTGCAAGCACAGTGATTGCAGAGTTTCTTCGCGATCATGAGCTGGATGT
>LFSM01000027.1:0-13404 GCA_001512745.1 Clostridiales bacterium DTU032
AGATACATGCCCAGACCGAACTCGGCGTTATCTTCGAACAGAGAGTTAGCCCAGGAAGGACCATGTCCGTCTTTGTTCGGGCAATACGGCATGGAGGGTGCTGATCCGCCCCAGATTGAGGAACAGCCTGTTGCATTGGAAATCATCATGCGGTCACCAAAGAGCTGGGTAACCAGCTTCACGTAAGGAGTCTCACCACAACCGGCGCAGGCCCCGGAGAACTCAAGCAGGGGCTCTTCGAACTGACTGCCTTTGACGGAAAACTTCTTCAGGGGGTTCTCTTTGTGTGTCACGGTCATCGAGTAGTCCCAGTTATCTGCCTGTTGCATTTGATCTGCGAGAGGTTCCATCACCAAGGCTTTTTCTTTGGCCGGACAGACCTCTGCGCAGTTACCGCAGCCGGTGCAATCAAGAGCTGACGGCTGGATGCGGAACTGATACTGATCATACTGCTTCATTCCGGTTACAGTCTGATAGCCTTCCGGTGCATTGGCCTTCTCCTCCTCATTCAGAAGGAAAGGACGAATAACTGCGTGTGGGCAGACATAGGAGCACTGATTACACTGGATACAGTTTTCTGGAATCCAGCGCGGAATATTAAAGGCGATACCGCGCTTCTCATAGCGGGCGGTGCCCTGCGGGAAGGTACCGTCTACGTGGTCAACAAAAGCCGACACGGGGAGAGAATCGCCTTCCTGCCTGTTCATGACACTGGCAATATTAGTGATGAAGGCAGGTAGATTGCCTTTGGCTTCAGCTTCATCTACAGCATTCTTCCAGCTTTCAGGCACCTCTACCTTTCTCAACTGGGAGATTCCGGCATCTACAGCATTGTAGTTCATCTTAACGATGTCTTCGCCGCGTTTGCCATATGATTTGACAATAGCTTCTTTCATGTAGGTAACCGCATCATCAACCGGGATTACTTCACTGATTTTGAAAAAAGCAGCCTGGCAGATGGTATTAATACGTCCGCCCAGTCCCAGCTCTTCAGCGATGCCGGCTGCATCTATAACATAGAAATCAGCATTACGCTCAGCCAGGGCCCGTTTGATAGCAGCCGGAAGTTTTTCCTCAATCTCCTCATCACTCCAGCCGATATTGAGTAAGAATGATCCGCCTTTTTTCAAAGGAGTCAACATGTCATAAGTATTGATATAGGACGGTGTATGGCAGGCCACAAAATCAGCGGTATGAACCAGATAAGGCGCACGGATCGGTTTCTTACCGAAGCGGAGGTCGGAAATAGTAACACCGCCGGACTTCTTTGAGTCATAGGAGAAATATGCCTGAGCATACTGATCCGTATGGTCGCCGATGATCTTAATGGAGTTTTTGTTAGCACCTACCGTTCCGTCAGATCCCAGACCCCAGAAGCGTGCCTGATAAGTAGCTTCATCAGTTACATCGACTGCTTCACCCTGCGGCAAAGAGAGGAAGCTTACATCGTCAACAATACCGATAGTGAAGTTGGTCTTGGCTTCAGGAAGTTTCAGGTTATCAAACACGGAAACGATCTGCGAAGGTGTTGTGTTCTTTGAACCTAAGCCGTAGCGCCCGCCCACAATTTCTATTTCAGGACGTGTGCGCGAAAGAGCTTTGACGACATCAAGATAAAGCGGCTCACCGTTGGAACCGGATTCCTTTGTGCGGTCAAGTACGGCAATACGTTTAACTGACTCAGGGATAGTATCCAAAAGTAAGGCATCAACAAAGGGACGATAGAGGTGAACGTGCAAGACACCGGTCTTGCGTCCATTTTTGTTCAGGAAGTCCACCGTCTCACAGGCGGTCTCATAAACAGAACCCATGCAGATGATAATCTCTTCTGCTTCCGGATCACCATGGTACATAAAGGGTTTATAGTAACGGCCTGTCAGTTTGCCATACTCTTCCATATAATGTTCGACAATAGCCGGCAGCTCTTCATAGTATGAGTTGGCTGCTTCTTTTTCCTGGAAGAAAATATCCGGGTTCTGTGCTGTTCCGCGCAGGCTCGGAGAATTTGGAGTCAGGCCGCGGTCACGGAAAGCCTGAACTGCATCCATATCAACCAGGCCGGCGATATCTTCGTAATCATAGGCTTCAATCTTCTGAATCTCATGCGAAGTACGGAAGCCGTCAAAAAAGTGGACAAAAGGAACCCGGCCCTTGATAGCTGCCAAATGAGCTATCGCTCCCAAATCCAGTGATTCCTGCACGCTGGAGGAAGCCAGCAGTGCAAAACCGGTCTGGCGTGCTGCCATAACGTCACTGTGATCGCCAAAAATGGATAGTGCGTGTCCGGCGATGGAGCGGGCTGATACGTGGAAAACACCAGGTAAGAGTTCACCTGATATTTTGTACATATTAGGCACCATCAATAATAATCCCTGCGAAGCTGTATAAGTTGTTGTCAATGCACCTGCTGCTAATGAGCCATGAACGACTCCCGCTGCGCCACCCTCAGATTGCATTTCTACTACATTGACAGTCTGTCCGAAGATATTCTTGCGGCCCTGCTGTGCCCACTTGTCTACCAGATCAGCCATGGTGGAAGACGGCGTAATTGGATAGATACCCGCAACTTCTGTAAATGCATATGACGAATATGCAGCTGCTTCGTTTCCGTCCATTGTCATAAATTTTTTGTTCTTCTGCATCGATTTCTCCTTATCCTATGCAGGCTTGTCCTGCCTTTTTTACCCGCAAACATTATAACATTTATTTCCCGGCTGATTTTCTTATCAGCGATTTACCTGTCATGGCTTCCGGCTGCTTCAGGTCTGCCAATTCCAGAATTGTCGGCGCCAGATCAGCCAATCTTCCATCCTCCAGCTCAACAGCTCTGACTCCGGCCAGAATCAATGGTACCGGATTGGAAGAATGAGCTGTCAGAGGGCCGCCATTGTCATGATCAAACATGGATTCCGCGTTACCGTGGTCTGCAGTGATCAGAGCAGCACCTCCTCTTGCTAAAATCAGCGGCACAAGTTCCGCCATAGCCTTATCCACGGTCTCTACTGCCGCGACTGCCGCCGAAAAAATACCGGTATGACCGACCATGTCACAGTTGGCATAGTTTACGACATACAAATCGTATTTATCTTCTGCGATTATTCCTGCCAAAGTTGCTGTTAACTCCGGCGCACTCATTTCAGGCTGTAAATCATAGGTAGCAACTTTTGGCGAAGCTATCAGGAGACGGTCTTCACCGGGAAAACTTTCTTCACGCCCGCCGTTAAAAAAGAAAGTGACATGAGCATACTTCTCTGTCTCCGCCGCACGCAGCTGTGTCAGACCCGCCCGGGAAAATATTTCTCCCAGACTTTCGGTCACATCTTCAGTTTCAAAAGCTACTCTTAAATTCTTAAAACTGTTAAACTCGCTGTCATATTCCGTCATACTGACAAAATCTAACTGACCTGGCTCCAGCAAAGTTTCAAAGTCAGCAAAGTTGACATCCATTAAAGCCCGCGTCAGTTCGCGTGCTCTGTCAGGACGGAAGTTGAAGAAAATAAAGCTGTCTCCAGGCTCAAGCAAGGCTATGGGTCTTCCCCCGGCATCAACAAGCTGAGCCGGAATTAAAAATTCGTCTGTAACTGCATCAGCGTAAGATTTTCTGATATAGTCCGAAGCAGACTGACTCTGCGTACCCTGGTAATCTATATCGGTTAATGCCCGATAAGCAATTGCTACCCGGTCCCAGCGTTTATCACGGTCCATGGCATAGTAACGTCCGGACACTGAGGCTATTTTCCCGATCCCGTTTTTTTGAATAAATGACTCCAGCTTTTCGGTATAGCCCAGGCCAGACTCGGGTGGCGTATCCCGTCCGTCGTAGAAGGCATGTATATAAACCTTTTCCAGACCCAGTGATTTTGCCATTTCCAGTAAAGCATAGAGGTGATTAATATGGCTGTGCACACCTCCGTCAGATAAAAGTCCGGCTAAATGCAGGGCTTTGCCCTTGTCCCGGGCTGAAATCATTGCTGATCTGAGCGCTTCATTTTCATAAAAGCTCTTGTCTTCAATGGCCAGATTAATGCGCATAAGGTCCTGATAAACAACCCGTCCTGCACCTATGTTGGTATGGCCTACTTCCGAATTGCCCATCTGCCCCTCAGGCAGTCCGACATCCAGGCCGCTGGTATAAATCTTGCTTGATTTCCATTCAGCAAAAAGTTTGTCCAGATAGGGCGTTCTGGCCGCTTTTACAGCGTTACCTTCAGTCTCTGCAGATAAGCCCCAGCCATCAAGCACAAACAAGGCCAAAGGCCGATATTTTCGATCTGTCATAAAGTCCCTTTCAAAGCAATCAGGCATTAGCAATCGCAGCAAAAGCATCTGCTTTTAGTGACGCGCCGCCGACCAGGCCTCCATCAATGGCTTCCGAAGCAAAAAGCTCTGCCGCATTTTCATCATTCACTGAGCCGCCATAAAGAATTTTCACCCGTTCAACACAATCTGCAGGATACTTCTGCTCCAGAAGTGTTCGAATGAAAGCACATGCTTGCTCAGCCTGGTCCACAGTAGCAGTAACTCCGGTGCCAATAGCCCAGATCGGTTCATAAGCTACAATGATCTGTACCAATTTATCTGCTGTGACAAATTCAAAGGCCGATTCAATCTGCCGTGTCAAAACAGCTTCAGTCTCTCCGGCTTTTCTTTCACTCAAGCTTTCACCGCAGCAGAGTATCGGACGCAAACCCCAGTGCAGTGCAGATTTGAGCATGCTCTGTATACGATCATCGGATTCATTGTCCATGGCCCGACGTTCTGAATGGCCGATAAGAACATAAGGAACATGCATCTTCGCCAGTGTCGCCATCGGGACACTGCCGGTATAGGCACCGGAATCTATTTCATGTCCGGCCTGCGCGGCTATATGAATATTGCTGTAGGAGCTGGCCGAAAGAGCAGCATCCAAAGCGGTATAAGGAACAGCTACGATTATTTGAGCAGGGGCATCTGCCAGTTTTTGCTTTAATTCCTCCACAAAAGAGGCAGCTTCTGCCGGAACTCCCTTATTCATCTTCCAGTTGCCGGCTGCCACTATTCTCCTTGGATCCTGGTCCATCAGACAGTCAATACCGGGCAGCACCCGTCCTTCCAGCAGTTCCAGTGAAGCACCGCCACCGGTTGAGATATGGGTCATTCTCTGCTCATCACCGAATTGCTTTACAGCAGCTGCTGAGTCTCCGCCGCCAATTATTGTCACGGCATCCGCTTCAGCCATGGCTGTCGAAATAGCTTTAGTGCCCTCAGCAAAAGCCGGAAACTCAAAGACACCCATCGGTCCATTCCAGACCACTGTGCCGGAAGATTTAATAATCTCTGCAAAAAGTTCTATGCTCCTGGGTCCGATATCCAGACCTTCCCAATCAGCAGGTATCTCTTCACTATTTACGACCCGTTTTTCCGCATCGGGAGAAAACTCCCGGGCAATGACCGTATCCAGCGGCAAACTCAGTCTTACACCTTTTTCTTCAGCTTCTGCCATCAAGTCTCGGGCCAACTCGATCTTATCGCTTTCGAGGAGAGATTTTCCTACCTCCCAGCCTTTTGCAGCCAGGAAAGTATAGGCCATGCCTCCGCCGATAATTAAATTGTCGACTTTGCCCAGCAAATGTCTGATGACACCGATCTTATCTGATACTTTCGCTCCACCCATCACAGCAGTAAAGGGACGCTGCGGGTCATCAATGGCATTGCCGATCATTTCCAGTTCCCGTTGAATCAGGTAGCCCGAAACTCCGGGCAAGAAGCTGGCGACTCCGGCAGTAGAAGCGTGTGCACGATGCGCTGTACCAAAAGCGTCATTAACATAGATCTCAGCTAAAGCTGCCAGACTGCGGGCAAATTCCGGGTCGTTCTTCGTCTCTTCACCATGGAAGCGGACATTCTCCAGAAGCATGACCTGGCCATCTTCCAAGGCGGCAGCCTTTTCTCTGGCGTCAGGACCAATCACATCAGCAGCCTGAATAACTTCCTGTTCCAAATATTCTGAAAGACGTTTAGCGCATATGGCCATGGATAATTTACTGTCGACACCCTTGGGCCGTCCCAGATGCGAAAGCAGAATCAGGCGGGCCCCGCGTGACAGGAGGTTTCTGATTGTGGGTAAAGCAGCCACAATCCTCTGGTCATCTGTAATCTCTCCGCTCTGCTTGTCGAGCGGAACGTTAAAATCTACGCGCATCAGAAGGCGTTGTCCCTGCACATCAATATCTTCATGAGTCATTTTTTTCATTTTCGACATAATTTATCCTTTCGTAGATAAATGGCTAATAATTTAGTAATTTCGCCCAGTATATTTTCCCATATTTCTCAAAAATCTTTTGTACAAATCTAGTCTGCCGATTTGTCGCGAGACAGCACATATTCACGATAAAGCTCTGTCTCCCGTGTATACATTACGTGGTGTGAACCGTTTACGTCTTTGCCATGATTATCAGATCCCTGGGTAACTATTAAATCGAGTTCCCGAGCAAGCTTATAGAACAAATATGCCTGTTCCGGATCAACCATACCGTGGAAAGCCTCAATTCCATGCAAACCCATCGCTTTCAGATCTCTGAAAATATCAGTCAGCAGCTGAACAGCTTCTTCATCGTCAACAGAAGGTGGGCAGAACTTGTATTCATGCGGATGCGCCAAAACAGCTATGCCGTTAGCAGCATCAATATGACGCAGGCATTCCTGAACAGTAAAATGACGGCGGGCAATATAGCCGGGTTTCCCCGGCAGCAGCAGTTTTTTAAAGGCTTCCTTCCCGCTCTTGAAATATCCGTCCTTTACCAGCTGACGTGCAAGATGTACCCTGCCCCATACTTCATCTTCCTTATCTCCCTCTTCCGGGCCGGATATAGAAAGTTCATAGCCCAGCTTCAGGATTTGTTCAAACATCCTCTGATTGCGTATTTTGCGCTCTTTCTGTATTTCTGCAATGAATTTATACATCTCTGCCGGGGGTTTTTCCGGAAAATAAGCCAACAGATGAATCTCAGAATCTGCGAAGTATGTGCTGATTTCAATACCTGCTACAAAAACCGTCACATCCGGGCCTTTATTCTCTGTTAAAAGCAATTTATGCTCAGCCTCTGCCTCAGCAATGCCACCCAGGCTATCGTGATCTGTGATAGCCATAGCGCGCAGGCGCGCTTTCCAGGCAGCTCTCAGGACATCAACCGGGCCTAGCAAACCATCGGAGTAGTTTGAATGAAGATGAAAATCGGCACCACCTGCAATTGTTGTCTGGTCGAGAAAAGCAGCTAGTTGCTGCTGTTTATCTGTCATTTTCGTCACGGCCCTTGCGTTCGCTGATCAGGTAACGCGGTCTTTGTTTAACTTCGGTATAAATACGATCGATATAGCTTCCGATTACACCCAGACCCAGAAAAATACCGCCACCGGTTAAGAGCTGGAGCAATATGACCGTGGTAAAGCCTTCCACAGCATGTCCCTGAAAATAATTGACAGATGTTTGCACAGTCAGAATCAGGAAAAATATGATAAATATCCAGCCTATGATTTTAATTATCTGCAGGGGCTTGGAAGAAAAGGCGGTAAGGGCATTGCCGCTCAGGCGCATTAGTTTGAACAAGCTCCACTTGCTCTGACCGTTTGTTCGCTCCTGAACTTCAAACTTAAACGTAGTGCGGCGAAAGCCCAGCCAGGCTGACAGCGCCCGATAGAAGGTTTCTTTCTCCGGCAGCTGATTCCAAGCATCTATCACTTTGCGGTCAAGTAATTTGAAGTCCGATGCATTTTTCAGATTGTAGCCGGAAGCGAACTTGAATAATCTATAAAAAGTGTTAGCAGCAAATCTAGAAAATATACTATCCTTACGTGCTGACTTGACACCCTCAACGACATCATAGCCTTCGCGCCACAGTTCAACCATCTGCGGGATATGCCTGGGATCGTGCTGCAGATCACCGTCCATGGTTATTGCCGCTTCACCTCTCACTTCAGCCAGTCCTGCAGAAAGAGCTGCTTCCTTGCCAAAATTGCGCGAAAGCCGCAGGGCATAAATCTGGGGATATGCCTGGGCATATTGTGAAAGCAGTTCCCAGCTATTGTCACTTGATCCGTCATCAACACAGACTATTTCATAGCTTAAGCTCAGTGAATCCATGATGGGCAGCACCGTTTGCAGAGTAGTCTCTATTTGTCTTTCTTCATTGAAAAAGGGAATCAGTAAGGACACCGTTGGCCAGGCAGTATCTTTATTCATCGCTTCAGTCTGTTTTTCACCTAACATAAATCACCTTGTATATCATATCCGCAGACTTATCAAAATTACAGCAATTGTTGCTCTTTCTAATTGCTGTAATTTCCACTATACAGTATAAGCGAAGTTTGGTGAATTTGTACTGATTCTCTTATCTTTATTCCCGTCCAAAGGCGAAGGACAGCTGCCTTTATCCGGAGCCTGTCCTGCCGTTTGAATACTTACAATATGTTACGGATCAGGATCTTCTGTCGGAGCCTCTGTCGCTGTTTCTGTCCCTGCTGTCGGTGCTGATGTTGGCGCTGATGTCGGTGCACTTGTCGGAGCTTCTGTCTCCGTCACAGTTTCAGTCGGAGGCAGACTTGGGCCATATTCAATTCTGCGCGCAACACTTGGATAGCGGCTATAAGTAAGGTATTGACGGTCAAATTCAACGCCATTCTTGTAATAGACTTTGTAGGTTTCCCAGGTAGAACCGGCAATTGCAGAGAGAACCTGCTCGGACTCACCCGGTTCCAGCTTAGTATTCAATACTTTCTGTGTTGTTGTAATAGGGGTCAGGTCTCCGGTTTTCACCGAATCCATTTCTATAGTCACACCTTCAGGCAAGGGCTTGCCATATATTTTATAAACAAGGTAATTCCCCGATGTTTCTGCTACGATAGCCACTGGATAATCCGTATTATTCTTGAACTTGAAATCAAAACTACCGCCATAGATCATCGCGTCCTGACCAAAATAATAGTAGTCACTCCTCATACCATGGTTATGTCTTTCCACAATTTCGAGGTCAGCTTTGACTACAGCCTGAAATAAAGTTGTACTCGGCTGGCAGAGTCCCCCGCCGATAACATCGATATAGGTACCGCCCACAATAGCGCTGCCTGACATAAATCCTGCCTGCGTTGTAATCGGTCCAAGAGAGGTAAGGTAGGAATAAGTTTCACCGGGCTGGACTACCTGGCCGGTCATTTTTTTGGCCGCAACAATCAGATTGTAATTGCGGTCAGCCTGCCAGGAACCATAAATCGGTGTACTGGCCTGAGATACAAAGCCCGTATTCTCATGAATCATGCTTGCTGTCATTTCCGGCTGCTTATCTTCCAGCTTAAGCACAATGTCTCCCTGAAAATCATTCTGCTGCAAAAGCCTGTGGAGATCTTTGATTGCAGTTGAAATATCTGCTTCCAGTCCGGTTTTTCCTTCTTCCACTTCAAAACGTAAGGTCGTAGTGTTAAAGCCGGTCGCCTTGGCTTCAGTAAATACCGGCAGCTGGTCTGCCAGCTTCTTCTGCAGTGAATACTTCATTACCGCTTCATCAAAATCCCCGTTCAGATCTATGTGAAGGCTTTCCTTTTCAATGGCGGAGATAACCTTATGACGAAGAATCAGATCCAGTTCATCATCATAGTGTTCGCTTGAACGGCCAATAGACCAGGCTTTCTCCAAAGCGGAAAAAGTATCGAAACTATAGGCAAGATCGTCAGCGGATAAGGTAAAGCTTTTGTTATTGGCTCTTACAGTAATCTTAATTTCATCACGCAAACGCTCTGCTTCTTCCGCTAAAATATCGCTGGCTTCCTGAGCACTAAGTCCGGACATATCGATACCTGCAATAAAGATGCCCGGAAAGATTACTTCTTTCGACAATGCCAGCTTTGCTGCCTCTAATTCTGCTTTTGTCCAGGCCTCTGCCCCGGCTGGTACAGAAGCAGTCGGATCAACAGAAATATCCGGATCGGGCTTAGGATCCCGATTTAGCAGGCTGCTGATGCCGAAGATTAACAAGATAGCAGCAATAAGAACAGCAGCAGCAATAAGCATACGGCGCTGACGCTTTTTATCGTCAGTCGCTTTCTTTTCTATTTCCTTCCGGGCAGCTGTCGTCGGGGCAGCTGTTTTTCTGGCCGTTACATTCTGGACTTCATCTTTCTGAGGAAGCGGCCTCTGGGAAGGCGCCGGCTGCGGAAGCGGCTTCTTAGCTGCGGCTTTCTGACCGGGCTCTGTAGGGGAAGCCGGCTTCTGCACAGATGGCCTCTGAACAGATGATTGCCTGGATAGCTGAGCCTGAGCTCTGGCCTTGGCAATCGCTTCTTCCCTTTTGCTGTCGTCTCTTTTTTCTGCAGCAGCTTTAACAGCATCCTTAGCAACAGTTTCAGTTACACTTGCAGCTTCTCGCGACTGTAAATAATCTACACGAAGATTTTTGCCTGTGTACTGAAGCTTTTCCGGAAATATCTCCTGTTCTCCCGCCTTGCTTTGGGCACGCTGAAGCTTAGGTGCAGGACGCATTTTATTGGGCTGAGCATTATCGTTTCGATTTTTATTTGGATGATCTTGAATTGCCATCAAATACTAACTCCGAAAAATGGACGTGATCTATCCGAGCACGTCTATTATCTATATATTCCCGGGGACAAGCTTAGAATATGCGCTTGACAAGTCTGACAGGTGAGTAAGCATTACGATCATATAGTGACTCATACCTCACAGTCTGTCCCGGTTGCGGTGAATGTATCATTTGACCGTTACCAACATAAATACCCACATGAGTGTAGTTGGAGTTAGGTGAGGTGTAAACATTATTAAAGAACACCAGGTCGCCCGGAAGCAGCGTTGCTTCATAATTACTAGTTGAGAAAGAAATTGACTGGTAGTTAGAACGCGCCTGACTGTTTGATCCATGGTATAAATAGACACCCATTCTTCCATAGACATATTTTGTCAGACCGGAACAATCCACTCCGTTAGCCGATGCCCCGGCATAGACGTATGGTACACCCAGGAGTTGCTTGGCATATTCCACTACCTGCTGGCCCTGGCTTGTCGCCTGGGGCGGGGTACTTTCAATCACTTCTGTCTGGAAGAGACTATTACTTATAAAGCCAATCTGGCCGTTTCCTGTCTTTATCTTTGTCCACAGGTCATTAGTCGATATCCTCTGTACCGCAGCACCATAGTACAGAGTATCCACTATTAGTGATGAGGTATTAGGCTCGGAGCGCAGGTTGGCTGCACTCGCCTTGATATAGACTGTGCCACTGATATCTCTGAAAGAAGAACTGGCTGTAGGCGGTGTGGTCTCCGCCGGTGATGTGCCTGATCCGTTTGACGAGGAGCTCGGTACAACTCCGGTCAGGAATTCATTCATAACGTAGCCTTCAATCCCGGCTGAGGTCCTGATGAGGGACCAGGTGCCGTCGGTTGAAATCTGCAAGACCTGCTCATCTTTACGCACCTGGCCAACAACTTCACTATCAGTATTATCGTCAGCGCGGACATTGCTGACACTGACTGTTATGTACTGATTGCGGTTAGTAGTTGCATAGGGAGTTACCGGTGCGCTTTCACGCAGGAGATCGTTGCGGACATAGCCCTGCAAGCCGTCAGAGGCTTCAACTAGTGACCAGCTGCCGTCGGTAGATATTTGAAGTACTCTGTCATCCATAGCCAGAACACCGATCTGTTCGGAATCAGCTGTTGCTTTTTCTCGCATATAAACAACAGAATAGTCAATGTAGCGTACAGCATTTGTTTCCATTGTCATTCTGGTACGTTCAAGCTTACGTGTACCGAAAAGCTCATTCAGCATATAGCCTGAGAGTCCCGTATCAGTCATGACCAGAGACCATTCCGACCCGCTTTGAACTACTGTCAGCGGAGTACCCTTGAAGCCGAAACCGATGATGTCATAAGTAGTTCCGGCACCGGAACGGATATAAGCCTGTCCGACCTGAACATACATGGTCATGCCGGGAAGGATAGCTTCTGAAAGTTCAGTGGATACCAGGTCCTTGTGAACATAGCCATGCAAGCCGTCTTCAGCTTTTATTTCGACGAAATCATTCTTCTGGCCGAGTTTCTCCACTTTCTGATTAAAAGAAAGCTGACCGACAAGATCGGAATCTGTAGAAGCGTCCTTGCGTACATTGACGACACTGCTTGCTATGTAGAGATACTCTTTAACCGTGATTTCTCCTGTCTCTTCAGGGGTCATCACGATCACCTTCGGCTCAGAAGTATCGGGCTCCTTATTTGTAGCCAAAGTTGTATCGGGTGCAGGTTCGGTTTCGGCGGTTTTGGTCTCTTCCGCATCATTAATATCAGGCAAGGCCTTAATATTGCGCTGAATACGTCCGATATTGTCCTGCATTTCAACTGGATTTTCATTGCGGAATTTTTCGTCTGATACTGACTTTGAGTCTGTAACAATCTTGACTACAAATACTGACACCAGTAGAACGAAGGCGATGACAGGGACCAGGACTGAGGCTAATTTGCCACCGTCAAAGTTTGATGAAAAATAGCTGCGCAACTTAAGTCGGGCACGCCGGGCCGGTCGTTTCTTCTTCAGATCGTAAGTCTCAAAGGGATCTTCTTTATGTCTGCGATGTAAAGCCATCTCAACCTCAAATTCATTTCCGGTCAGCACAAAATATATTGCGGTACATAAAAATACCAGCTCTGATCGCTAAACCGGTTTTTAAAAGTATAACAGCTCTTGTCTTAGGCTGCAATTAAAAGGCCTCTCGTTTTCATTACAAGATAGTGTCAATCGATGTCAATCCCATGACCTATCCTGGTAAATTTTCAATAATTCAATCAGCAACAAAAGCCCAGCACCATACTAAGATTCCAGCTTAAAGTTCAGGCGCAGGCAATGAAATGCCAAAAACTTTTTCCAGATTAGCTCTCGGTCCAATGTCATCCGGATAAAACTGTGCCGCCTGATACATATAGATTGAAGGTATTTCGTTGCCTTCAATCAATAGCGGCCCATGTTCGTTAAGTGTAATATCCCAGCCGACATAGGCCTGGTCCGGTACAATCCGGGCCAGCTCTCGCACATAGTCCTGAACCTGGTCAAACATCGGTATTTTAAAACCGACAAATTCCACTCCCGTCACCGGATGCTCTGCCAGGTAACGGCGGCAAGGTTTGAATGTCACGCAGGGATACATCAGCTCTCCCTGATCGGAAATAGCAGTATAGCCACCTCCGCGGGAAATATTGTCAACAACAGGATCATGCATGGCAGTGCGCAGCCTGTTATACAGTATCACGACACTGCCGTCCTTTTGCAGAACCGTTCCGATCCTGAACGAGCAGAGCGAAGTCGGTGAAACTGCCCGCATCTCCTGATGCAAAATAATCTCCTCCTCCAGAACAGTCTGTTCCCTGGCCAGCAG
>LFSM01000027.1:13512-23247 GCA_001512745.1 Clostridiales bacterium DTU032
CATAAGTCTAAGTAATCCCGCCTCAGATACTGGCGAAACTTTTCATTGAACAGAGATTTATCACGAAAAAGTGCCCTTGATTCAGCAGTGGAACTGCCCAAAACCAGACGCTTGTTATCATAATATTCAGAAGCAAAATTTGCTCTTAATTTCGGATCCGTAATGCGGTCAAACTCGTAGAGCGCATACTCTGCCCATGTATAACCACCACGTTGATACATGCGCACCTGATCTAGCAGCAGATCAAAGAAACCGCGGCCTGAATCTTTTTTTAGCTGACGGGTCGACTTGATCAAAGTGCTCCAGTCAGCAGTGAAGATTTTTGAAATTTTTGAAAAGACACCCATGCAAGCAATCCTCTCCTGCTTTGTTCAAATGAGCATACGGACAATATCAGATATCAGCAAGTAATTTTAGCACAAGTAGACAGATGGCGAGCAGGTCTGCCGCACCTCCGGCACTGTAAGCCTTGTCTCGGAAATAATCCGACCAGAGAGAGATATAACTGATGACGGCAGTCTCCTGCGCAGCAATATTATTCAGGCATAGAGCTGAAAGCGCATCGGCAGCAAGCTGATCGGTGCTTACTGCAGGTCTGCTGCCCCTGTTCAGATCGTCCGGCAATTGGTCCGGACACAGTCCCTCCGGCTGAGACATAATATGGAAAAATTCTGCCAGTTCCTTGCGGATCAGCTCTGCTTGCTGCAAACCGGCCCGCTTAATCAGAGTGGTATCCTCCGTTGCAGCCAGCAGGAGCACAAGAGTCACCACAGCGCTTTCGTTTGGTGCCACTGCTCTTTTTCTCAAAGCGCGATAAAAAGGCAAAGCCAGCTGAAAGACACTCTTCATCCCGCCGGCAGCTTCGCCCCTTACACCTGAAATGCCATATTTTCTTCTGATGCTCTCCCCTGCTGTCTCTACCGCCGCCGGAGATGAAGTTTCTATATCCTGCAAAGCCAGTGCCCAGCGGCTTATTTCCCGCTGCCATCCTTGGATAAGAGCTCTTTCACCTGCAGCTTCAAAGCTGACAGCGAAGACCGGCGGGTCCAGTGCAAGTGAAGCAGCCGCAGCCAGCAGCAATCCACCCAGATAGATAAATCCCTTTTGTGTGTTCACACCGCCTGTAGCTGCCAACATCTGCCTTTCAGCCCTGAGGCCCGCTTCTTTCAGCTCAGATAGTTTTTTAATAAAGTCACTGCCGGCCTTCTCAGCCGCATCTTCCAAAACTGGGTCTCCGGCTAAGGCCACTTGCAGCCCGCATTTCGCAGCAGTCTGAAAATAACCGGCCAGAGCAGCTATGCTGTCCGCATAAGTAAAGCGGTCCATATCAGCATGGGAGCCGGTATCGCAGCCAGTGACCAGACCCGGTTTCGGCGCAACCAGCAGTTCCGACAGGGCAGCAGCTAAAGCTGCCGTCTGCATGCGCCCGGGCAGAAGCTGCAGCAGGCCCTCGGTCTGAAACTGTCTGACTTTCTCCTGTAATTCACTTGTTGAATGGCACTGCGAACGGCTGCAGGCATGTGCTTCTTCCTTACAGATCAGGCAGCGGCGCTCCGGAAGTTGCAGGCCGGCCCGCGAAAGCGGCTCAGATTCTGACAGATAAAGATCCAGATCAAGTATCCGGGCCCAGTCAAATTCTTCTTCCATAGTAATGGCGAATTTTTTTAAAAAAAGAGGATCCGTGCCGGAAGTAAAGAGGAAGAAATAAGCATCACCAGCAGAATCGATCAAAGCTTCCTCACGGGCAAGCGTCAGATTCTGACCGCGGAACTGGCTCCGCAGGTAAGAACAATACTCGCGTAAAAAGGCCCGTGACAGCCTGGTCGCTTTTACAGATCCGGGCATGACCAGCGTGACACTCAACAGGCAGGAACCGTCCTCAGCAAGAAGTTCCCTGCGCTTGGCAGCACGACGGTCGCGCCCTGCCAAAACAGCAGGCAAATCCACTGCTGTAAACAGGCTCTTCTTATCTTTCCCTTTTGATTCCTGCATTTGTGTCTAATTATCTACTTCTCAGAAAGGTGCGCTTACATCTGTAGACAGCAGCTTGTTCAGCTGAGACAGTTTGTAATCACTATCAACATTCACCAAGCCGATCATCTGATATTCACCTGAAATCGGTTCAACAACAAATTCAGGATAAATATGGAAATTTTTGACATCGCCTGTACTCTTCATATGCAGACGCGGGCCTGTGCAGTAATGACGGTGATCGCCAATCATAACATGGGTATCATCAACATATGAGATGGGCAGATCGCGGTCAATCAAACCCTGCACTTCCCTCTCTACCTGTTTCAGATCAAGATCAGGTTTGTCGTGGAAGGTCAGAAGAAAGCCGGAGCGAACATCGGAATGTTCATAACGAAAGATATTATGATCGATGAGACTGAATTCTGTAAGGTCTTCCGCCGTATGGACCATGCGCCTGGTCGGAAAAGACTGAAAGACAATGTCCCTGATATATTTAGGTTCAGGCCCGAAGATGCTTGGGCGGGTGACAATAATCTCTTCGCCCACTCCCAGCAGCAGATGCGCATTCATATCCAGATGAGGATAGATCAGGTCGAAGTGCTCCACAATCACGCGCTTTTTGCGGTTAACCGCCTCCATAATCGCAGACGCCAGCTCGTATGGCTGATAGAAAGCCATTTCGAAGCGGATATCGACATGGTAAGTATGTGGTGTGAAAAATCCTGTATCGTCCAGATTCATCAGGGGAAGGGGTCGGACATTAACTCCTTCATCGTCATTGGTCAGTTCCAGTCCCGGAAACATACCTTTGATCAGAAGACTCTTACCCGATCCGCTCTCCCCGATCACACCAATCAAACTGTCATATGGTGAGAGATACATCTGAGCAATCTGGGCTCCCTGGTCGGCCAGGCGTGCAGCTCCCCGCGGGCACAGCAAAACACTATATAAATGACTCTTCTGCATACGTAAGGAAAATGACATAAGTGCCTCCGATATTTTTCGCTGCGGTCACCTGATAACACAGGCAAACAGCCGCTTTATCTTCTTTCTTAATATTTTAGCAGTAATCACTTAAACGCGCCTTGCTTGTGTCAGCTGATTTGATCGACAAAACTGATTACCAAATCGAGATTGAGATACTGCCTTCACAAAGACTCATCTGCCTGCCACATTTTTTGTCACTGCGTCTCTATAATTCCCTATTTTTATGCTATAAAATTAATTAAGTGTATATATTTAGAAAGTTTTTACGGAGTTAGTAAATTATGAGCAAAGAAAAGATTTACCTGGTAAGCGGTGCATCCGGCCATTTGGGCAATACGGTTGTCCGCAAGCTTTTGCAAAAAGGCGAAAATGTCCGCTGTCTGATTATGGAAGCTGAGCGTCCTGAAGCCCTGCAGGGACTCAACTGTGAAATTTACACTGCTGACATCACCTTACCCTGGACACTGCCGGCAGTTTTTTCCGGTTTGGAAGATAAAGATATTATTATTTTACATCTGGCCAGCATGATTTCCATTGCCTCAAAAGATGACCCCCGTATGACAAAAACTAATGTTGAGGGCACTCAGAACATGCTTGACATGGCAGGCAAATACAATGCCAGACGCTTCCTCTACTGCAGTTCCGTTCATGCTATTCCTGAGAGGAAGTTTAATGCTCCCATCAGCGAAGTTGATTCTTTCAATGCTGACTGGGTTCAGGGAGCTTATGCCAGAACTAAGGCCACAGCTACAGAAAAGGTTCTGCAGGCAGGTCGTGAAGGTATGGATGTTGTCGTCGTACATCCTTCAGGCATAATCGGGCCCAATGATTACCTGCACGGGCGTCTGGTGCAGGTATTGCTGGACTTCACCAACAGACGGCTGAACACCCTGGTTAAGGGCGGCTACGATATGGTTGATGTACGGGATGTTGCTGACGGACTGATCGCTGCAGCCGAAAAGGGCCGCTCCGGTGAGACTTATATTCTGAGCAATGAAATTCACTCCATCAGTGAGCTCTGCGAGATAGCTGCAAAATACAGTGGCAGAAAACCTATACGCCAGCTGGCGCCATTCAAATTGGTAAAACTGCTGGCACCCTTCTTTGAATTTTGGGGCAAGCTGACAAAGAAACGTCCGCTCTTTACCCCCTATGCCCTTTATTCTCTGGAGAGCAACTCTAATTTCTCCAATGAAAAAGCCAGGCGCGAGTTAGGTTTTTCCCCGCGTCCTTTCGAAGAGACAGTTGCCGACACCATGGCTTTCCTGGATGCCAATAAGCGTTTCCGCTACCCGCTCAGGCCGGCTAAAACCAGAGAGAGGCTCTAATCTGCCAGCTCATAAATCTGATCCAGAATTTCACCATCACGAGATCGTACAATTCCGACAGTGCGGTCTTTTCTTTTAATGGGCTGAGGATGGCCGCAGATATCTTCTGCCCTGGCCTTTAATGCAGCAATTTCAAAAACCGGCAGTCCGGCAGCCTGAAAAGACTCTCTCAGGTCACCACGGCGCGGATTGACAGCCAGACCATACTGCGTCAGCAGGACATCAACATCCGCACCCGGTGTGGAAATACAGCCTACCCGATCCACAATCAGGGGAAGTCTGGCCCGGTACAAAGGCGCTATGATCACCGACATAAAAGATCCGGCCGCTGTATCGCTGTGGCCGCCCGAGCCACCCATAATCAGTCCATTGGAATCCGTATGCACATTGACATTGAAATCGAGATCTATTTCCGTCGCTCCCAAAATCACCACATCCAGATGCTGGGCGACATTGCTCCTGGCCTCCGGACTGGCGTAGCGCGCAGCACTGATCTCGATGTGACGCTCATCCTGCGCAATCGATTCAACAGCTGACCGGTCAAAGCACTGGACATCAAGCAGATTCTTGAACAAACCGGCTCTTAGCATATCAACCAGCATTCCGGTAATGCCGCCGGATGCAAAACTGCCTTTAATATTTTCTGCAAGCATGCGCTCACTCAAAGCCTGAGCAACTGCCAGTGAAGCTCCGCCGGCGCCGGTCTGGAAAGAAAGGCCGTCGCGAAGCAGACCTGAAGCTGCGATGGCCTCTACTGCCAAGTCGGCCATAAGTAAACCGATTGGATCGCGCGTAACACGGGTAGTCCCTGAAACTATTTTTTCGGGATCGCCGATGGAATCGACAAAGACTACGGCATCAACCCGGCTTTCATCAATCGAACTCTGCTGCAGGGGGTAAGGCGATTTTTGATCGCTGATCACAATAACATAATCGGCCATATCTGCATCCGCCATGGCATAGCCGATGGAACCAAAAGCTGATTTCCCGCTTAAACCGTTGCAGTTGCCTGCCGGGTCAGCATTTGATGCCGCAATGAAGGCGACATCGATATGAGCATCTCCGCGGTAGAGGTCGGCCGGACGGNNCGCCATGACTGCGGAAGATGACCGGTTTTTTCAACAGGCCCCGGCTAATCTCTTCGCCCAGACCTGCATCCATATAGTTACATTCCAGACCACTTACGACTCCCTGTCGGATATGGTCCAGCAGGGGTTTATGACAGGCAAATAATGCGCTCGCATTTACAGTCAGATCTTTATATCCCAGGTCCGCAATAGCTGCCATCACCATGTTCAAAACATAATCCCCATTACGCAGATGATGATGGAAGGACACTGTCATGCTGTCTTCCAGAGGCGAAGCCTTAATCGCACTTTTAATATCACTATATTCTTTACTCAGCATCTGCAATCTCCTCCGCCGCAGCCAGCAGTCCACTGGCCCTGGCAAGTGCCAGCGTTTTTTCCGCCTGGTCAACTACAGGTTTATCAATCATTTTTCCCCGCAAAGATACCGCTGCCAGACCTGATCTCAGCCCTGCTTCCATCGCCTTGATTACTTCCAGTGCATAAGCGATTTGTGCTCCGGTCGGTGTGAAGGCCTGATGTATGCCCTTCAGATGCTGGGGTGATATCGCCAGCTTTCCGCTGAAACCCAGCGATTTGGCCAGAAGAGCATCCGCCAGCAAGCCGGAATTATCCTGGGCGTCAGTAAAGGGGGTATCAATCGCTTCTATGCCCGCAGCACGTGCGGCTATGACCAGGCGCTGCCGGCTATAGAGCAATTCTTTGCCTTCCCTGGTTCGGGAGCAGCCGATATCAGCTGCCAGATCTTCACCGCCCAAGGCCAGGGCGACCACTCTGTTTGAAGCTAGGGCAGATTCGTAAGCGAATTCAATGCCTGCTGCTGTTTCCAGCAAGGGCATCAGCTTGGTGTGTCCGGCTTCTATGCCCGCCTCTTTTTCAATTTCATCCAGTAGTTCCCCGATTTCCTTTAACAAAGCTGCTCCGGCAATTTTAGGCGGCATTATCGTGTCAGCTCCTGCCCGGACAACAGCCCAGATATCTTTTTCGCGCAAGGCAGCATCGCCGTTAATGCGTACGATTTTTTCGCGCCGGCCAAAATCAAGATGACGTAAGGCAGAAGATACCAGGTATCTGCCGCTGTCTTTCTCATCAGCTGCCACCGCATCTTCCAGATCGAAAATCAGGGCATCAGCAGGCAGCACAGTTCCATTTTGTAAGAGAGAAGGCTGATTGCCGGGTAAGAATAATAGTGAACGCCGCATATTTTTCTCCTTAATCGAGAGAGCGCTCGAGCGCTGTCTCCAGCCGGGCCCTTATAGTACAGTCCAAAGCGCCGCGGTCAATCAATTCAATTTCCGCTGCTGTGACACCCCGTTCTGCCAGAACTTCAGCTGCAGTCTGGCGAATCGCATCGCCATATTGTGCCAGGACAGGCGATTTTATTTCAAGCGATAAGACTTCCGACGGCCGCACCCTTACCATTACATCACTGGACTCAAGAGTTCCGGCTACCGCCATCTTTTTCGGGTTCATTCAGGACTCCTTTCTCTGACCTGCGCGCCGCAGAGCCAGAACATCCTGCATTTCGTTATAGACAATCATCAGCCCCTCATCAACCCCCATACCCGGTTTGGCTAAAATCTGATCCGGCTGGCTGGCCATTGCGACCTGAGTACAAATCTGGGCAGAGCGGATGGTCTCATTGCAGGTTCCCCCCTGATAAGCTTTAACACCATTCTCCTTGCAGTAAAGAGTGGCTTCGATTGTCTTGTGCAGGCTGCCCAGATCAGGTGTTTTTACCTGAATCATGTGGGCCGCTCCGGCATTCACGAAGTCAACCACATCCTCATAGGTGTTGCACCATTCGTCAGCAACCAGTTCAACATCAATAGCCCGCTCATCGACCAGGGAGGTCAGTGCTGCCAGATGCTTTATCGTATCAGTTTTGCTGCCTGCGTCCATGGGACCTTCAATGCGCAGTTTAAAGGGAGCTGCTGCAGCCACTAAAGTCTCCAGATAATCAGCCATCGCCTCGTAGTTATCATCACCAAAAGCCTGACCAATGGTACCGTAGACATCGATATGCAAGACTGGATTATAGTCCGGGTCTAATCTGAAATTCTGAATGCGGTCACTCAGCCATTCAATATATTCCAGCAGCAATTCGCCCCTTGTTCCCAGCTTGTCCTTGACATTATTGATTAAAGCATGAGGCATGACATCTGCCTGTTTGATGATCATCTTGTCCGCATTTTCATAGCGGCTGTCCCCTGACTGGCAGAAAACGGGAATAGGCTCTGTGCTTATTTCCAGGCCATACTCATCAGCTACGACCTCACAGATCATGCGTTTGCCGGCTTTAGCCAGAGCATCCAGCAAAACCTGAGATAAGCCGTAACGGATGGCTGTATGCAGTCTTTTGCCATCAGACGTATGAAAGTTTTCCCATTCATCCATCATCCCGCGGAAGGTCCCCAGTTCTTTACCTTCCAGCAATGGCGCGATTTCCTCTTCAATCAAAGGAATAAATTCTGATGCCAGAAAGAGCGGATCCCGTCCGCCGGCGCCTGAATATTGAACTGCAGCACAATCTCCGAAGGCAATCTGCCCATCTTCCAGAATCAGCATCAGAGAAACAGATTCTCCCGCTTGCCGGACTGAAGTAAAGCCTAGTGTCGCTGCTTCGCCGATATAGATATTTCCATCCCTGTGCGCACCGGCCTTGATCGCCTTTTGATCATCAAAATAGAATCCTGTTCTCCCCGGGGCACAGACTAGCTGCTTAATTTTCATGTTTTTCTCCTGTTTCTCTTATTTAGGTCTGCCGACCAGCCTGCCTTTGCTGATGGCGTATACGTCATCAATAACCATTTGGAATGATGCCTCGCGCTTTTCATAACTTGCCCGGCTGCGCATCTTTTCCTGATGGAAGTCTTTCAGCTCAGCTGTCAGCGGTATATTGCCGACGTGAAAGAGCCTGATCGCTCCCTCGTTGTCACGTGCAGGCAGCATCTTGCCGGCATTATAACGACTGGGCGCAAAAGGAATATCCAGCACACCTGCACCCACAGCCAGAATCACACCCTTGGCCAGATTGCCCTCACCCAGCTCGATAACGCGGTCAACAACACAGCGGGTTTCCGCTGCGATGATCACTTTTTCATCCTTCAGACTGTATGTATCAAGGTGTTGGTCTCCCAGCATATTGATGGTTTGTTTGGTGCAGAGCAAGCCGGCAGCATTGGCTTCCTTGGTGGGTACACCGATGGCTTCATGTGGTGTCTTGACAATTACTTTAGTTGCATGTGAGAGCGCAGCAACTACACTGCCCCAGGATATAACTGCAAAAGCTTTAGACTCATCATCAGGAAAACCGCCCATCCACTGGTGGAGTACGGTAGTGACTTCAACATCACCGTGGCCATACTTGCGCAAATATTCTTCGGTCAGGCTTTGCAGAATCTGAACTGCTGCCACATCCTGGACCAGATTTCCGCACTGTCCATAGCCGACGGTAATATTTTTAACCCCCTGTTCAGCTGCCAGCAGGCTTTCAATAATCGCTACGCTGTGAGAAATAAAAGGCGGAACCAGTGTACCGGTCAAGGGACCGTAAGGTTCACGATTAATCGGACAGCCCGCTTCTTCATACAAGCCGGTCAGCCGGTCAACATACTGCCAGTCGCGGATTGTCGTCTCCAGAGAAACATCTTTGGCATAGGGGATATTGTAGGAAATGCCGCCACCCTCAAAGCTGGTAAAACCTCCGGCATAACAGATCTCAGACAGCAGGCGGGCATCCGGAGTGCCGTGGCGTACCTGAATCGGTTTATCCAGGGAGTCAATCAATTGACGGCAGCTGGCTACACCATGGTTTACAGCCGGAAAACCATTAAGCATTGATTTATTACTTCTTACAGATTCATTGATGCCGACTTCTGCTTCTTTATAGCGGTTTTGTCGGGTATAGCTATCTATAGTTGTGGGCAGCAGATCTGCATCACCTACATCCTGCAAGTATTGGAGCAGCTGGATTTGATCCAAAATCAAAGGCACTCCGGCACGAGGCTGAGTCAAGGTCTGCCCTTCCTCTTTGGCCTTGTTTAGAATATTACTGAAAATCTTCTTCTGAGGCAGACTTTTGTGATAAGCCAGAGCCTTGTCCAGATCCACCTCTTTGCCAGTAGGCCACTGGGTCAGAACATCTTTCCTGATAGTCTCAAATTCATCCCGTGATAATTTCTTATTCTTTAATTCTTGCATCTTTTACCTCACGATTAATGCATAGTTTGGTGCCAGGCACACTTTCATTCATCTGCATAGTTTGGTGCCAGGCACACTTTCATGCAGCAAAACATGACTTGTTCATTATTCTTCTGAAGAAATCTTTCCGATATCTTCCAGTTCCCTTTTCATAA
>LFSM01000004.1 GCA_001512745.1 Clostridiales bacterium DTU032
AAGAATGGCAAGAAGATTCTTGTAATCAAAGATTCTTACGCCAAAGCTTTCCTGCCGCATCTGGCCAACAATTACGAGTACGTCTACGAGATCGACCCACGCCACTTCCAGGGCAGCGTTCCCCAGTTTGTAGCCTCTGAGGGTATACAGGAAGTACTGGTCACAAACTATTCTCTGGCCACCGCCAATCCCAGCTGGACAGCAGGCTATGATGTTATAATTCAACCCTAGCAATAAAGATGCTCTGCACTTGTGGAGCTAAATGAGTAATCAAGAGGAAAGAGCTCTGCTGCGGCCGGGCTCTTTTTTATCTTGCTATAAATTCATATCTACTAAAAATTACCGAAAAACTGTGAAAATGGAAACTTTGATTAAAGAATAAATTACTGACTAATTAGCGGGTTTGCTGGATTCCCAGATCAGTTCCTGGTTGCAATAGACACAGCGCCTCAGAGTATAAACCGGAACATAGCTGACCAGTTTCTTGCAATTGGGGCAAAGATATGCGTCCGACTTGGTCTCCTGGACGGTATTTTTGCGTAAGGCTCCATATTTCATACGGCGCCTGGTTGTGGTTGTCTTTATCAGATTCATCAGTATCTGCCTCCTGCTACATTATACCATAAGCTATGGAGTGGCTCAGTTTGTGCTCTTTGGCGGCCCTGCTGCCTGCAGCTTTATATATTTTCTTGCCTTTCTGCAATCTTCCTTTAAGCCTGACTTAAAAAAGCTTAAAGTCATAAAAAAAGCCTGCCATTTTCTGCAAAGGGCAGGCTTTGGAAAGATTGTTTCAACAGGCTCTCATCTGCGGATGGCAATACACTCGATCTCAACTTTGCCGTTTTTTGGCAGCGTCTTTACTGCGAAAGCTGCCCGTGCAGGGTAAGGACTGGGGAAATAATCGCCGTAGAGCTCGTTGACCAAAGCGAAGTCGCTCATATCAGCCAGTAAAACTGTTGCTTTTACAACATCAGCTGCAGATGAACCGGCTTCTGTCAGAATTGCGTCGAGATTTTTCAGTGCCAGCTTGGTCTGGTCTTCAATCGAGTCAGGCATTTCACCGCTGACGGGGTCAATTCCCAACTGACCGGACACAAAAACGA
>LFSM01000024.1 GCA_001512745.1 Clostridiales bacterium DTU032
ATTTAGCACAGAATGGGAGCTGTTGTTTTTTCGCCTCCAATTTTGGAACGCCGTCTGTCAGCAGCAACTTATTGACAAAGAATGACTTGCGCGATAAGATAGTAAAGCTGAAATGTACCTGTAGCTCAATTGGATAGAGCGTCTGACTACGGATCAGAAGGTTCCGGATTCAAGTTCTGGCAGGTACGCCAAAGAGAAAACCCCCGCAAATGCTGATATAACACTTGCGGGGGTTTTTGTTTCTCCGGGAAATCAAGCTGAATAAAGATTAATCCTTGCCCCAGGCCGGTATCCAGAATAAGATTCCTCTCGCTAAAGGCTTGCCGGATCTACTCCCCGGACGTCAACAAAGGTCAGCGCTTCAGTGGTAGTAGCGGTGTGTCTTATCGTTTCGCCATCAGAACTAAGTTCCAGCAACTCCTTGCTGAGCCAGTCTTTTTCCTCTGTTGTCGGAAAATCTTTGAAAATCCAGTCTCCATAGCGGATCAAGAGGTCCCCTATGGGCTCGTCACGGACTTCACTTATTTCAAAAATATGCGTGGCAGGCTTGTAGCCCCAGGCCTCCAGGAGCTCGGCCAGAAGGTGTGCATGTTCATTGCCAAAAGCTTTTTCATAGCCGTGAACTTTGGCGTAAAGCTGCTGAAACAGAGGTTCGATCCTCTGCAGATGATTAGCAAAAAAGAAGGCGTGACGCGATGCTGCCAGCATTTTTTCGACATTGGCAACGGAATTCAGGGCGGGGGTCTTGAGCGCCATGACCAGATCAAATTGCCTGACCCAGCCTCGCTCTGTTAAATCGATTTCCTCCCAGGAAGAGCGTATCAATTCATAGTTTGCAGGCTGCCATGATGCCGCTGTCAGAGTTTGTTCCGCTTTTTGTAACATCTTCTCGGCAATCTCAACACCAACAGCTTTCTTTACACCGGCTTCCAAAGCCAGTAAAAGATAGCGGCCCGGTCCACAGCCGACATCAAGCAGCTGGATATCCTGCAGCGACATGAACTCTTCCAGGAAGGCAAAGCTGTTTTCCTGCTTTTCATCAGGAAGTGCCGGGAAACCGGCAGCACGCCTGTTCCAGCGTTCACGCAACTCCTCCAGATCGCTTTCCTTATCTTCGACTTTTTTTATTAATTCATCAATATTCATCACTAGTTCCTATCTGTAGTTTTGTTGAAATAATTAGCAAGTGCATAGTCTATAATACCTTTTAAAGCAAAGGAGGCAAGTATGGCAAAACAGAAATTCTCATCGCAGTTAAACGATTGGCGGTGCAAGAACAAGAATCAATTGCTGCTTGTTATTGCAACGCTCTTTTGGATGGGACTTTACACATATCCTTCGCTCTTTACTCCCTATCTCGATGAGATCGGGGCGACTTTAACTCAGTCGGGTCTGATTCTGGGTGGCTACGGCTTCACTCAAATGATTCTACGTTTGCCTCTTGGTATTTGGTCAGATTATCTGCAAAAGAAGAAAACCTTCGTCATTGCGGGTATGACTTTCGCACTTATGAGTGCACTGGGTCTGATATTGACACATGACATCTGGCTGATCTTTATTTTTCGCGCCATGGGCGGTGTAGCTGCTGCTTTCTGGGTCCAGATTTCAGCTCTTTATATGAACTATAATGTCAATGATAGTACCATGGCAGTCGGACATTTGAGTTTGGTAAACAGTGCCGCTATTATTGCAGCCACTTTCATCGGCGGTCAGATCATTGCACGTTTTGGTTATCCAAAGGGCTTTGGGTTGGGTGCTGTTTTTGCAGCTATAGGTCTCATACTTTGCTTGCTTCTGCCTGAAGATCAGGCGATAACAAGAGAAGAGATTGAGGCCGGACTGCCTGTTCTTGAGGGACTTAAACTTAGTCTTGGCGATAAGGGGCTGATTTGGGGATCACTATTCGCTGCAGTGACGCAGTTTTTATCCTACTCCGGCGCCCAGGGCTTTTTGCCGCAATATGCATCAAATCTTGGCGTATCCGCCTCTAGAATCAGTATCATGGTTGCAATCAATAAAGTAGCGAGTCTGTTAGCTATTGTTTTGGTGAGCCAAGTCCTGCTCCGCTATTTCCGGCTGAAGCAGATCTTAACTGCCAGCATGCTGATCAACACTCTGCTGCTTTTCTCCATACCGCTGGCCAAAAACTATCTGACCCTGTTGATTATAATGTTCTTTTTGGGAATAGTCTCTACTACGCAAATGACTTATTTCATGGATGCAGCTACCAGCCACATTCCTTCAGAAAGACGGGCAACCGGTCTGGGTTTCTTTCAAGCAGTCTATGGTATCGGTATGGTGGCAGGACCTGCCGTCACAGGAGCCATTGCAGAACTTTATAGTCTTTCACAGGCCTTTGTTGTGGCTGCTTTTGTCGGCCTGGTCGCTGTGGCACTGATGATCTGGAAACTGCCGGATCGCGCGGCGATTCGAAAGTAAACCTGCAGGAAGGCAGATTTAAACCTAAAAATCGTAGCTTTCCAGTATTTCTATTATCTTTCTTCCCTGTTCAAAGAGGAGAGACCCGACCTCGGCTATTGCCGTTTCCAGGCTCATGGATCCATTCATGAGTGGGAGGAGTAAATCAATTCCCTTTTCTTGTACACAAGCAGTATCAAGCTCAGAACTGCCGACCACTGCAAATACCGGCAGCTCCAGTTTTTTGGCCCGCCGGGCGATGCCCACTGCAGCCTTGCCGGACAGGCTAGATTGGTCCAGCTTGCCCTCTCCGGTGATCAGCAAATCAGCTCCCCGGATTTGCTCTTCAAAGTGCAGCAGGTCCAGGACAGTATCTATACCTGGTTTCAGTTCTGCCTGCAGAATTCCTAGTAAGCCTGCCCCCATGCCTCCGGCAGCTCCGGCCCCTGGCTGCTTGATTACTTTCCTGCCGCTGGTCTGTTCCAGTATCTGACCATAGCGATGCAAAATACGGTCCAGATCTGCGAGATCTTCCGTCTGCGCACCTTTCTGCGGCCCGTAAATATAAGAAGCCCCATTGTCTCCACTTAAGGGATTCGTGACATCACAGATGGCATAAAAGTGCAGCTGGCTCAGCCGGGAATCCAGAGCAGACAGATTCAAAGTGTGCAAGTCTGCCAGACCAGCAGCCCCGGGTGCAATATTTTCGCCTGTTGCCGTCAGAGCTCCTACTCCCAAAGCCTGGGCCATGCCGATTCCACCGTCATTTGTTGCGCTGCCGCCAAGTCCCAGATAAATCTCATTTGCGCCTTTTTCAACGGCATCGAGAATCATTTGGCCTGTGCCGTAAGTTGATGCCCTATACGGGTCAAGCTCTTGAGCCCGCAATAAATTCAGGCCTGAAGCTGCAGCCATGTCGATCACCGCCAAACCTCCGGCCAAAGCGTAATCTGCGGTAATCATCCGTCCAAGCGGATCGTTAACTTCCACGCTGACGCGGTCAGCCCCCAAAGCATCCAGCAGAGCTTCACTGGTGCCCTCGCCGCCATCAGCCACGGGAAGTTTCTGCACATTAAGATCCGGCCTGATGCTCTTCATACCTGCTGCCAAAAAGTCCGCTACTTCCAGCGAGCTGGCGCTCCCTTTAAAGGAATCACTGGCGATGACTATTTTCATTGATAATGTCCTCTTATTTCCGCAATATTTAATCACTAGCAATAATTTCCTGAAAAAGTGACAGGCCTTGTATCAGTTCATTTTCCGTCGCCCCGGCAAAGCCGATAATGAAATAATTCCTCATCAGCGCTGCCTCCTTACTGCCTTCCTGACAGAAATCAGCGACAGTGTTAATTTTAATACCTGCGTCACGCAGTACTTGCAACTTTTTCTCCGTCACAGCAGCACTTACCCTGGTCACCAGCGACGTTCCTGAATGATAGTTGAACAGGTCATGACCGTCCCGGGCCAGCACTTGCAGCAACAAATTATGTTTGCTTGAATACAAGGTACGCATGCGGTTTACGTGGCGTTCAAAAGAACCATCCTTAATAAACTCACACAAAGCTCGTTGGACAAAACCGGACACCGGGCATTCACTGCTGTAGTGGGCTTCGTACTTTTCCAGAAGATCCTGGGGCAGGATCATAAAGCTGATGCGCAAGGCTGCAGCTACCGATTTGGAAAAGCCGCTCATATAGATAACGCGGTCACCGGAATCAAGGCTTTTTAAAGAAGGAATCTTACTGCTCTTGTACTGAAACTCAAAATCGTAGTCGTCCTCGATGATATAACGGTTTTTTGCTTTTGCAGCCCAGTTCAGGATACTAATCCGGGCATCAACCGGCATCACTGCGCCAAAAGGGAACTGATGCGAGGGTGTCAGAAAAACTACAGATACTGACTCAGGCAAGGCATCCACATCGACAGAGTAAGTCACGCTGTGGCTCTTGTCGTCATAGTGAAGATGGTTGATGGCCATATATTTGCTGGAAGCATGCAGATAGGAGGTTTTTCCAACCATATAACCGGGGTTTTCCAAAGCGAAGACCGGTGTGCCGGGCAAAATGTTTTCTAAAAGCGCAGTCAGCTGACTGATTCCGGTTGAGATGATTATGCGCTGCGGTTCCACTTTAATACCGCGAGCAGATTCCAGATAACGGGCGATCTCTTCACGCAGGTCGAAGAGTCCTTTGGGGGGAGTGTGAGCCAAAATCCCGGCATCTTCTCTGATCGTCCTGCGAAAGACCCGCCGCCAGTCTTCATAGGGAAAATGAGTTTTATCAACACCGGATATTGAAAAATTATAAGGATAATTCTCCACTTCTTCTTCCGCAACTAGCTGATCAATATTGGGCAGAGTCAGAAGATTATCAATCGACTTCACATAATAGCCCGACCGCTCCCGGGAATAGATATAGCCTTCTACCAGTAGCTGCTGATAAGCCTGATTGACTGTATTTACAGCTACTCCCAGCTCATCTGCCAGTGAACGGATACCTGGCAGTTTACTGTCCTCAGCCAGGTGCTGTTGGCGGATATGGTCTGCCAGTTGCTCATAAATCTGTTTGTAAAGGATTTTATCCTGATCCAATTCAATATACAGCATGCTAAAAATCACTCCTCAAATTAATTCTATCTTAAAAAAAGTTATCAGGCCTGAATTCGTCGCAACTGTACCCATATTATATAAGCATTCTGTTTCTTTCCATGGAGGCAGATTCAGCTTAAGATAAAGATATAAAAACACTTTCAGGAGGAAAGATCAATGGATATTTTTGAAAAATTGTACGGTGGTGTGATTATGGATGTCACCAATACCGAAGAAGCAAAAATCGCTGAAGCCGCAGGTGCAGTCGCAGTTATGGCCCTGGAACGTGTACCTGCTGATATTCGCAAAGACGGTGGTGTTGCCAGAACCTCTGATCCGGCTATGATTGAAGCTATAGTCAAGGCAGTTAGAATTCCGGTAATGGCCAAAGTGCGCATCGGCCACTTTGTTGAAGCACAGATTCTGGAAGCCATTGGGGTAGATTTTATTGATGAGTCTGAAGTTCTGACTCCGGCAGATCATGTCTACCATATCGATAAGAAAAACTTTAAGACCCCCTTTGTCTGCGGAGCCCGCAATCTGGGCGAAGCTCTGCGCCGCATCGCTGAAGGCGCTGCCATGATCCGCACCAAAGGTGAAGCCGGTACCGGCGATATCAGCCAGGCCGTAACCCATTTGCGCACTATTATGGCAGAAATGTCACAAATAGCCGCAATGAGGGAAGATGAACTCTATACAGCAGCCAAAGAACTGCAGGTTGATTATGAGCTCTTAAAATACGTTCACGACAATAAAAAACTGCCTGTTCTCAACTTTTCAGCCGGTGGTGTTGCTACTCCTGCTGATGCCGCTCTCATGCGTCAGCTGGGCGCGGAAGGTGTCTTTGTCGGCTCCGGTGTCTTTAAATCTACTGAACCGGAAAAACGCGCCCGAGCGATAGTCCAGGCCGTCGCCAACTACGATAATGCTCAAGTTTTGCTGGAAGTCTCCCGCAATCTGGGAGAAGCCATGGTGGGCATAAATATGGATGATTTGGAGCAAAGCTTTGCAGGACGCTGATCAAGAACCTTTAAAAATGAAAACGGAGCGGCAAGAGCAGTGCCGCTCCGTTATTTTATGATCTTCCTGATCCGGATTGATTCCAAATCAGCTAAACTAAAAACACTCTACTTAAACTTATGCTTCAAGAGCGGCATTTAGCTTGTCAACCAGTTCATTGACATCAACATCATGCACCATGGCAGCCTGCTCTAATGTTTCCGCCTGAGAAGCCGGGCAGCCAAGACAGTGCATACCGATACTCATCAATATAGGAGCCAGACCGGGATCAATTCTCATAATTTCGCTAATCATCGTATCTTTTGTTATTCTTGCCATCAGTAAATCCTTTCTTTACCCCAGTGGGCTTGTGTGATTATTCTTATTTTGAAGAATCTGTGTAAGTAAAACAGTATTTCTTCGTTTCCTCAGTATCAGGCATGAGCAGAAACAACAATGTTTCATTTATCACGCTGTCGGATATATTAAAGCAAAAGATGAAATTGTGAAAGCTAATTCGTCACTTGGATCAAGGCATTGCTCCGGGATCTGATCCTGTAATCAGCTTCCCTTCATATTTGATTATGCCTCCAGCATCTATGACCAGGGAATAACCGAGCTCCCTTACCATTTTGCCTGCAGTAGCCGAGCGGTTACCACTGCGACAATAAAGGAGTAACACAGCATCGCGATCCGGAATCTCGTCAACTATGCGGTCTGCAATCACTTCCACCGGCATCAGGAGGGAGCCGCTGATATGTCCTTCTATATACTCTGCTTCAGTTCTCACATCGATTAAGAAGACATTTTCACCCAAATGCCAGGCAATTTTCTCCGCGACGTTCGGATCAGTAACCACCAAAGCTTTTTCATCGATTAACTCTACAGCTTTGGCATCTGCTTGTGGCGGATAAGATTCCCTGATTTCCTGACTCAGGCTGATTTGAGCCAGACTGCCCACCGGTGGCTGATCCAGTTTAGCAGGAAAAGAGATTGTGACCAGGTCTCCGATTTGATGTGATAAATCGTCCTGGGAAATGACTAAATAAGAGTTGGCTCGCAATCTGACAGCTTCTATTTTAATATAATCTTTTTCACAAGCGACAAGGCTGAAAACTAAAAGCAGGCAAAGAGCAAAGGTCAGATAAGCTTTCTTACGCATATTTCTGCCTCCCGACTATTTATAGAATAAGTCCTTGAGCAATAAGTATACTATTTTTAGTATAAAACAGTTTGCCCGGCGGTACAGTCCTTTAAATTCATCTCCAGATCATATAGAATGTATGAGAAATGCACACGGATCGCCGCGTCTGAGTCGCAACCGATCGTGGGTCCCGTGCGATGTGGCCCGTGAATCCCGTCAGGTCCGGAAGGAAGCAGCGGTAAGCGATAACCCATATGCGCCGCGGGGAAGCCTGCCTCGGTTGTGACTCAGACGCGGCGATTTCTATAGAAGCGAGGTCAGCTTGTCCATTAGTGAAAAATTGGCACTCTACCGCCAATGGCGTCCACAAAATTTTCGTGATGTTGTAGCCCAGGAGCAAGTCGTCTATCCTTTGCAGCAGAGTGTGCGCAATGGACGCTTCGCCCATGCCTTTTTATTTAGCGGCAGCAGAGGTACCGGGAAAACTTCAGTGGCAAAGATTTTTGCCAAAGCAGTCAATTGTCTGAATCCGGATGACGGCAATCCCTGCAACGAATGCGAAATCTGTATTGCTGCTAATAATGGCTCCCTGATGGATATTCAGGAGATTGACGCGGCTTCCAACAACGGCGTAGATGATGTCAGGCGGCTGACATCGGAAATCATCTTTGCTCCGGTCCTGGCTCAATATAAAGTTTACATAATAGACGAAGTTCATATGCTCTCACAGCAGGCTTTTAATGCTTTGCTGAAAACCCTGGAAGAGCCACCGGCTCATGCCGTCTTCATTCTGGCGACAACTGAGCCCCACCGCATTCCTGCGACCATTATATCCCGCTGCCAGCATTATGAATTCAGACGCATCAGTCAAAAAGACATTGTTCAGCGTCTGCGGCTAATCTCGGACGAACTTTCTCTGATCATCTCTGATGATGCTCTATCTGTTATTGCCCAGCTGGCAAACGGCGGTATGCGTGATGCCATCAGCCTGCTGGATCAGCTGCGTCAGATGCCGGGTGAAATCTCGCGCGATGATGTACTGCAAATGGCGGGACGCGTTCCTGATCAGTTTTTGCATTCGGTGGCTGCAGCTATTCTCAGCTATGATGCTGATACTCTCTTAACTTCAATTCAGGAGCTGGTAATGAGCGGACGTGATCTGACGCGTTTCCTGCTCGATCTCTCAACTTATATGAGAAATCTTTTGATCGCTAAAGTATCGCGTAATCCTGCAGAGCTGATCCAGATGACCAGTGCCGGTCTGACCAGGCTGAGCGAACTGGCAGCTCAAGTTTCGACAGATCTGATAAGTGAGACTATTGCCTCACTGGCCCGGCTCAATTCAGAACTCCGCTTTTCACCTGATATTCGCAGCAGTCTGGAAATCGGCTTGCTGGCTCTGGCTGCGCGGCTGGGAGGAGAGCATCTTGAACCGATTGCTATACCCGCTGAAGCAGCTGCCGGGCGTGTGGTTCTTGCAGAGCCTCCTGAGCTAAGGACCGGGGCCAAGCAGGAAACAGGTCTTAAACAAAGAGCGACGGAAGAAATTGTTGAGGCAGAAAGTCTGCAGGCTGCAGAGAAAGCCGATCCTCCTCTGAAGGAGGAAAAAACTGATTCTTCTCTGGCCTACGATGACGAAACCCTGAGGATCTGGCAGGCTGTCCTGGAGGCGATCAAGGAGGAGCATCTGATGGACCTCTCGCTGATGGCCCGTCCGGCTAAAGTCAGCCGTAAGGAAAAGGTCTGGACCCTGACCTTTGATCACTCCCTGAAGGGGCAATATGCTTGCATCAGCGAAGCTGAGTCACGTGAAACCATACGCAGGATTCTGCAAGATAAGCTGGGTATAAGTGTGGAGCTGGAAGTTGTCCTGGAGGATGATGCCGGCTCAAATGCTGTTTCAGCTGAAGAAGACTGGGTTATGAAATTAAAAAGAATTACCGATAAAAGATCAATCCCTCTACACATTGATGAGGAATTATTAAAAGGAGGAAAAAATTAATGGCAAGAGGACGAGGCGGATATCCCGGCGGCGGCAGGCCGCGCAGCGGCGGCGGTGGAAACCAGATGGACCAGCTAATGCGACAAGCTCAGCTAATGCAGGAAGAACTTGCCAAAGCGCAGGAAGAAACTGCTGAGATGACTGCTGAGTCAACTGCGGGCGGCGGTGTAGTGCGCGCACTTGTCGGAGGCAATCATCAAGTCCTGGAACTTGAGATTAATCCTGATGTGGTAGATGCAGAGGATGTCGAAATGCTGCAAGACCTGATCAGCGCAGCAATAAATGACGCTATGCGCCAGCTCGATGAAAAAGTTGAAGCACGCATGTCGCAGGTTGCCGGCGGCAACATAAACTTGCCCGGTTTTTAAAAGATGGCCATGCGCTTTAGTCCTGCAATCACCCGTTTGATTGCAGAGTTGAATAAATTGCCGGGTATCGGCGCCAAAACAGCCCAGCGACTGGCTTTTCATATCCTGGCACAGGATAATGAGCAGGCTCTGGCTTTAGCTGAAGCGATCAGGGAGGCTAAGCAGGGTGTTACTCTCTGCTCTGAGTGCTGCAATCTGACCGAGGATGATCCTTGTGACATCTGCAGATCTCAGCACCGGGATCATACTGTCGTCTGTGTCGTGGAAAATCCGCGGGATGTATCTGTTATGGAGCGGGTGCAGAACTATGACGGGCTCTATCATGTCCTCCATGGCGCTATTTCTCCAATGGAGGAAATCGGTCCTGAAGATATAAAGCTGCGCGAACTCCTGCAAAGACTACAAGAACACCAGGAAATCACCGAGATTATTCTGGCTATGAACCCCAGTATCGAAGGTGAAGCGACAGCTCTTTATATAGCCAGACTTTTACATAAGACAGGTATTAAAACGACCCAGCTTTCACACGGCATTCCTATGGGAGCGGATTTAGAATATGCTGATGCAGAGACCCTGAGCAGGGCTTTAAAAAACAGACAGGAGTTGTAAGGCTCATGGATAAAACAACAAAAGTTGGATTCGATGCTGTACGTGAGCGTTTTTCACGTTATATCGCAGTTGATACTCGCTCGGACCCGCAGAAGAGCAGTGAAACGCCCAGTAGTGCAGGACAGTTTAAGCTGGCAGGTCTGCTTTACCAGGAACTGCAGGACATGGGCCTGCAAGCTTATCTTGACCAAGAGCATGCCTACACCTACGGACGCCTGCCAGGAAACAAGGCCGGTGTACCGGCTATAGGTTTTTTGGCGCATCTCGACACAGCACCGGATATGGCCGGGGTCACGACAGAGCCCCAGATTTTTATCTATGAGGGTGGGGATATTCGTCTCAATGATGAGTTCAGTATTGAAGTCGACAGTTTTCCTTTTTTAAAGGATCTGGTCGGTGAAGAAATAATCTGCAGTAACGGTACAGCCTTACTCGGAGCTGATAATAAGGCCGGCATAGTTGCAATTATGGAAGCCCTGGCCTACCTGATTGCTCACCCGGAAATCGAGCACGGTGATATAGCCGTTGCTTTCACTCCCGATGAAGAAATCGGTCACGGCGCCTCTTTGCTGGATCTGGACCGTTTTAATGCTGAGTTTGCCTACACTATGGACGGGGGACCGATTGGAGATTTCAACTTTGAGACTTTCAATGCCGCCAGTGCAAAAATCAAGATTCAGGGCCGCAATGTTCACCCGGGTACTGCCAAGCACACGATGATACATGCCGGTCTGATCGGAATGGAACTGCATAGCCTGCTTCCTGTGGGAGAGAGGCCGGAGTGGACTGAAGGACATGATGGTTTTTATCTGCTGACTGATTTTAACGGCACCGTCGAAGAGGCTAGTCTCGAATATATTATCCGTGATCATGACAGAAATCTTTTCCGGGAGAAGAAGAAGCTGCTGCAGGAGATTGTGGATTTCCTCAATAAAAAATACGGGCAGAGGATAAATCTAGAAATCGAGGATTCTTATTACAATATGCTGGACCTGATGCAGGAATCCGGACACGTCATTGACCTGGCCCGTAATGCGATGAAAGACCTGGATATAGAGATCGTCGAAGCCCCGATTCGTGGCGGAACTGATGGTGCCCAGCTGACATATCGCGGCCTGCCCTGCCCCAATATTTTTGTTGGCGGCTACAATTATCACGGCCGTTATGAACTGGTTCTGACACGCGGCATGGCTCTGGCTGCTGATCTGATTGTTAAAATTGCAGAGCTTAACGCAGGCCAGTAACTGTGATCCTGAAAAGTTGTTGAAATTACAAAAGATGGTCATATAGCTGGCCATCTTTTTTTCATTATACTTGAGAAATATTTCTATCTGTTGATGATGAGTGTGTCTTCAGGCCGGCACATATTTAGATAATCGCGTGCAATGCTTTCGATATATTCATCCGAATCCAGCATGCTGTATTGCCTGTTAAGATCTTTATATTCTTCATACAAGGCATCCACCTGACGCTGCAGTTGTTCCTGCTCCAGGTTCAAACGCTGATACTCTTCTTCCTGTTGAAAATAGAGATTCGTGCAGACTGCAGTTATCAGTACAAAGGCGACTCCCAGACATATGCGCAGCAGGTAAGCACGCATATTCCGGTTGCGCGCCTTGTTTACTCCGGGCAAATTTTCACTTTTATTTGCCTTACTCGCCACTACTGATCTCCTGTTGTATAGACATCAAGCCTAGTTAAGCTAATAGTAATGGAGTTTGTTCGGTTTTGCAAGTAGTGGCTGCTATGGTTTTCTGATTTAAGGGAAACATAATTCGCCTGTTATCAAAATGTGATCTTCACATCACTCTGTTTCCAGCAGTTCATAGAGTGTTTCTGCCTCTTCTTTGCGGACAGCGGCTTGTAAATCTAAAACGCGTACCCTGGTCTTTCCCTGGCCAAAACCAATCTCCAGAATGTCACCGACTTTGAGTTCTGTGCCGGGTTTGGCCTTCACTCCATTTACACTGATTCTGCCGGCGTCAGCTATCTCCTTAGCCACGGTACGGCGTTTTATTATGCGTGATACTTTTAAAAATTTATCTAATCTCATCTATCCTTCTCCTCTTTTTCACGTCGCTTGGCTGCATCCCAGAACTCGTCTAAGGCTTGCAGCGACAATCCTGAGTCCAGGTCAATTCCAGCTTCTGCAGCTAGTTCTTCCATGGTCTGGAAGCGGCGGATAAAGTTTTCCGAACAAGCGGTCAGAGCAGATTCCGGCTCGATCTGATTCAGTCGCAAAAAATTAACCAGGGCGAAGAGCAGATCGCCCGCTTCAGCCTGAATGGCCCGCTCAAGTTCTTTGTCTTCTTGAGGGCTAAGTGATGATTCGCGACGTGACAGCTCTGCTTCCAGTTCTGCCAGCTCCTCCACCATCTTTTCGCGTGCACCCGAGGGCGAAGGCCAGTCAAAACCGATTCTGGCTGCGCGTTTCTGCAGTTTGGCAGCCCGCATCAGTGCCGGCATGGAGCGTGGTACATCAGTCAGCATTTGCGAAGTCTTATCGTAATTTCTTTCCCGTTTTTTATTTCTGGTCCATGTATCCAGGCCCTCTTCAGCAGTCATGGCACTGTCATCGCCAAAAAGATGCGTATGCCGGGAAATCAGTTTTTTCGAAATACCGGTCACTACATCTGAAAAATTAAAGGCTCCCCGCTCTTCTGCTATCCGGGCATGAAAGACAACTTGCAGCAGCACATCCCCCAGTTCCTCACACAGGTCTGCGTCATCCTGCAGCTGAATAGCGTGGACAGCCTCATAGGCTTCCTCCAGCATGTTTTCCTGAATAGATGCGTGATCCTGAGCCCGATCCCAGGGGCAACCATTCTCACTGCGCAAAAACTCCAGCAGTGCGAGCAAATCCCCAATATCATAACTTGCTCTTTCCTGAAATTCCTTATCCTTCGGATCAATCATTTGGATCAAATCCTCCCTCAGCTGTCATCTACAATATACAAATTTCTGTAGCTACTTAAGTATAACGATCTTATCTGACTTGTGTTGTCCAGGTTTTATTCTATAATGGTTCAGCATCCAATTGCTGACAAGTAATTAAGATTTTGGATTATAAAGCATTTGTACAATAGGAGAAAAGTTATGTCAAAAAAACCTGTACTGCTGCTCTCAACTGACCGCCACAATCCCTGGCACAATTTAGCCCTTGAAGACTATCTCATGGGTCTGTGTGAAAGTGATGCAGATGACTCCGGTCAGAGACGCTATAGTGCCATTCTCTATCTCTGGCAAAATTCCAATACCATAGTTATCGGCAGGAACCAGAATGCCTGGTCTGAATGCCGGTGTACAGTTCTGGAAGATGAGGGCGGCTATCTGGCCCGGCGCAGCACCGGGGGCGGTGCAGTCTACCATGACCTGGGCAATCTCAATTTCTCGATTATTTTGCCTCAGTCAAAACTCGATCTGGATGAGAGTTTTAAAGTGATTCTTGATGCTGTTTTAGACTTAGGGATTGAGGCTGAGCGCAGCGGCCGCAACGATATTCTTTTAGCAGGGAAGAAATTCTCCGGTAATGCTTTCCGCTTCTCACGCGGCGTGGGCCTGCATCATGGAACCTTGATGCTGAATTCAGATTTTGAGCGTTTAGTACACCTGCTCACGGTCTCTGATGTCAAGCTGAAATCCAAGGCAATCGCCTCTGTGCGCTCGCGCGTAGGCAACCTGCGCGATGTCCGGCCCGATCTGACACTGGCAGAGCTGGCAGAGGCTGTCAATAAAGCCTTTATTGAACGCTACGCTGAGGGTCGTGAAATTGAAAAACTGAAGATTGATGAGTTTGTGCGTGATGACCGGCTGGCAGCCTTGGAGGAAAAGTATTCTTCCTGGGACTGGCGCTACGGCAGGACTGTACCCTTCGATCTGGAGATCGAGACTGGCCGCTTAAGCTGGGGTGAAGCTAAACTCGGTTTTGAAATTAAGCAGGGAATAATTGAAAATATAGTCGTCTACAGTGATGCATTAGATGGAGATTTTATTGATGACATAGCCAAGGTCTTAGTCGGTGCCAGACTTGATGCAGACGACATGGCAGGTCGTCTGCATCAGCTGGTCGATCAGGGAGTGGAAATACTCACTCCCCGACAGCAAATGGTAGAGGATCTGGTTAAAACAATAAAAGTCAGCCTCTCCTAGTAGAGCATTGCCTCCGGCAGCCAAAGCAGCGCAAAGGCCTTGACTGCGACATCGCGTTTCAAGGGCCTGATTTGCACTGTTTGCACATTATCAGCTGCATTATCGTAAACAGCGGCCATTTTGCTTAAAGCCTGCTCCATTTCCGCATCGAGGGCCGTTTTCTCATCAACCAGTCGCTTCAGAGCTTCTTCAGCGCGGACAATGTCTTCGGACTGTCTCTTTGTGCGGCTTGCGCTTTTGGCTGCTGTGCCGGCCTTGCCCACTGATGATTGGGTGACCAGTGACTTGCCTAAAAAAGCCCCCAGAACAGCTGAGCCGAAGGATATAGCAGTCTGCCGCTTGGCATCCTTGGCCTGCTCAGTCTCGCGGTCTACTTTCTCTTCAGCCTTGGTAATTTTTCCTTCCAGGCTTTTCTGTTTTTTATCGTACTGATCCTGCAGCTTGTCCAAAGCAGCATCACGCTCTTCGCGGGCTGCTAATTGCACACGTGCAGCAAAATCACCTTCTGTTTCTCCCGGCTCAGAAAAGATCTTCATTTCCTTGTGGGTATAGTAATCCAGAGTATCAACGCGATAAGCATGGTCTACTACCTGTTTCTGCCACTGAGTATAACTGGTTTTCTTGCGGGCATCAGCCGGCAGAGGCGCATAAGTTGCATTGGCCGGCGGCTGATCTTCAGTATCAATCTCACCCGGTTCAAAGAGCTTTGATTCATTCCAGTCAACTGTAAGCAGCCCTTCTCGCAATGGAGTGATACGCAACAACTCGCGATCCTCACTGATCGCATGTTTGTCATTCTCGTAATGAATGCTGAGATATGCGAGCAAGGCCGGAATATACTTTGTACCGGCAGATGAGTGACCGTACAGGTAGTGGACAGGAATGCCGGCTGCCCCTATCGGGGCCTGAGTAATTTGACCGCTTTGAACTTCGGCTTCCACAAAAGGCACTTCCGGCTCAATGACTGTTGCCTGGACCGGAGCTGCTGTTACAGCCGGAAATTCAGCTTCAGGGGCCGGAGCCGGAGCCGGAGCTGTTGCCGGTGCTGCCGGCAAAGCCTCCCGTGCAAGCAGGGCAGTCTGTTCTCTGGTCAGGGGACCTGCCAGATAGGACATGCAGAATCTGGTCGTAAACAGGGTCGGCTCTTTCTCCGAAGGCCGGCGCAGGAGGAACTGACGTTTTTCAAGATTAGCTATGGTTTCTGACAGACTGCCGCGCTCAAGACCGACATGGGCAGTATCCACCATTCCCTCCAGCAAGCGGGAACGGTCACGTTCAGTAGAAAGACGTCCGATAAACCAGCTGCCTATATTGGAAAGACCCTTGTAATCCAGGTCAGCAGGGTTTTGCGTAGACAAAACCATACCCAGTCCATAAGCGCGGGCCTGCTTGAGCAAGGTCAGCAGCGGCATTTTGGATGGCGGGTTTGCCACCGGCGGGAAATACCCGAAAATTTCATCCATATAAAAGAGCGCTCTGAGGCTGTCCGTTCCCTGTTTACTGCGCATCCAGACAATCAGCTGATTCAGCAGCAGGGTCAGGAAAAACATCCGTTCAGAGTCCGACAGGTGGGACAGGGACAGGATGGACAGACGGGGTTTGCCTTCTGCCGTGTAGAGCAGTTTGTCAATATCCAGTGCTTCACCCTGCAAAAAACTGGCAAAGGAAGGGGATGCCAGGATGGAATTAAGCTGCAGGGCCAGATCAAATCGGTTTTTCTCCGGGAAAAAAGATTCAATATCCATGACACCGATAGTCTTAATCGGCGGATTCTGTACAGCCTGAATCAGGTGGGGCAGGTCAACTGCCTTGCCTTCACTCCAGCGTTGACGGATTATTTCAGACAGAAAAACATGTTCCCGGCTCTTGATCGGATCCGCATCGATACCGATCAGATGCAAAACACTGCTGCTTGCTGAAACAACCATGTCATTGACGATTTCTATGTCCTTTTCCAGAGGCGCATTGAACAGTCCCTCCACCGACAGTGGCCTGCCAAATAAGCCGCCGGGAGTGTAAAGAGCAAAGTCACAGCGCTCGCGCATAACGCGGATGCGATCTCCGGTTTGTGCCGAGCCTGTCAGACCGGCGCGCCAGGCATCAGCTTTTTCTTCCGCCAATTCATCAACTGTAATGCCTCTGCTTTTNNTTGGGATCGACAATGATAGCGGGAATACCATCCATGGCAGCTTCCTCCAGCATGGCAATGCCAAGGCCGGTTTTGCCGCTGCCGGTCATGCCTACACAGATGGCGTGAGTCCGTAATTCACGGGAGTCAAACAACATGAAATCGGGACGACCATCGCCATCACGATCCTCTGCGACTGTTCCTAAGTAAAATTGTCCAAGTTTCTCATATTCCATATACGTCTCTCCTGATTAAACTTGAGCGCAGCTCCCGCCGCGCTCAGATTCATAAACTCATAGGTCCCTTAGTCAAGGATTCCACTGGCTTCCAGCGCCTCCAGATTGGGCTTGCTCTTAACTGAACTTCCGGCTGCCGCCAGAGCATTCTTTGTATCTTTCAGACCATTACCGGTAACAATAACGGTTACGGTCTCATCGGGCTTGATTATGCCTTGCGCCAGAGCAGCTTTAATGCCTGCTGTGCCGGTAACACCGGCAGGTTCTCCATAAATGCCTTCGGTACGTCCCAGTAAGCTCATAGCAGCAAGAATCTCCTCGTCGGGAACAGCAACCCACTGTCCGCCTGACTCTGCCACTGCACGCTGAGCCTTCACTACGTTACGCGGCACACCGACTGAGATCGAGTCTGCCAATGTATTCTCCTCTGTCACGACCAGCGGTTTGCATTCACAACCTGCATCAACGAAGGGTGAACATCCGGTTGACTGTACTCCCAGAATCTTGGGAATGCGATCAATCATACCCATTTGAAAGAGGTCATAGAATCCCAGATAAACTCCGCCGACAGTGCAGCCATCACCTACAGAAAGGACAACCCAATCAGTCGGCTGCCAATTCAGCTGTTCAGCTATCTCAAGTGAAACCGTCTTCTTACCTTCCGTCATAACCGGATTAATGCCGGCATTGCGGTTAAACCAGCCATACTTTTCGATAGCCATTTTAGAAAGATCAAAGGTATCTTTATAATTGCCGATAACGGAAACTACGCGGGCTCCAAAAATAAGCATCTGAGCCAGCTTGCCTTCCGGTGCGCGCTCAGGGACAAAAATGACGCTCTTCAGGCCCATGCGGGCAGCGTTTCCGGCGCAGGAGGAGGCAGCATTTCCGGTTGAAGAACAGGAAATAGTATCATAACCCAGCTCAATAGCCTTGGCTACTGCCACAGCGCTGGCACGGTCCTTCAGAGAAGCAGTTGGATTCAATCCGTCGTCCTTGATGTAGAGCTTTTTCAGGCCGAGCTCATCTCCCAGACGCAAAGATTCATAGAGCGGTGTCCAGCCTACCCGCAGAAAAGGTGAGAAATCCCGGTCCTGCAAGGGGAGGAAAGCCTTGTAGCGCCACATGCTGTTGGTGTGGTCCTGAGCCAGACTTTCACGTGAGACATTTTTCCTGATTTCATCATAATCATAGAGAATATCGAGAATGCCTTTTTCACCACAGTCAGGGCAGGTCAACATTTCAGCATCGTAGGGAAATTCCTGATGGCAGAGCGTACATTTATAGCCTCTGACATGCGGAAGCACGGCTTGTTGCTTATTGGTCATTTAATGGCCTCCTTCTTATTAAAAGCAACCTGCAGAAGTGTAGTTGCAGGTTTTATATGATTTGAAAATAGTCTACCATAAGCGCTTCCGGTAATTACATAAATCGTCTCTGGCTATGCTAGGATGGAGACCTATGAAGGATGATGGGAGAAAAAACTCGGTTGAGAATCCGCTGTGCCGCACAGCTGCAATCCTGGCCGGCGGCAAAGGCTTGCGTATGGGTCAGGATAAGCAGACTCTCAGCAGGAAGGGACAAGTTCTGGTCCACAGCCTGATCGGGCAGCTGCAGGCCTATTTTGACGAAATTATTGTTGTGACAAGGTCAGCCGGGCTTTATCAGGGGCAAGACGTTTTGCTGACCCGGGACAAATTGCCCTCCCGCGGGCCGATGAGCGGCATCCATGCAGCTCTCAGCGTAGCAGCTTCCCCTTATATTTATCTTACAGCCTGTGACATGCCCCTGTTCGAGCCTGAACTGCTAAAACTTTTATTGGAAGAACTGAACTCCTGTCAGCCCTGCAGCGGTGTAGCTGTGGAACGGGAGTTCCAAAGCAGGGATGGCAGTATGCGCCTGCGCCCGGAAATCTTTCACGCAATTTATGCAAAAAGCCTGCTGGCAGGCCTGAGAGAGCAAGTCCTGTCACAACGGAGCAAAGTTGAACATTTCATGCGGGAGACTGATTTTCATTTTTTAAAGGAAAAAGAAGTCCGGCAGATCCTGCCGGACTGGTCTGTCTTTACTAATATCAATACACCGGAGGAAGCCTTAGCCGCAGGCCTGGACCCTCTGACAGCCAGGGATTATTTCTCATAACGTTCCACTGCTTCCTCATAAAAACTCTGGTCGCTGAAGTAGTCAATCCGCATGGCCTGACGCACTCGTTCCACCGTCTTTTGTGCCTTGGCGGCAGCAACCAGGCTGGCATCTTCCAGAATTGCAATAACTTCAGGTATGCGGTCTTCCCAATAGGCACGTCGTTGGCGGATAGGCGTTAAAATATCTTCCAAGACATCAATAAGGAAACGCTTTACCTTGACATCGCCGAGGCCTCCACGCTGATAGTGGGCTTTTATCGCATCCAGATCAGCATACTCCGGCCAGAGGCGCCTGACATGTTCTGTTGTGGCAAAGGCATCGAGATAAGTGAAAACAGTGTTGCCTTCAATTTTTCCGGGATCTTCCACACGCAAATGATCCGGATCAGTAAACATCGACATCACTTTGGCTTTCAGCTCCTGAGGATCATCGCTTAAATAAATACAATTTCCCAGAGATTTACTCATCTTGGCCTGGCCGTCAGTTCCGGGAAGCCGCATGGAAGCTTCGTTTTCCGGCAGCAGGATATCCGGCATTACCAGAGTTTCACCGTAAGTGCTGTTGAATTTATGTACGATCTCCCTGCACTGCTCCAGCATGGGACCCTGGTCCTGGCCTACTGGAACTACCGTCGCATCAAAGGCCGTAATGTCAGCAGCCTGGCTGATGGGATAAATAAAAAAGCCAACGGGAATGCTGGATTCAAATCCGCGCAGGCCGATTTCCGTTTTCACCGTCGGGTTGCGGCGTAAACGGGAGACGCTGACCAGATTTGTGTAGTAAAAGCAGAGCTCTGTCAGCTGGTATACTGCCGACTGAACAAATAAGGTTGATATGGTTGGATCCAGACCAACAGAAAGGTTATCCAGCGCCACCTCCAGAACATTCTCGCGAATTTTCTCCGGGTTATCTGCATTATCTGTCAGCGCCTGAGCATCCGCGATCATGATATATATCTCGTCAAAATCACCTGAATTCTGCAGCTCAACACGCCGGCGCAAAGATCCAACATAGTGTCCGAGGTGCAACCTGCCCGTTGGGCGGTCACCGGTGAGAATAATATTCATAAGAAGTACTCCTTCCAAATTAACTTAGTCTCCCAAAGACTAATTCTAACAGATTTTTTTATAAGTCTGGTCACTGCAGTTTGTATTTGCCTATTTCGGTCATATTAAGATAAAATTAACCGGTGAGCATCTGAGGGGATTTAAGTGAAAACAAAAAGAAACAAGATCCTGGTAAGTCTGGCGGTTTTTTTCACGGCCTTGATGTCACGGGCACCGATCAGCAGTATCGGTCAATTAGTTCCCTTCATCCAAAAAGATCTGGCCCTATCTGCCGCTGCCGCCGGTTCCGTTACAACAATTATCTCAATTATGTATGCGCTGATGTCGCCGGTCGGCGGATTCCTTACAGCGAGAGTTAATGCAAAGAAGCTAATTTATTCTTGTTTGTTACTCTCTTTTGCCGGCACTATGGCCCGTACTTTTCTGGGTAGCTTCGGCCTTTTCACAGGCACCATCCTCGCCGGCCTTGCACTGGGTATACTCAATGTTCAACTGCCCATTTTCATCAGAAATCAATTCCCGGGCCGGATCGGTTTTTACATGGGCACGTACACAGCGACCATGACCCTGTCCAACAGCATCGCTTTTGCTTCTGTTATCCCTCTGATGGACTTGAGCGGAAGCTGGCAGAATGCGCTGCGTATTCTGTCTCTCTTGGCTGTGCCTGCCCTCCTTGTCTGGATCCTGATTCCTCGAAATTCACTCTACACAAGTAAATCAAAGGCGAGACTGGACATTTCCTGGTCAAAGATGCGGGCTCATTTTCCTCTGGGCATCCTGTACGGCCTGCAGGCGCTGATCTTCTTTTCCACCACAACCTGGATGCCGTCGATCCTCATGAGTCAGGGCAGAAGCGGCGAAGAGTCGGCTTTTTTAATGGTATTGCTGCAATTAATCAGTCTGCCCACAAATTTCACCTGCGGCTCAATCATGCAGCGCAGCAGCAGAAAATGGCTGATGGCTTTGCTGGCTTCCGGATTGTTTCTCAGCGGATTATTCCTGATTCTATTTGCTCAGGAAAAACTGCTACTCCAGATAATAGCCATCATTTTATTGGGTCTGGGAAATGGATTCATGTTTGCCATGCCCTTTGCCCTGCTCGGTTTTTCAGGCAAAGACCGTGAAGAGAACATGAATATTTCAACATTCGTGCCCTTTGTCGGCTACACGCTGGCTGCTATCGGTCCAGCCGCCTTAGGCTATCTTTATGATTTAACACAAGCCTGGACGGCGCCGATTATTTTTATGATGGTCGGTTCTCTGGCCTATTTATTTTTTGGCAAAAAAGCAGGAGATCTTGTGGATGCCCAGCTGCAATAAGTCTAAAGCTCTTCTTGCTCTTTAAGCTTTTTCTTAGCTTTTCTTTTGACGACTAAGAGCCAAATTGCTCCGGCAAAAAGCAAAACGGATCCGATATAAAGGTAGTAGCAGGAAAATCCCCAATTGTAGAGACCGCTGGGTATTACCCGCCTGTCAGTTAAGTCCCACTTCAAAACACTAAAGACTGCGAAATTTAAAACAGCAAAGATCAGGGTCGGAAGCGGTTTTTTCAATAGGGAAAACAGCAGGCTTAACACAGTAAAGAGTGCGATCAGGCCGATCAGAACAAGCACTATGGTGCCTACCAGCTCATAGGGCGGAGTTGCAGCTAAATCACGATGTATTTTTATCATCCCCAGCAAGGAAACGTTTATCTCGCTGGCCCCAAGTAAGTTTCTGCCCGCATCTGTAGCAGTGACATAAGGCAAAAAGAAAGCCACTGCTAATGAGAATGAAGCAATTATCATCAGCCAGGAAGGGATAAGTTGTTTTTTGTTTTGTTTACGCAAGTTCACAATAGGCCTCCACAAACTCTTTCATAACTGTATTGCATTGTAACAAAAAAACTCCGTGCACATAATCAGTGAACGGAGTCTTCTTGGTGCCCAGAGCTGGAATCGAACCAGCGACACACGGATTTTCAGTCCGTTGCTCTACCGACTGAGCTATCTGGGCAAAGAAGTGCCGGTTCTGGGACCGGCACTTTTGGCGACGCAGAAGGGGCTCGAACCCTCGACCTCCAGCGTGACAGGCTGGCATTCTAACCAACTGAACTACTGCGCCGTGTTTCCTTCTAGGGCTTCGATAGTCTATCAGATTAGAAGGATGATTGTCAATTGCTTAATTTTCATTTCAAATCAGTGACTATGTGTAGATAATTTCTGATCCGTCAGAGTCCAAATCATGGTAATTAACTGACGGATGGCCCAATATTTGCTGTCGGCGCCTGGCCAGAAGATCCAAGTCTGCTGCAGTCAGATGCCCCAGACGCAGTTTGCTTCTGAGACCTTGTTTTTTCCACACAATAATCTGAACGGGCTTGTCATTCTGATCAAGCCAATAGAGTAATAGTTCGAAAAAGCGATCGATTAAAAGCTCTTCTCCGCCTACTTCATCCCAGAGCATCAGTTCCGGAGCCTCATACTGATATGTTTGCTCCGGAGACATATAAGCTGCAAGTCTGAGAAAAGCGCTGCGGTCAAAGTCAACCTTGTCTTCATCTCTGTACAAAAAATATTCAAGATCAGCAGGAAGCTCATCCGGATATTCCAGGGTCAGCTCAGCAGGAGCAGCTGATAGTGGCAGCAAAATATGCTGAAAGGCAAGCTGGTTTCTTCCGCTGCTGCGATGACGGACTGTAGTATAACCTCGGACAGGGCCCTGAAAGCCACTCAGGAATTCCTTAACAGCAGTCGACTTGCCCGACCCGCTTTCCCCGGAGAGAATAAGGGTATTCTGAGCTGAATCCTGCAGAAAGATTTTTTCCAGCTTGGACAAGGCTTCCTTCTGTGAGTTGAACAAAGTCACGGGCTTTTTAAGCATGCTCTCAGTTTCCCTGCCTGTAATCAGCAGAACGATGCTGTATCAACTGGGCGGTAATGCTGACTGCGATCTCCGCCGGTGTTTTTCCACCAATATTAAGACCGATGGGTGCTGTGATCCGCGCCAGTTCCTCCTCCGTGAAGCCACGGCCTATAAGGCGGTCATGCACTGTCTTCGTCTTTTTCTTACTGCCGATAACACCGATGTAGCGCGCAGGGGTCTTCAGGACCTGGGCCTGAACTTCCAGATCATTTGTATGACCGCGTGTCATAACACAAACATAGTCCCGGTCAGTAATAGTAACTGTTTCCAGAATCTTGTCGAGATCAGTTAAGCGGACATCAAAAGCCTGGGGAAAGAGGGCCGGATTAACAAATTCTTCGCGGTCATCCAGAACTACTGGAGCGAAATCCACCGCTGCCAGTGCCGGTACCAGAGCCTGCCCGACATGGCCACCGCCAAAAATATAAACAAAGCCGGGGATAACCAGTTCCTCAATGAAAAGTCTGCGCCCTTCCACTTCAATTTCTTCCGCCTGATGATAAATTTGCCCGGCATCGGCCAGCAAAGCCCGGGTCACCGGATGGTCAGCGGGGTAGCCCAGAAAGATATCCCGGTCCTGATTGCTGTTTTTTTCAGCCGGCGCATAAAGCGCTAGCCCCAGCGAGTCACTTTCGCTTAAGTCAGTAATCAGCCAGGCATAGCTGTGATCCTTTATTTTTTCCAGGGCGACATCGACCAGTTGTCGCAGAGAGGGATCGCCAGCATCCAGATACAGAAAATGTACACTGGCATCACCGCCGCAAATCATGCCAATATCTTCAATATCATTCTTGGTCAGGTAGAAGTTATGTGTCCGCGATTGTTTTTCCCTGAGGACTTCCTGTGAATATTTGATTGAACGGTATTCAACTGCCCCGCCGCCAACAGTACCGGCCAGGCGCCCTTGTCTGCCGACCAGCATGCGGGCACCTGCTCCGCGTGGGGTTGCACCGGAACTGTAGGTTACAGTAGCCAGGACAGTACTCTCACCCAGGTCCAGTGATTTTTTCATAGAAATAAAAATATCTTTCATCGTAGTCTCACTTGTCTAGAAAAGTTCATTTCAGCTGCTTGTTTAATAAATATTTACTGCATTATTTGATATTAATGCGAATGTTTCACAAATGCAACTTGCTCTGAGGATACTAATGACAGTAACTGTAAAAGCACTGTCTGCTGATCTGATGAAAATGTTAGTATATAGAATAGAATACTGACTCGTATGCAAGCGATGCTTGCTAATTGAAAATGCATTAATCCGGAGGGTATAGAAATGCTGGAAAACAAAGATATTGAAGCTTGTATGACTATCCGATTGGATGATAATTTGCCGCCCTATCCTGAGTTTAAGCCCGGAATCAGACGGGCGCCGAAACGCAAGGCCAGTCTGAGCGATACCGACAGGGCCCTGGCTATACGAAATGCTCTGCGTTATATTCCTCAACAGTATCACAAAGAAATGGCAGCTGAGTTTTTGCAGGAGCTGGAAGAACATGGCAAAATCTACGGCTATCGCTACCGGCCGCAGGAAAGAATCTATGGCAAAGCAATTGATGAGTATAAGGGTAATTGTATCGAAGGCAGAGCCTTCCAGGTTATGATTGACAACAATCTGGACTTTGATGTGGCCCTGTACCCTTATGAGCTGGTTACTTATGGTGAAACCGGTTCTGTTTGTCAGAACTGGATGCAATACCGTTTAATCAAGAAATATCTCGAAGCACTGACGGACACTCAGACTCTGGTGCTTTATTCCGGTCACCCGGTCGGCCTCTTCCACAGTCAGACAACTGCTCCACGTGTAATCCTGACAAACGGTCTGATGATCGGTCAGTACGACAATTTAGAAAACTTCAACCGCGCTCAGGCGCTGGGTGTTGCCAACTATGGACAGATGACTGCAGGCGGCTGGATGTATATCGGGCCTCAGGGTATTGTTCACGGTACTTATAACACTTTATTAAATGCAGGCAGACGCGAGCTGGGAATTCCCAATGACGGAAACTTGGCCGGTCACCTTTTTGTCAGTTCCGGTCTCGGCGGCATGTCCGGCGCTCAGGGTAAAGCCTGCATGATTGCAGGCGGAGCCAGTATTATTGCAGAAGTTGACTACTCCCGCATTGAGACCAGAAATGACCAGGGCTGGGTCAGTCACATCAGCGATTCTCCGCGAGCTGCTTTCCTCTTGGCTCAGGAAATGATGGATAAGAAACAAGCCTGTGCTATCGCCTACCACGGCAACATCGTTGATCTGCTCGAGTACGCAGTCGATCATGAGGTAAAAATAGATCTCCTATCCGATCAGACTTCCTGTCACGAACCATACACCGGTGGCTACTGTCCGCAGGGTCTTTCCTTTGCAGAACGGACTGAAATGCTGTCCGCCGACCCCGAAGCTTTCCGGGACTGTGTAAATAAGTCTTTGCGCAAGCATTATGATGCAATTAAAAGCCTGCATGACAGGGGCACTTACTTTTTTGACTACGGAAATTCTTTCATGAAAGCCGTCTTTGATGCCGGGGTAACGGAGATTTCCCGCAACGGAGCAGATGACCGTGAAGGCTTTATTTTTCCCTCTTATGTTGAAGATATTATGGGTCCCTTGCTTTTCGACTTTGGTTACGGACCCTTCCGCTGGGTTTGCCTTTCCGGCAAGGATACGGACTTGCACGCAACAGATGCAGCAGCTATGTCCTGCATTGATCCCCAACGACGTTATCAGGACAGAGACAACTATAACTGGATCCGTGATGCGGAAAAGAACAAACTGGTTGTCGGCAGCAAAGCCCGCATTCTCTATAGTGACGCTGAAGGCAGAATGCAAATCGCGCTTAAATTTAATGAAATGGTGCGCAAGGGCGAGATCGGTCCGGTTATGATCGGCCGTGACCATCACGATACCGGCGGCACTGACTCTCCCTTCCGGGAAACTTCCAACATCCGCGATGGCAGTAACATCATGGCGGACATGGCAACTTCCGTCTTTGCCGGTAATGCTGCCCGCGGCATGAGCCTTTGTGCCCTGCATAACGGAGGCGGTGTCGGTATAGGTAAAGCCATCAACGGCGGCTACGGTTGTGTGCTGGATGGTTCCGGGCGGATCGATGAGATACTTGTAAATGCACTGGCCTGGGATGTAATGGGCGGTGTAGCCCGACGTGCCTGGGCCCGTAATGAAAATGCTCTGACCACCGTGATGGAATATAATCAAAAATCAGAAGGGCGTGATCAGCTGACCCTGCCTTATCTGGTTGATGATCAGTTAATAGAAGATGTTTTAAAAAAGTAAACAGGAGGTAAAAATGACTTCAGATGTAAAAATAGTCGAGTGTGTTCCTAATTTCAGCGAAGGCCGTGATCTGGAAAAGATCGAAAAGATCGTCGCCCCACTAAGGGACAGGGAGGACGTGAAACTGGTAAATTATGAAGCTGACCCCGATTACAATCGTCTGGTTGTAACTGTGATGGGGGAGGCTCAGGCAGTTAAGCAGGCTGTACTTGAAGCCATTGTTGTTGCAAGTGAGCTAATCGACTTGAATCAGCATGAAGGTGAGCATCTGCGCATGGGTGCAACAGATGTCGTTCCTTTTATACCGATCCGTAATATTAGCATGGCAGAAACAGTCGAACTGGCCTGGGAGATGGGTCAGGCCATTTATGAGCGCTGCGCTATTCCGGTTTTCCTCTATGAGGAAGCTGCCAGCCGTCCCGAGCGCAAAAACCTGGTAAATATTCGCAAGGGGCAATTTGAAGGCATGGCTGAAAAATTAAAGCAGGAGGACTGGGAGCCTGACTTCGGCAAGCGCGAAATTCACGCCACTGCCGGTGTTACAGCGGTTGGCGCCCGCATGCCCCTGATCGCTTACAACATTGACCTCGGTACAGACAATATCGATATCGCCAATGCAATTGCCCGGTCCATCCGTCAATCAGCGGGCGGCTTTCAATACATCAAGGCAGGGGGCGTTGAGCTCAAGGAAAAAGGCATTGTCCAGGTCACTATGAATATCACTGATTACACTAAAAACCCCATTTACCGGGTTTTCGAGACGGTGAAAATGGAAGCTAATCGTTATGGTGTCCCGATTCTGGGCAGTGAAATCATCGGGCTGGCACCGCTGGAAGCTCTGACGGACACAGCAGCCTATTATCTGGGCTTGCACGATTTTGACAGTAGCAAGCTGATTGAAACAGCCCTGATCAAGTAAGCAGATTGATAGAAGTGCCGGTGGGACCGGCACTGTCGACAGGAGGCACCGTGTCATATTTATTATTTAAAAATGCAGATCAATTAGTAACACCGGAAGGGCATAGCGCCCGCTTCGGAGATGATATGTCCCGTTTACGTATTTTATCTGATGCTGCCGTTTTGATCCGAGATGCAAAAATTCTTTTTGTCGGCACGACAGCGGAAGCTGAAAGCTATATCGCGGCTAATCTGCCGCCGGAAAGCAAAATCACCCGCTATGACGCCTCCGGCAAGACAATCCTGCCGGGCTTTGTAGATTCACACACGCATTTTATTTTCGGGGGCTATCGTGAGCATGAGTTTAATCTCAGGCTGCAGGGCGCCGCATACATGGAAATAATGAAAGCCGGCGGCGGAATCGCCTATACGATCTGCCAAACAGCTGCCGCCAGTGAAGATGAACTCTACGAACTGGGCTGGCAGCGAATGCAGCGAATGGTTGAGCTGGGCATTACCACTGTAGAAGGTAAAACAGGCTATGGTGAGAACACTGAAACTGAAGATAAGATGCTGCGGGTAATGGAGCGTTTAGATCAGGATCATCCGATTGATATTGCAAAAACTTACATGGGCGCTCACGCTGTTCCGAAAGCGTATCCGGGCGGCGCCTCCGCTTATGTTGATTATCTTATTGCGGAAGGCTTGCCCATGGCAGCCGGAAGAGCTGATTTCTGTGATGTTTTCTGTGAAAAGGATGTCTTTGAGCTGGAAGAATCTGAGCGTTTGCTCCTGGCAGCCCGGGACCGGGGTTTTAAACTTAAACTTCACGCCGATGAAATCGTGACACTGGGCGGTGCAGCTTTGGCTGCCAAACTCAAGGCAACGTCCGCAGATCATCTGTTGAAATCTTCTGACGAAGACCTGATCGCCATGCGTGATGCCGGCACAGTTGCGACCCTGCTTCCCTGCACGGCCTTCTCCCTGAAGGAGGATTACGCACGGGGACGCTTTATGATTGACAATGGCCTCGCTGTAGCCCTGGCCTCCGATCTGAACCCGGGCAGCTGCTATACCCAGTCTGTGCCGCTGATCATTTCTTTGGCAACTATTTACATGGGCCTGACCATTGAAGAAAGCATCACTGCTCTGACCCTTAACGGGGCTGCTGCAATTGACCGTGCAGACACTATCGGCTCACTGGAAGCAGGTAAACAGGCTGACCTCATCCTGGTGGATGCACCCAATTACAGGCACCTCTCCTATCATTTTGCAATGAATCTGGTTGATACAGTGATCAAGAAGGGAATCATACTTAATTAATGACCAACAATTTATTTGACTACCACCTGCACAGTTTTCATTCCCCGGACGGCAACATGGGAATGGAAACCATAGTGGAGCGGGCCCAGAAACTCGGTCTTGCTGAGATCTGTATTACTGACCACGTTGAAGTGGATGCTTCTTTTGGCCATGAATGGCAAGCAAATGCTGAAACTGTCGCCGCACTGCTGGATGATTTGAACCGGATGCAGGAAGTAACTAATGGCTTTGTTAAAAGAGGAGTAGAACTGGCCTTTCCGGACAATAATCCGGGCACTGTGGAAGACTTAACCAGGCTGGTCAAGCCGGATGATTTTGATTTTGCCATCATTAGCCTGCATCAATATAAGGGAGACTCTCCTTTCTTTGAGAGTTTTTTCAAAGAGCGTACACTGGCTGAGGCGGCAGCAAGCTATATTAAATGGATAAACCAGCGAATCCGTGAGTTCCCGACTGAATACTATGATGTTGTCGGTCATATCGACGTTGTGGTCAAGGGCTCACATACATGTGCAGATCCAAGCCTCAGCCTGTCCTTTTTTGAAGAAGAAGTGAGAGAACTATTCCGCTTTCTGATTGATAAGGGGAAAAGTCTGGAAGTTAATACATCTGCCTACAGAACTTTACCCGGCAATAAAGTACATGGACTTGACTGGCTGACCTTATTCGCGCAGATGGGCGGGGAATATGTGACAATTGGCTCTGACGCCCATAGGCCGGAGCATATTGGTTATCGGCTACAAGATGCTATAAATCTTATCCGGGAAGCCGGCATCCCTTACCTTGCTACTTTTGATAAGCGTCAGGCCATCATGCACAAGGTCAAATAATTTAGCGGCAGATTTCTCTTGATCTAAAGCTGAAGATGACAGTTGTCTTGCTATACTGTTCTCAACTGACAGTTGAACAACCATTCGTGTAGTCAATTTCCCAGCGATTCAACTAGCCGGTTATTGTATTCAGGCTTTTGCGGGCCACATACTTAAGCTGCTGAACGCAATAGCTATAGCCTTTCAGAAAGAAATTGATCGGAGAAAATCATATGTACGAAGTCGATGGTTTGGGTATCCGCATTGCCCAGTTAAGAAAAGAAAAGGATATGACGCAAGAGGCCTTCGCACGAAGCCTTGGCGTATCACCTCAGGCCGTTTCCAAATGGGAAACCGGTATCGGTTACCCTGACATTACCCTCCTGCCACAGATAGCAAAAGAGCTGGGGGTCAGTATTGACCAATTGTTTGGGAAGAATCCGGGCAGCGAAGAAAGCCAGGCTAAAGCTTTTCCCTTCCCTAAAACCAGAGGAAGTCTGAAGCTTATGGGCAGTCTGGGAGGCATTGCCTGTTATGCTGATATGCCCGGCAAACAGGAGAAGAGCATGATCTCTTTTGATGACAGCAGCGAAGTGAATCTTGAGACCCAGACAATAATCAACCGCGGCAAAAACCGCATCACACTGGTCTATGCCGAAGAGTATGAGATCAGCGGAGAAGAAATCGCCCCTGATGAATACAATTATTCAGATGACAAGGCAGCCGGCAAAAAAGAAGAGGATCCCGGTTTTTCTTATAGTGATCCCGGTTTTTCTTACAGCGGTGACTACACTAAGACTGAGACAGCTGCCCAGATAGACAGCTATGATATTTTTGTGCTGGGCTCATGCAAAGTTCTGATTATTCACGATGAAAATGAGAAACAAAGATGGCTGGCAGAGGGCACACCGGATTTTATGCGCATGCTGAAAGTTGAGCAGCTTGGCAGCACTTTAAAAATCAGTGTTGATCAGATACACAAATCTATCTTTAAAAGCAGGAAAATCAAAGGGCAGATCACTCTTTATGCTCCCATGATAAATATGAATCGAATCGCAGTAAACCTCAGAGGATCAGGCGATCTTATAAGTCAGGTAAATTTCGAAGAAAGCGACCTGCAGATTTCAGGTGCCGGTGACCTGAGAATGGCAAAGTGCGGATTGACAGAAGTAAAAATCAGCGGAGCAGGAGACTTCTATGCCACCGAGGCACATGATGCGAAAATCAGTATTGCAGGCTCCGGAGATGTCACAATAGACCGTGTCAGCGGCAAATATCTGTGTAAGATAGCGGGAGCAGGAGATGTTGATTTCCGTGCCGGTGAGTTAGAAAATTTATCCGTGCGCATCGTAGGGGCAGGTGACCTGGATGCGGCTGAAGTCACAGTAGGAGACCTGGATATATCGATACAGGGCGGCGGTGATGCTGTCATTGGCTGCGTTACAGGCAAGTCCGTGGAAAAGCTCTCCCTTGGGTCCTCATTAAAAATACTTAATCGCTCCTGAGAACGAGATCGAAATCGGATATTTTGAGCTAGGGGCCCGTTGTCACTGTCAACGGGCCTATTTGTGCGTAATAATCCTCATCAAGAATTAATCTGCTGAAATAGAAACGATTGTGCACTATATCATTGATGCTTGCAACGTAGTCTTCCGGTATAGATTCAGGATTATATGGGGCCTGCACTTCAAAAGTAGCTGTTGATGAAGTATAGCGTCCATACTCAGAAATCCAGCTGAGGTCATTGAACAAAACCAGACCCGGGCTATCAGAGAGCATGTCTCTTCCCATCAACAAACGCGAATCATAGGGAAGGCCCATGAGATTATAGATTGTCGGCATCAGGTCAATCGCGGCAACCGGCTTATTAACTTCAACCGGCTCCATACCATCAACATAAATAATGCCGCTACTGCGGTAGAGTTCAAACTGGTGGTCAAGTTCTTCACCGGCAAACTCATTTAGAGTGGCATTAGACAGACCATAAGGATAGTGATCAGCACTCAGAGCGATCAAAGTGTGATCAGCAATTCCCGCATCACGCAAACGTTCCAGCAGATAGGTCATGGCGTCTTCCAGCTCAAGATTACAGGCAAGATAACACTTTGCCTCTTCTGACAATGGCAGATTTTCTACCCTGTGCCAGTTCTTTGTCACCATGGCATTGCCTATCCTTGTATATGCAGCGTGACCACTCACCGTCAGATAGTAAATATTAAAAGGTTCCTGGTCGATCCATTTGTCAACAGACAATTCCATCATCTCCAGGTCAGATTCCGGCCAGCTGGGGGTAACATCCAGGCCCCTGCCCAGGGCATAATAGTCATAGCCCATGGCCGGGTGTGAAATATCACGGGAATAATAGTCAAAAGTATGATTGTGGAAGGCATATGAGGCATAATCCGGCAAACGGTTCGGATAACTGAAGGCCTGATCACGGGAGGCAATCTGATAAAGACTCCACACCCCGTCTTTAGGATACAGACTGGTCAAAACAACATATTCACCATCATAAGTGGAAACACTCCAGATCGGATTATAGAAGTTTTTAAGATAAAACCCTTCCGTCATCATCTTGTACAGTGTTGGCGTCAGTTCGGGATCAGGTACAAAACGCGAGAAACTCTCCGCAGTGATTACAATCAGATTGTAGCCTTCAAAGATTCCTGTATATTCATTCTTACTAGTCGCTTCGACACTGCTGAAATACTGGTCCATCTGTGCCAGAATCTGGCTGTCCCGTCCGGCAGCAAGAGCATCAAAATCAATATTAAGCACATTTGGAGAATCATCAATTACAGGCGGCACTGTTTCAGTGGGAGCTTGTGTTTCAGCCGGTTGTGTACTATTGCTATTAGCATGTGTCTCTCCGGGATTCTCCCCTGTCGGTAAAGTAGTTGTCAAGGTCGGCATGGTCGGAAGCGTGGGATCACTATAATCGTCGTGCAGTTTATCCTGCGTCCCTTTGATCTCAAAAATAGAATTGCGCAGATCAATACCCATAGCTGTATATGTTCCGAAATACTCAGATGCCTGGTATGGACGGTTGAGATAGAAAAAATACTCACGCGCAGCATGGGTCTTAGGCAGGAAAAAGAATAGCAGATGAACTCCTGCTCCGATGACAAAAGCAGCGATCAGCGGCAGAAAGCGTTTCCAGCTCATACTGCTTTTGAAGTCACTTTTCCCTTTGGAAAGCAGGGAAGCAAAAAAGATTACCGGCAGAAAGAGCAAGATGATCGCCCAGAGCTTATTCCAGATTAACTGCAGGATGATATCCATAAACTCAACAATCTGACCGCCGCGCCCTACCGAACTAAGAATAAAATATGTACGGAAAAAACTATAGTAAATAAGTTGAGCACAAATGAAGACTGTGGCAACTATAAAGAGGATATTCATCACTATCCTGCGTGCCCTGGACGGGATTATCACAATTATGCCCCAGATCAGGATCCCGTTAAGAAGCGAGAAAAATAAAACCGCAAAATAATTCGGATTGAAGCCGCCCGTTCGAGTCAGAACGTACATTATCGTTTCCTGCCAGACAAAATACAAAACCATGAAAATGCCAAGCATAAGAAAATATCTCCTGGCATCCATATTTTCATATTTCTGTTTCAAATTATTAAACTGCTCTTTGGCTTTCAACGAAATCACTCCTATCCCTACAGTGAACCGGACTTACAATATATCAAAGCTGATTGATTATTTCTTTGACCAAATAAACTATATCATTTTTGAAACTTTGACAGATTTGACTGCTATTGCTATGTCATGTCCACAATATTACTCCTTTCCCTAAATGCTGACAATTTACTATTTATAGACAGGTCTATTCATGGATCAGGAAAGGATTATTATGAAGGCAGTAGTTTTAATAGTGGAAAACCGCACAGCTTATCGGTTGCGTCTTTTATCCGGTCTGCAGCAGCCAGCTCCCGACTATGACTGCATTGCTGTCTCCAGCATTCAAGAGCTTGAGAATCTGGACGCGGACAGCTTCAATCGTGTCGCTCTGATTTTGACAGCAGAATTTTTTTCATCCCATCTGGCCGGGATTTTCCCCGGAATTTTACGCCTGGAACTAACAGATAAAGCTCCTGATGAATTTTCGACGGAAAATCCGGAAGAGATCACAGAAAAGCTCAGGAAGAATTCAGCTGACAGGATTCATCTCTATCTGCCTGAGCTGATAGAAGGAGGCAAATCCTACCTTTCCCGTCAATCCTCTGTCTCCAGCATTAAAGAAATCATCTCCGGCTTTCTGACCAAACCTTTAGCCGCAGGCAAAACAGAGAAAGCTGAAGCAGGCAAAGGCTTAGCTAATAATATAGAGCCCGAAACTGCTTCCGCCCATGCGGACTATTCTCTCGGCTGCTTGTTTTTCTTTTCCCGCAGGGAACGGATTAAAGCTTCTGTCAGCATACTCAAGAGCGGAAAAAGAAAGGCTCACGACATGATTTATCTGCCACTGATGCCGCTCTACGATATGGCTTACCCTTTTCGCACAGGCAGTCGGCAGACACTGGGCGACCTGCTGCTGACTATTAAAAACGGCCGCCTTCCTGAACATGAGGAGGTCGGCAACTATCTCTACCTGCATAACGACGGGTATTACACCTTTCCCTGTCCTAACCGGGCCGATGATTTGATCTGCGCTGACCAAAGAAGCCTGCGAGAGCTGATCCTCTTGCTGAGAAAATATCTCGAAACCCGCACCGCTCCTGCTCATGCTCTGCTTGAGCCATCAGGCCTGACTTTGGAAAAACATGCCATGTTAGCGGCGCTTTGTGATTATGTTGTAATCGAAACCCCGACAAAGACTACAGATGCGGCTTTGATGGCCCAGCAGGAACTTGCAATCTTTCTCAGCAAATTGCCTTCTTCCTGTGAAATATATGAAAGCAGCCATATCAGCAAACTTAGTGAGGAGGCGCCATGGTTTTATTAAATTACAAAGAACAGCAAGCTTTCATCCGCAAAATAGTAACCCAGCATAACGCTGAAACCTTAGCAGATAGTGCTGTTTTGAAGCAAATTATCGTCAATGAAGTACGGCGGCGTTCCCGTGGAGCAAAACTAAGCCTGCAGCAGCAATCAGATATGGTCGACCTGATCTACAACGCTATGACGGGCCTGGATGTATTGCAACCATACTTCGAAGATCCCGATATCACAGAAATCATGGTGAACCGGCCTGATGAGATCTATATAGAACGACATGGCCAAATGCAGCAAATGGACTTGCGTTTTGACTCACGGGAGCACTTGGCAAATGTAATCAGCAGATTCTTCGGACGGGCTAACAAAGTCATCCACGAGCGCTCTCCCATTGCAGACATGCGGCTTCCGGACGGGTCGCGTGTGCATGCAGTACTGCCACCTGCAGCTCCGGATGGTCCGATATTATCCATCAGGCGTTTCACCGGCATCCTGCCTCGCATGAGTGCTCTGGTCGCTAACGGTACTCTGACTCAAAGAGAAGCTGATTTATTGCGAACAGCAGTTGTAGACCGGCAGAGTATTTTCATCAGTGGCGGAACTGCCTCAGGAAAAACCACAATGCTCAATGCCTTAGCAGCCTATATTCCTCCCCATGAGCGGATTGTCACCATCGAGGACGCTGCTGAGCTCGAACTTTCGGGCAAACATAATCTGGTCCGCCTGGAGGCAAGAAAGGCAGGTTTTGATGAGAGTGGTGCCATCACATTAACTGACCTGATCCGCTCTTCTTTGCGGCTAAGACCGGATCGTATCATCGTCGGTGAAGTCCGCGGCAAAGAAACATATGACATGATTCAGGCCATGCAGACCGGGCATCCCGGCTCCATGTCAACCGGTCACGGCAACTCCCCTGTGGATATGCTTGACCGGCTCTCGCTTTTTCTTATGACTGCTTCTGATTTACCCTGGGAAGCCAGCCGTCGAATGGTAGCCTCAGCGCTTGATCTCATGGTTCATTTGAGGCGTGACTCCACAGGTCAGCGCAGAGTCGAGGCAATTATCAGAATAAATGGTTACGACAATGGCAATTTCATGTTGGAGCCCTATAAGGAAGGAGTATAAGGATGAGAGATATTTTATTATCCCATGGGTCTGTTTACTTGCGCTTTTCTGTTTTAGGCTTGATCTTAGCAATTTTGCTAGGCATCCCTTACGATCTGAATTTCACAAGAGAGCCGGTGTTTTTTGTCATAGCCGCCCTGCTCTTAGGTCTGGGCTTTTCATTTTTGTGGCAGTCTTCTAATCAGGAAAGCAAAAAGAAACATTATCTGCACTTTCTTTCTTACCTGAGCGGACGTTTGAGTATGGGCGTCAGTCTGGAGCGGGCACTTTACGAGTCTGTTGAAGCTCTGGCAAAAGAACTGGGCCAGCATCAGCTGCTGATACGGGCGCTGAAGTCGCTGCGCAGTAATCTCGACGCTCAAATGGCTCTGGATGATGTTCTGCAAATGTTTGCTGAAAAAATGAGCCTGCCTGTCTGTACAGAAGATATGCGTCTTTTGAGCCTGATGGCCAGGGCAGGTGGCAAAGTTGAAGATTTTATTAAGCAGCGGCAGCGTTCCCTGGCAACTCAGATGTCAATTCAGGCAGATGTTGCAACCGAGTATAAAGGAAAATCTACTGAATCAGCCTTGATGTCTGCAATGCCATTTTTTATGGCTTTTTCCTTCATGCGAAAAAATGTACAGGAAACAAGTTCTGTGACTCCCGTCCAATGGCGGGGCCTTCTGTTCGTCACAGCTGTCTTTGTAATTTTTCTGGTCATGCAGATTGTTTCCTGGCGTGAACCGGCAGCTGCCAGAGAGAAGAAGATTAAGAAAGTACGGAGTAAGAAGAAGAAAAGAAGCAAAGGCAAAGAACTTAAACCCGGTCGCTGGACGAGAACTCTGAAACACTTATATTTGGATTTACTGCCGGGGAATATTGGTCTGCGCCTGTCTGAGGCTATGGCAACAGTGTCTGCCGACGGTGAAGCATCCTGGACCCGGCACTTCAATGAGAAGAAGTCTTCACTGGCCTGGGGTGCAGTGCTCTTTCTCAGCTCACGTTTGCTTGCCGTGGGAACAGTCTCCATGAGCATAATACTAATAATTGTGCCCTGGATTCTGCATGATATCACCTTGATAGCCAAAGCCAGAGACATGCGTGCTGATTACAGATACAAGGCTCCAACTACAATCAGCAGTTTAGAAATTCTGCTGTCCAGCCAGCTAACCCTGGAAAGGAGTCTGCAGATTTTGGGTCAAAGCTCAGCTCTTTCAGAGCCTGACGAGCAGCCGCTGCAAAGAGATATCAGACAAGCAGTTCAATTGCTCGACAAAGGTTATAGCGGTTTTGATGCGGCTCATTTTTTAGCCGAAAGATGCCCCATACCGGAGATTCAGTCAGCCCTGCTATTGATGGCGCGTTACAGTCAGCAGGGCGGCACGGAATTACTTGAGCTCTTACACTTACAAACGCAGCAGGTCTGGCAGCTATTTCGTCATGCGCAACGCAGCATGATGGAGCATCGTATGATGCGCTTAATAATCCCCATGGCTCTGGATTTGTTTGTGATAATCGCAACCATCGCTCTTCCCTTCATCAGCGATTTTGGCCATATGCTTTAAAGTCAATTTGACATAGATGAGCTCGCTTTGACAGCAAGAACTGCACAAGAAGCCTGTTAAAGTGTTGCAAAATAAATTTATCAAAATAAAAGGAGAAGTAAAATGAAAAGAAAAATTTCTAAAAAAACTAAAAGACTCAGTCGGGGGCCTGCTGATGGAGGTCTCAGACTAGCTGCTGTCGGAACCCTGGAAGTTGTGATTATAATTGCTGTCCTTCTAGCTGTTGCTCTCCTCTTTCGCACGGAAATCACCAGTTTTGCCGAAAGTTTATTCGAAAATGCCTTTAATACCAATTATGTGGAGTTATTAAGACCAGAAGCAAATAAGTAACATGCATGTAAGGAGGAGAAAAGCGCAAATGGAAACAGCTAAGAGTAAAATTTGGAATTTTTTTCTGAATCATTCTGCTGCTGACCTGCCTGCTGCAGACCCTGAACAAGAAAGTAAGATCCTGCGCTATCCTCCTCCTGAACTTTTGCACAGTAACTGGTATCTGAACAGAAATATACTGACAGTTCAGATTGATGACAGGAAGCTCAAAGCACTTGTTGACCTGGATGCAAAGAGTTTGAGGAAGGCTGACCTGGGTCTGGAAAGACTTCTGTCAGTAGTAAGAAGCTGTGAGCGGCTGGAGGAGGAGCTCCTGAGTGTAGAAGCAATGTTCCTCCATCCGGCACTCATTTATTTTTCCAGCTCTGCAAAAATCCTTACTTTGCCCTTCCCGACAGGTATTATCGCTGCCGGCACTCCACTTAGCGGTCTTGCAAATCCCTGGGTATTTTCGTCTATTGCTGCAAAAGATCAGAAAAATTCGGGGCTAGCCTCCCTTCTGGACTGGCTTGCAGAAAATTACTCTATGGATAATAAGCTTGTCAGGGAACTGATGCCTTTGTGTCAGCAAGGAGATTACCGGAAAATCCAGCTTAAATTATCAGGAAAGGCAGGAGCAGATAAAAGTCAGGTCTTAGCTCCTGCCCCTGAGGAAAACCAGATAGAAGATACTAGTCATCTAGCCAGCAGTGATAAGAAGCAGCTGGAGTCGAGTGAAGAACAGCCACATATAGATAAGCAAAGAAAGAAAACTATGAATATATCTGCTGACACTTATAAAAC
>LFSM01000014.1 GCA_001512745.1 Clostridiales bacterium DTU032
CAAGCACGCCAACTACGTCAAGCACGCCAAACGCCCCAAGCACGCCAATTACAGAGCCCGGTTCCAAATGACCGGAAACTTTCACCCTGGCCGGGCTCTGCCTGGAGATAAGGCCAATTAACTGTTTTCGCGATTTCTCTTGTCGGCCCGGATTTCTTCCAGAGATGACTCGTCAATCGCACCCCTCTGGCGATAAGCCAGGACGGCATCCGACATAGCCTGATAGCTTAGCTGGGTCCCCTGGCTGTCGGCAAGATAATCAACAGCTCTGTCGGCTGAAATACCAAGGCTGCTTGCAGTTTCTACTGCGTCAATGTTTGCACCCAGAAAAACAAATTCCCAGTCATATTTTGTCTTTTGCTTTTCGATCATCTTCTTAACTTTGTCAGAAGAGTATTCCTTGCTGGCATTTTCATAGCCGTCAGTAATGATGACGAACATCACTTTCTCAGCACGCTGCTCCTTAGCCACGCTCTTCTGGGCCCGGACAATTTTGCTGATGGTTAAGCCGAC
>LFSM01000017.1 GCA_001512745.1 Clostridiales bacterium DTU032
CTTTGACCTTGCCAAGGCTCGCCATACAGCGGTTACAGAAGAAATCACCGACAAGCGAACAAGGCTCAGTACAATTAACGCTTTCCTCCATGCCCTCCGCATGCAAGACGCGCTCCTTACTGAATTTGACGAAAAGCTCCGGTGCAGCCTTGTGGACTACGCCACTGTTTATGATAAAGACGATGTGCGATTCACCTTCAAGGGCGGAACGGACATAATGGCCTAACCGGTCAAACGGAAAGCCCCGCGGGAGGCGTTCCCGTGTTGCTTTCCGCTCGGCCCTATGTGAGCCCTTAATCCGCAAAGTACCCGGTTACTGTTTTGGTAAATTCATCTTGGGATATGAGGTTACCCACAATCTCAAAGTTCACGCCATTTTTGGCGAAGTAAGCAACATAATGCTCACCGTAGCCATCCACAAATTTGCATACGGTTAAGTTGTGGCCATTGATGGATGACGCCTTCAATGGTGCTTCGGATAATCCTTCGAGCAGAAAATCCCAATGGATAGCATATTCTTT
>LFSM01000076.1 GCA_001512745.1 Clostridiales bacterium DTU032
AAAGCGCTCCGCGATCACGGAGCGCTTTTTAGTTCATAGATTTCTGCAAATATTATCCGGTCCCGGTTTTAGCCACCCGTCTTTCGTAAATTATCTAAGATTAAGCATAAAATCGGAATAGAACTCAATCATCTTGAAAAAATTCTCGTGGCTGATATATTCACCGCGGCCATGCACTGTATCCAGCTCTTTGCCACTAAGTTTATTGGGCAGAAAGCAATAGGCATTGTCTGACACCTTGTCATAGTAGCGGCTGTCGGTTCCGCCTACCATCAGATAAGGTAAGGCGACAGTATCAGGATAAATCCTGGCGATAGTATCTTTGATATGCTGCATGCCTTCCCCCTTGACATCTGAAATTGCTGTGGCTTCATTAACCATAATTTCTTCTGCTATTTCAAAGTCATGTCCCAGGCTCCTGAGATAAGCAAGAATACCCTCAACAGTATCGCCCTGGAGAATACGGATATTGGCTACACAACTGGCTGTTCGCGGCAGAACATTATGTCCCGAACCTGCTTCCGTCATGGTAAAGGCAACTGTTGTGCGCAGCATGGCTGCTGTTTGCTTATTTTTGAGTAATACTTTTTTTAGTATGGGTGAAAACAGTCCGGGATTGCGCATAACGAAAGCTTCCGCTTTGCTTTTAAAAGGTGCCAGAGCTTTTAAAGTGACTTCTACTGCTTCAGTCATTCTTAGTTTGGGCGGCTTATTCTCAACATCATGGATAAAGGCCGCCATTTTCCCCACTGCAGATGATTTAGGCGGTATCGATGAATGCCCCTCCTCACCGTGGAAGAGAAAGCGGAAGCTGTTGTTCCCTTTCTCAGCTATTCCTATCACTGCCAAATCCGGTTCAACACCCATTGACTTCCCTTCAGTGACAGCACCACCCTCATCCAGAATATAGCGGCAATGGATTTTATTTTTCAGTAAATACTTTGCTATTTCCTGGGCGCCAAGCTCCCCGCCGACCTCTTCGTCAAAACCGAAGGCAAAATATATGTCATATGGCGGTACATACTCGGCTTCCAGCAAAGAGTTGGCGGCCTCCAGGATAGCAATCAGCGAGCCCTTGTCGTCCAGCGTTCCCCTGCCCCAGATCCTCTCTCCGTCATCATGCCCGGAAAAAGGCGGGTGCTCCCAATCCTCATCCGTAGCTGCCACCACGTCGTAGTGGGCTGCCAGAATCAGCGGTTTTTCTTCTGACGAGCCCGGCCAGCGATAAAGCAGACCAAAATCGTTAATCCGCTGCAACTCCAGTTTTTCATGAATCAGTGGATAGGCTTCAGCTAAAAACTCCCCGAATTCACGAAAAACAGACCAATCCGTTTGGTAGGGGTCAGAGTGTGAAACAGTAGCAAGCCGAACCGCCCCCTGCAAGTGCTTGATTGCATCCATATAGTGTCTCCTTAGGTCTCAAGAAATTCATCAAATACTATTCTTGTTTTAGTATGACACAAAAGACCTGGTCTGCGTATTAAGCCTTAAAGTTATATTCGGGTTTTATATGGTGTAAAACATCAACTGTATCCCTGATCAGTCTGCTGATTTCCGCCATGGGCTTGTAGGCAGCAGGGCTTTCATCCAGAGTCGATATTTTGACAGATGTGGTAAAAATACCGGCCATATCCTCATGCAGGCTTTTTAGGGATAGTTCTTTTCTGGCCTGGCTTCGCGACATGATCCGCCCGGCGCCATGAGGTGCTGAATAATTCCATTCCGGATTGCCTTTGCCCCTGCAGATAAAGGATCCGTCTCGCATATTTAAGGGTATCAGGGCCAGCTCGCCTGCCTGAGCCGATATCGCTCCTTTGCGCAAAATCATCTTATCCAGATCAATATAGTTGTGAATCGTAGTGAAGTCCTCTTCCACTTCCAGATTCATTCCCTGGATTATGACATCAATTATTGCCTTGCGGTTAAGAACGGCGTAGCGCTGCATTATCTGCATGTCATGGCAGTAATCATCCATAGATTGACCTTGCAGATAGGCCAGATCTCTCAGGGAATGCGGCTGTTCCTTTTGGGCCAGCCTCTGGTAATGCAGGGCTATTTGCAAACCGAGATGACGCGAACCGGAATGGACCACGATATAAAGCCTGCCTTCTTCATCCCGGTTACCTTCAATAAAGTGGTTTCCCCCGCCTAGTGTGCCCAGCGAACGGTAGGCTCTATCCATTTTTAACCTGCCATCATTCCTGCCGCCTTCACGGGCACGAAGTTTCGACAGGTCAATTTCTTCCAGATAAGGATGTGTCTGTTTGCGGATATCGTGTCCTGCCGGTATCTTTTCTCTGATTAGCTGATCAAGACAGGCCCAGTTAACTTCTTTATCTGCCAGGCGGATGGTTTCCATGCCACAGCCAATATCAACCCCGACAAGATTGGGCACTAACTTATCTTTAATCGTCATGGTCGTGCCGATGGTTGATCCGGCACCGGCATGCACATCCGGCATAATGCGAATCTTGCTGCCTGCAGCAAAGGGCTGGTCACAAAGAGTCTGTATCTGCTCCCTCGCTGTCGGTTCAAGGTAATCAGTGAAAATTTCGGCTTCGTTATATTGCCCCTTGATGATAATCATCCGCCACTCCTCTCTCCTGTGTGAGAACTCCTGAAGCACTGCAATACATGACTTATTATACTAGAGACCCCCGAAAGCCACTGTAACTAAGTTATTTCAAAATTATCAGTCCTGATCATAACAGCCGGAAGCAGAAGGATCTTTTGCAAGTATAAGTTAACTAGCTCAGCTGTCACAAACAGGCATGACCTGCAAATTACTATCTGCTATCTTAGAATATAATAACCAGCAAAATCAGATCTGCTGACACAAACAAGGATTAATCTTTTATCAGTCCGTTATAATGAGCTGATAAACTCATTAAGGGGGGATCTTCAATGCAGGATTTACTATTCGTCGTAGACATGCAGAACGACTTTATCGATGGCAGCCTGGGCACCAAAGAAGCTGAAGCTATTGTGCCTCGCGTGCGTGAGGTCATTGACACTTACCCGGCAGATAAAGTCTATTTCACCCGCGACACACATCAGGACAACTATCTTGATACGCAGGAGGGCAGAAATCTGCCGGTACTGCACTGTATAGAAGGCAGCGAGGGCTGGCAGATAGAAGCTTCATTAGATAAAAGGCGAAAAACCGCAGCTATTGATAAAGCCGCCTTCGGCTCAGTAGAACTGGCTCGTCTCCTGGAAGAGCTCAACGAGGCAGAGGAGATTCGCAGTCTGCGTTTTGTCGGACTTTGCACTGACATTTGTGTCATCTCCAACTCATTGATTGCCAAGGCTGTTCTGCCGGAGGCAGAAGTAATTGTGGACGCTTCCGCCTGCGCCGGTGTCACACCAGGCCAGCATCAAACAGCTTTAGATGCCATGAAAGCCTGTCAGATTACAATAGAAAACGAGTAAGGTCAGCCTGCTTTAGCTGCCTTACTGATTTAATGCATTATATACAGCGGCTTTGATCACTTCACTAGAGCTGGTCGCGCCGCTGATGGCATCAACTCCAACCTGTCCGCTACGGATAATATCAGCAAGAATCGCTTCGGCAGCTTTACCCCGAATCTGCCGGTGTAAGAGAATTTCTATTTCTTCAATCTCCCCGTCTCTGACTGCCACTTGCAGCCGAACTTTTACCAGGCCCGCATATTCTTCACCAATATATCTGCCATCTTTAACTGGGGTAAGATCAAGACCGGAGTAATCATTTTCGCTTAGCTCGTTTGTGCGCACACGTGCCAGCATAAAAGCCATAAAAATCAGCAAGAGGAGCAGAAATACTGCCATGGCTGCCGATAAAATTATGTACTTTTTCTTCTCCACTAACTTCTCCCCGGCAAGTCTAATAACGTCCTAAAATCTCCATAAAACAATCGAGAAAACGCTTGTGGTCAATTCCCAGCACCACATCAACCGTGCGGTCCTCAAATTTATAATCACTGTGGACATCCGAAACTGTCTTGCCGCGCGTCAGTTTTCCCTTTGTTTCAATCCTGACACCGGCCAGTTCAGACCTGAAAAGCTCCGGATATACCAGATAAAGGAAGGTGCAAGGATCGTGCATGGCGACAAAATCAAGATTATAGAGTTTCCTGGCCCAAGTCAGAGTTTGCCGCATGGAAGCAGCCATAAAAGCGCCCTTTTCATTTACTGCGTGGATCCTGTCAATGGCAGGTTCATCCAGATAAGCCTGCATGGTTACGTCAAGACCCAGCATCGAAATATCAAGCCCGGCACTGAAGACAATATCAGCAGCTTCAGGATCAAAATAGATATTGAACTCTGCAGCAGGAGTCGTATTTCCATAAGAAACAGCCCCGCCCATCAGGACTACCCGTTTGATTTTTTCTTTAAGATCGGCATATTTAAGTAAAGCAAGAGCAAGATTGGTCAGTGGTCCGATCATGACCACAATAAGCTCGCCTGCGTACTCACAGGCAGCCCGGTAGATAGCATCCCAGGCAGGCAGTTTTTCATGCCCGGCCGTTGAAGCAGGCAGGGACTGCCCTCCCAGGCCGTTCTTGCCATGGATCTCACGTGCGAAATGGGGTTCAGCCAGCAGTGGCCTGTCCGCTCCCTTATGTACCGGCAGATTAAGCCCGGTATAGGCCACCAAATTGCGGGCATTCTCATAGGTATAGGAAAGCTCCACATTTCCTGCACAGGCGGAAACACCCACAAGTTCAATCTCCGGCATTCTTGCCGCCAAAATAATCGCAGCCGCATCGTCAACACCGGGGTCAGCGTCAAGCCAGACTTTCATTCTTGTCATTGTTCCACCTCCCCGTAAGATTCCAGTGACTCACAGACCAGGTCAATGAATCTGTCACGGTCGATATCCATCACAACATTAATGTTAGCCTCCTGGCCCCAGACACCATATGGGTCGGCCACTGTAGCAGCGCGACAATAATCTCCGGATAACTCGACATCCACAAAGCAAGGCTTCATCGTCAAAATCTCCGGATTTGTTAAAGCGATAACTGCCACGGCATCATGAACCGGTGCACCGCTATAGCCTTTTTCCTTATGAAAAAGATAGAAAAAATCAAGCCACTCGGCTACGATACGCGCAACCGGATTGTCGATCTCCCGCATGCGCTCTATATCAGCCGGTTTTACCAGAGCCCGTTCCGTCACATCCAGGCCACACATAGTCAGTGACAGGCCGGAATGAAAAACGACATATGCCGCTTCTGGGTCGACCAGAATATTAAACTCCGCTGCCGGCGTCCAGTTGCCATAGGCAGCTCCCCCGCCCATGAAACAGATATGAGCGATCTTTTCTTTCAGCTCGGGATAGGTCAGCAAAAGCAGGGCAACATTGGTCAAGGGTCCTGTCGGTACGATAGTGACCGGCTCTTCCGCATCCCGCAGTATCTGCGCCATCAGGTCAAGAGCATTCAGTTCATGCAATTCAATCGCAGGATCGGGTAAATCAGGTCCATCCAGCCCCGACTCACCATGAACTGATGGTGCATCAATATGTTCAGTGAACAAAGGCTTGACAGCACCCCGGGCAATCGCCACATCTTTGTTCAGCAAAGTCCAGATCTTTCTGCTGTTCAAAGTTGTCTTGTCCAGAGAAACGTTTCCCGCCACCGTAGTGACAGCAAGAATATCAAGTTCGGGCGACGCCGCCGCCAATGTCCAGGCGATGGCGTCGTCATGTCCGGGGTCACCGTCCAAAATGACGGGGATCTTTTTCATATTCATCTTTACTCCCAATCAGAAGTACTGATCTGTCTGCGGCGTTTGTCTGCTTTACGTCTGGAGCTCCAGACAAAGACAACCAGGCCGATAATAGTGACCAGATATGGTATCGCTGCCACCAGGAAAGAGGACACTCCCTGAATGCCCGATACGCGCGTTTCAAGTGCTTGTGCAAAACCAAAGATTAAGGAGCTGAACATAGCACCTACCGGCTGGCTGCGGCCCATGGCCTCTGCTGCCAATGCGATAAAACCGCGTCCTGCGATCATCCCGACATTCCAGCTCTGCGAATAGTACATGGACATAAAGGCACCGCCAAATCCGGCTAAAGCCCCTGACATGATCAGAGCTATATACTGGACGCGCTTGACGGATATACCGACAGAGCGGGCTGCATCACTGTTTTCCCCTACGGCACGGATATTAAGGCCGGTAGATGTGCGATTCAGCATGAAGCGCACAACAAAAACCAGAATAAAGGCCAGGTATGTCAACACCGAATGGCCGGAAAATATCGAGCCGAGAACCGGAATATCCTTCAGCACAGGAATGTTAAGTGTGGGAATGAGAATATTTGGTGAACTCAGTGAGCTGGTATTTCCACGCAAGCCGGTAAACATATAGAGTAAAAAGATCGTTCCACCGCCACCGAGCATGTTCATGGCAATACCGGTCAGAATAATATCTGTGCGCAGGCGCAAGGCAAAAAAGCCCATCATTAAACCTAAGATCATGCCTACGAGAACCGCTCCCAAAACGCCTACAAGCCAGCTTTGTGTCCAGTAACTTATCAGGGTTCCGAAAAGAGCAGAGATACTCATCATTCCATCAAGGCCGATATTCGTCACGCCTGCCTTTTCAGCAATGATCGCTCCCAGAGCTGCAAAGAGGATTGGAGCAGTTATCCTGAAAATCGCAAAGACAAAGTCGGCATTAAATACTGTACTCCAGAAACCAGACATTTACTTACCCTCCTGCGCTGTTTCAGCTTCCATTGCAGCCAATTCATCCTTGGCGTTTTTAACCACCAGCTTTTGACGTGCACCAGAGAGAAATTGTTCGGCAGCAAAGAAGAGAAAGATTGAAGCCTGAATAATCGCTATCATCTCTGATGGCACATCACTGTGCGTTGACATCAGTTGGCAGCCTCTGTCCAGATAGGCCAGAAAAAATGCTGCAAAGGGCACAAATGCAGGATTGTTCCGGGCCAGAATAGCTATAGTTATTCCGGTCCAGCCATAACCCGGCAGCTCTTTCCAGAGAAAGGTGTTGTAACGTCCCAGAACTTCAATAGCACCACCCATACCCGAAAGCAAACCGCCGATAAACTGCGCTAAAATCAGGGTTGAGGCTACGCTCATGCCGGAATATTTGGCAAAGTTGGAATTTATACCAATCATGCGGATCTGGTAACCCCAGCGGGTGCGATACATGAAAATTGCAGTTATCACGACAAAAACCAAGGCTATCAGGAAACCATAGGTAAGCCGGGAACCACCTGTAACCAGCTGGGGGATTTTTACAGTTTCAATAAAGGGAAAACTTTGTGTTGACCCCTTGGAGCGGTCAGCAAATACGTTGTTTAAATAATGCATGATGATATACATAACAACATAGTTGAACATCAGGGATGAAACCATCTCGCTGGCTCCGACTTTGACCCGCAGGAGTGCAGGAATTAAAGTCACCAGTCCACCAACCAGTGCACCGACCAATACTGCAACAACAGGGTGTACACCGGCCGGCATCGGCAAATAAATACCAATCAGGGCAGCAACAAAACCACCGGCCATTACTGCGCCTTCACCTCCGAGGTTAAACATATCGGCTGAGAACATGACACAGACACCAAGACCGGTGAACATTGTCGGAATCATCAAAGCTAAGATCTGGTAGAGCGACTGCACGTTGAAAGCAGCAGTTTCACCGCGAAAACTCACCAAGGGTGCAATCAGTAATTGTTTTAAGGCTTCAAAAGGTTCATCTGAGGCCAGAAATATAAATATAGCCGCCACGGCCAGGGCAAGTATAATAGCTGCGAGACCACGCAGGATATTAAATGCGACCATTCTGCGTTTATACATATGCATCCTCCTCCAGCTCTTTCTTATCTTGTCTTCTCAGGCCCAGCATATATTCACCCATCACTTCGTCCGTAAGAGTACTTGTTTGGTCAAAGCTGGCCACAATTTCACCACCGTAGAAGATGAGAAGACGATCCGACATTTCCATGACTTCACTCAGATCTGCTGAAACCAGAAGCACAGCAGCGCCTTCGCGGCTGAGGTCAAGCAGTCGCTTCCTGATAAACTCTGTCGCCCCGACATCAATTCCCCGTGTCGGCTGGTCAGCAATAATCAGATTCGGGCAACTGGAGAATTCGCGCGCCACCACCACTTTCTGGATATTTCCACCCGAAAGCATGTCTACCTGCTGCGACTGATTTCTCGCTACAATCCTGTATTCCTTAATCAGTTGTTCAGTATCTTTCTGGATTTTCTTTGTCTTGAAAAAGGGTCCGGCATTATATTCCTTATTCCCGTAACGGTCCGCCAGAATATTGTCCGTAATGCTGCCTGTTGCTGCTATACCGTAAAGCATACGATCTTCCGGAATCAAGGACACCCCCATTTCACGGATAACCCGCTGGCTTTTACCCAGTATGCTTTCATTATTAACCTTAACTTCACCGGTATGCGCATTACGCAAGCCAAACAGAATATCGACAAGTTCTTTTTGTCCATTACCCTCAACGCCGGCGATACCGACAATTTCTCCGGCTCGCACGTCAAAAGAAACATTATCAAGCATCAGCTTGTTCCACTCATTGGTATAGCTGACGTTTTCAACAGAAAGAACTAATTCCTGAGGGTTGGCCTGGTCTTTTTCCAATTCTAAAAGCACATCACGTCCCACCATGAGACGGGAGATCTCCTGTTCGGAGATGCCGGCTGTATCGTGGACACCCATGAATCGACCGCCACGCATAATGGTCATGCGGTCTGTAAGTTCCTTTATTTCATTTAAACGGTGAGAAATAAAGATTATAGTAAAACCATTGTCGCGCAGATGTCTCAGCTGCTGAAAAAGTTCTACCGTTTCATTCGAGGTCAACACAGCGGTAGGTTCATCCAGAATCAATATTTCAGCGCCCCTGAGCAGAGCCTTCAATATTTCAATTTTCTGTTTCATGCCAACCGGAATATCCATGACACGCTTTTCCGCGTCGATATTAAAATGATAGCGTTCAGCTATCTCTGTTGTCATCCTGACCGCTGCCTGGTAATCAATTGCTATGCCTTTTTTCGGCGGCATGCCCAATACCATGTTTTCCGCAACTGTCAGGCTTGGTACCAGCATCAGGTGTTGGTGAACCATGCCGATTCCATGCTCAATTGCCTGGGCAGGAGAAGTCAGCTGCACCTCTTTCCCATTGATAAAAATTTCGCCTTCTGTTGCTTGTTCCATACCAAAAAGCATCTTTACCAAGGTAGATTTGCCGGCTCCGTTTTCACCTATCAAGGCATGGATTTCTCCCTTGCGAACCGAAAAATTAACATTTTGATTGGCTGCGATTCCGTTGGGATATACCTTAGAAATATTCCTCATGTCAACTGCGAGTTCAATATTTTGAGCCGTCTCGTTAGCAGCTCCCATCGGCTTTTCCTCCACTTCTTCCTCTCCTCTTGAAGAATAGCGGATGACCGTAAGACGATCATCCGCTTATTCATTTTTTACTAAATTGACTACTATTTTAAGAGCTTATGGCTGCAGTGAATCTCTCAGGCTTTCAGCTGCTCCGGTTGTATCACCGATAGCTGTCGGAACTTCGATGCTGCCATTGACAATACCTTCTGTAGCTTCCGCAACGAGAGCCTTGATTTCATCGGTTGCGTAAGTAGCATAGTTCTTGTCAGTTACGATGCCGACTCCGCCCTCGGGGATACCGAGAAGGATGTTTTCACCGTAATGCTCACGGCCTGCATCCAGTTCGTCAAAGAACCAGACGATTGAATTGCCGATATTTTTCAAACCACTGGTCAGTGTGATTGCTGCCAGTTCCTTGGACAAGGTCAGCTCCTGGTCTGAGTCAACGCCGATGAACCAGGCTTTGCCGGTTTCGAGAGCGGCTTCCGCAGCACCGTTACCTGAGTTTCCGGCTACACCCCAGATGATGTCGCAGCCATTGTCGTTAATCATGGAGAGGGCCAGCTCTTTGGCTCTTGCCGGATCAACATAGCTGTTGACATAACGGGTGTCTACTTTAATGTCTTCGTTAGCGTACTGAGCACCCAAGAGGAAGCCGTACAGGAAGTCATTGATGACGGGACTGTCAATGCCGCCGACAAAACCGACGACTGATTTGTCGTTGATGTTGTTCAAATCGGTCTCCAGAGTCATTGCTCCTGCAAAGACGCCGACTAGGTAACCCATGTCGTTTTGTTTGTAGTTGATATTGACGATGTTGTCGCCATCACCTTCTGAGTCGTAAATCAGATACTTTTGATCCGGATATTCAGCGGCTACTTCGTTCAGGTAGTCAGGCATCTGATAGGTTCCGCAGACAATCAGGTCATACTCACCTGATTCGGAAACTTCATAAAGAGTGCTGAGCCATTTGGGCTGGTCTTCGTCATCTCCGCCCATTTCAATGGTGCGATAGCTAATGCGGCCAGCTGCTGCTAATTCAGCCAAGCCGGCTTCTGCTGAGTCAAAGAATGATCTGTCTCCAAGGGTGCCGTTGACCAGATTGACAACCTTATACACTTTTCCTGCCGGTTCGGTCGGTTCTTCACCGCCTGGTTCGCTGGCATCAGGAGCTTGTGTTGTTGCCGGGTCCGTAGGTTTTGCAGGCGTTGAAGGTGCACAAGACGCCACCATGGCTACAACCATAATCAGGCTTAGCAAAGTCATTAGAAATTTTTTCATTTTTTCCTCCTTAAATTGCATCATAGTATTTTCTTTATGCAATTTATATTATATTTAGTATAAGCATCTAAAAGCCCTTGTCAATTCCATAAAACTAGCTAATACTCTCTCTGAATATTGTGGCAGAATGGAGAATATATCAATAAACATCGAATGAATAGAAAGTTTAGAACAGATAAAGATGGAAAAATTATTATTTGTAGACTCCTGCATCCGCAGAGAAGAATCCCGCACAAAACGAGCTGCCGATTATCTCATGAAGAAAGTGGCAGCAAGCGGCAAATTTGAAATTGAATCGCTCTGCCTCATGGACGAACCTTTGCATTATTTAAGCGGAGATTTCTTTTTGCAGCGGGAAGACCTGCTGGCAGAGGGTCAGCGCAACCACCGGCGTTTTGATTACGCGCATCAATTCGCCCGGGCAGATGTGATTGTGATCGCAGCACCATTCTGGGATCTGGGCTTTCCCGCCTTATTAAAAACCTACATCGAAAACATCTCCGTAGATGGCATTACTTTTTACGCTGACATCGAAGGCTGCCACGGCATGTCGCAGGGACGCCAGCTAATCTTCGTTACTACCCGCGGCGGTTACTATGAAAACACGCCCCTGGAAATGGGCTCGCTCTATATGGAAGCCTTATCAGTGTTTTTCGGCATCGATGAATACAAATGTTTATACGCTGAAGGTCTTGATATCGAGGGCAATGATCCGGAAATGCTGATGCAGAAGCTACACGACGAAATAGATACTTTCGCAGCCAACTGGAGCTAGTGCATAGATTCGTGCCTGGCACCAAGTCATGCAGTTACTTCTGCCCGGAGTCTTTTATCAGTTCCAGTTTCTGAGACCGGCTGAGCTTTTTAATGGCAATTTCCCGGCTTAGGGCTTCTTCTTTTGTCGCGAATTCTTCCAGATGCCGCAGTTTTACCGGATATCTGCTGCGGGTATACTTGCAGCCCTGGCCGGAATTATGTTCATCTAAACGTCTCTCAATATCAGTGGTCCAGCCGGTATAAAGTGTTCCGTCTTTACATTCCAGAATATAAACGTAGTTCACAGGCATCAGTCCCGGTCTTTTTTCCCGGTCTCATTCAGACCGTCTTTGAAGCCCTTGCGAAAATGCTGGCCGTCGCAAAAAGGCATGTTCTTCGATTGTCCACAGCGACATAAGGCAATCCTGTTCCGAAGCTCATAGCTGTCACCGTCTGCTGAAAGCAAAGGAATATAGCCTTTGACCGCTATAGGACCACTCACATCCTTTTCCGGATCTTGCAGAATTTCCACTGCCGGCTCGTAAGCAGGCTCGATTTCATTCCCCTCATCATCTGTTAAAACCAAACGGCCCGAAGGACACTGGCAGGCAGCCTTGATTGCTTCTTCCTTCAAATCTTCACACTCGTCAGTCATCTCAACTAATTCCCAGGCATCACCGGCTTCCCGATGACAAAACCTGGCATAGGCGCAGCGACCGTCATCATATAATTCCATGTCCGGTCCCAGTATTCTCTGCTTAACTCTGTCCAGATAATTGTCCTTCGACGCAACTTCGGTCCCGTAAAAAGCTGTTTTGGCATGCTGGCCATCACAAAATGGCGGATTCTTCGACTGTCCACAGCGGCAAAGCGTATAAGTTTCAGACTGCGGCAACTCCTGTCCATCCTCATAGACATAGCTTTTATCTCCCTGCGGCGTGATGATCTTTTCATACAGGGGCACATTTCCGGTCACAATATAAGGACCATCTTTAACAATTCTGATTTGGGGATCTTTCTTTTCTTTGCTCACTTAATAACCTCTTTCGACAGGGCCAGGCGTGTGACGAAACGATGCGGACGGGCCGGAATCACCATCTGATTCAAATCACCGACTAAAAACAAATCGTTTTCAGGATGAAAAAAAGCAAATGATCCGGTTGTTCCCACATGGCCGAGCAAGGAGCCTGTTCCCATAAAAAATGTATCGAATGTTCCTAAAGCTATCCTCATGTGGCCTCCGCCATAGTGGACGGGGCGCATGGATGCTTGCAGCTTGCGATATTCTTTCAGGAGAGCAAAGCTTTCCTGTTTAAACAACTGATCAGTAAAAAACGCCTTCATAAATATCATTAGTTCCCTGGCAGTAGTCACTCCACCGCCGCTGGCCCCAAAGCTCCTGATCGCATTCGGCCTTGCTGCCCTCCGATCCTCCACATAGATGGCGGGCACGTAGTCATCTTCGCTCGACACCAGATAAGTATGGTCAAGTCCCAAAGGCTCAAAAATCTTTCTTCGATATACTTCCGCCACTGACCTGTCCGTCACGGTCTCGATTATCTGACCCAGAAGATCAAAATTAATATGTGTATAGTAAGCGGCA
>LFSM01000052.1:0-189 GCA_001512745.1 Clostridiales bacterium DTU032
TGCAGCTCTGAAACCGGTAGCATGACAGAACTGGACTTCAGGGTGATCTGCAGCAACTCTGTGCATGAACTCTTCAAAACCGAAGCTGGTGCCGAAGATAATGTGGCATCCCTGCTCGACAAGTTCACGAGCAGCGATCTCTACGTCTGATGTTTCAGGAATATTGAACTTGTTGATTACCTGGTCCTC
>LFSM01000052.1:418-3334 GCA_001512745.1 Clostridiales bacterium DTU032
ATCAAGGTAATGTTAGCACAGGAGAACCTTCATCACAACTCTACAAGCATTTTATAAAACTTAAAATATCTGTGGATAAATTGCACAAGGAGGCCAAAGTATATTCACGGGAAAAGCAAAATAACTATTTTTATACAAGTCGGTCAAGCAAAGAAAGATAAGGCTGTGATATGCATTTATAGGGATTAACATGTGCATTCTCCCTCAAGTAATAACGTAAAATGAATAATTAAACAGTAAATATATGAATAAATGATGATGCAGCAGTATGCAGCAAATTATACAGACAGATGTGAAATATATACAAGGAATTAACTTTTATATGTTCAAATATCTGAAAGTGGTTTTACTGCTAATATTAGGGTATATAAGCTATAGAGTTTTCATCAGAATATTAAAGAATTTAGGTAAGCAAAATGGTGCAAATCGAAAATAATAGTGATCTGACCCTGGTCCTGCCGGTTTTATTTGGCAATGAACGGGCCTTGTCCAATGAATTGCTGGAACTGGGTTGTGATAAGAAGTCTTTTTCTCTTCAGGACGGTCGCGCTCTTATTCCATCCAGCATAGAAAAAATGCCTGATGATGTTGCTTTTTTCAACTTAAGCAGTCGTATTGCCGAAAGAGTCTGGCTCCGCTTAGGCTCGGTCCCGGTCAAGGATTTTGATCAGCTGTTTGCAGAGGTGCGTCGCATCCCGTGGAATAAGTATCTAAACCAGGATGCTGCTTTTACAGTTACAGGTTATAGCCGCAATTCTGCTTTAACTAGTGTACCTGCCTGTCAGCGGCTGATAAAGAAGGCAATTGTGAAATCGCTTCTGGCAGCCAGAGCTATGCCGGAGAATGCTCAATTGACTGAAAATCCTGCACGAGGAAACCACGAAGTACAGTTTAGTCTGGTAGACGACCTTCTGTCGCTAATGATTGATACAAGCGGGGAACCACTGCACAAGCGTTCTTACCGCAGAAAAAGCAATCTCGCCCCCTTGCGTGAGACAACTGCCGCTGCGCTGCTGCAATACTCATATCTGACTAATGTTCTCAGACATGATGGAGTAGTGATTGACCTTTTTACCGGTTCGGGCACCTTGATTATTGAAGCGGCTTTGATTGCGCTTGACCTGGCCCCCGGCAGACTACGCACTTTTGCAGCCGAAGATATTGAGGCAATCGGACCACAGGCTTTCAAGGAACAGCGTCGGAAAGTCAGGGACAAAGAGCCTATCATTGAGCCAGGAGACAAGAGCCGCTTCTGGGCTTTCGATATTGATGCCAAGGCTGTTGAAGCTGCTCAGGCCAATGCCCGTTCCGCTCAGGTTGACGGGATTATAAATTTTGAAAGACGTGACAGCACAAATCTTGATTTTGCAGAAATACTTGAACAAACAGGCGGACGCGAAATACTCTTTCTGGCTAACCCGCCATATGGCGAAAGGATGCAGGACGTTGAAGAAGCCCGCTTACTGGCAGTAGAATTGGGACGCTGGCTGGCCAAACCTTTGCGGGAACAGAAATCCAGGATTTCCTTATCATTGATTACTGCTGAAGATCACTTTGAAAGTGATTTTGGCCTGAAAGCTAAAAAAAGAAGGAAATTGTATAACGGTCCCTTAGCATGTACTCTCTATAACTATTATTAACTAGAATTATTTCTTATTCAGAGAAAGCTGAAAAGAAATCAAGTTGTCATGATGACCTTCAGGCCTGTACGCGTATGACGGACAATGAATAAAGTGAGATTCCTTATTCACAAGCGAAAACTAGCTAGTAATAAGGCTTTCAGGCAATAGACAAATATTTCTGCAGTTTGTAGAAGATATTACGTTTTTGTTAAAATACCGCAAATAAAGCCTTTCAAAGGTCAAAAACCGGCAAAGCCTTGTCTAATGAGTTATACACAAACTTATTAACATTATTCACAATATTTAAGCTTTTTTCGGTCCATAACGAATTTTTGTTCGCAGTAATCTCCGAAATCCTGACCAGGCAGCAATTAATATTTATTTTTATCGTGTATAAAATTTCTTTTTTTACTAAAGATCAAGTTGTCAGCCTCTTTCCTCTGCGTTAAACTAGGGATCAGAAAGTTCAAGCAGTATGTACGGTGTTCAGGCATCTTCGAACTGCCCGCACACCGTGCACATCACAGGCAAAGGCTGAGGAGGATTTAGCTGATGAACGAAACAAAAGCGATAGGTGATGTTTTTATCTTTGATCACCCACTGATTCAACACAAAATCACAATGATGCGGGACAAAAACACAAATACCAAGGATTTTCGCGATCTGGTTAATGAAGTTGCCATGCTGATGGCCTACGAAGTGACTCGCGATCTTAGCGTGAAAGATGTTGAAATCGAAACACCAATGGAGAAAATGACGGGCAAGATGATTGCAGGAAAAGACCTTGCTCTGGTACCGATTCTCCGGGCAGGACTAGGTATGGTGGATGGTATGCTTAACTTGGTGCCATCGGCCAAAGTAGGACATATCGGCTTGTATCGTGATCCGGAAACCTTAGAACCCGTCGAGTATTATTGCAAATTACCTGATGATGTAGCNNACCAGGGATGTTATTCTTCTAGATCCCATGCTTGCTACCGGTAACTCAGCTGTAGCGGCAGTGGACTTTCTCAAACAGCGTGATATTGACAGTATCAAATTTGTTTGCCTGATAGCTGCTCCGGAAGGAATTAAGCATTTGCATGCCGCACACCCCGATGTTCCGATTTATTGTGCAGCTCTTGATGATGGACTTAACGAGCACGCCTATATACTTCCGGGTTTAGGAGATGCAGGAGATCGTTTATTCGGAACTAAGTAATTAACTGCTGGCCTCAAAATAATAAGCCTTGTCAGCAAAAGTCAATCGGCACTTGTCGGGTAGTAAATACTCCTTGTGCTTATTGACTTTTTT
>LFSM01000052.1:3479-3879 GCA_001512745.1 Clostridiales bacterium DTU032
GACAGGCAGGCCATGCGGAAGAAGGGATCCTCCAGGACCAGATCGGCTGTTTTTTCCGATTGCTGGAAATCACGCGGATAGCGTGAACGCAGGCCGCCAAAGAGACCTGCCCGCTTCTTATCTCTTGCCTGAACTTCCGGCGTATTTTCCTCAATTTTATTAGTGTCGGCAGATATATTCATAGTTTTCTTTCTTTGCTTATCTGTATGTGGCAGTTTTTCGCTCAACTCCAGCTGCTTCTTATCACTGCTGGCTAAACGATTAGCCTCTTCTGTCTGGTTTTCCTCAGGGGCAGGAGCCAAGACCTGGTTTTTATCTGCTCCTGCCTTTCCTGATAATTTAAGCTGGATTTTCCGGTAATCTCCTTGCTGACACAAAGGCATCAGTTCCCTGACAAGCT
>LFSM01000104.1 GCA_001512745.1 Clostridiales bacterium DTU032
CGGTTCCAGGGCAGAAAAGTTTTTAAAAGCATTAGCCGGTGACATGCTACTTTTAATTTCAAGCGGGACTATCTGCTCGCCACTTTCGATAAGCAAGTCGATTTCTTTCTGATCGACATCGCGATAATAATATATGTGTGGCTCTTTTGCATCATTCCATTTGTTTTTCAGGATTTCAGAAACAACCCAGTTCTCATAAATCGCCCCGTAAAGAGGGCTTGAAGAGAGCTGAGCCTCTGACTCAATTCCAATGAGATAAGAAGCAAGTCCGCTGTCAAGGAAATAGACTTTAGGCCGTTTAATCAATCTTTTCCCGATATTCCGCGACCAGGCAGGGAGTAAAAAAACCATTGCTGAAGCTTCAAGGACATTCAACCAGCGGCCTATCGTTTTTGCATCTACCTGGATGACTTTTGCTAAATCTGCCTTGTTGAGCTCCTGACCAATACGAGTTGCCAGCAGTCGCACAAATTGCAGGAAAGCTCCAGTATCCATAATATTCGTTATTTCCGCCACATCCCGTTCCAACCAGGTTTGTACATACGATGAAAAGAAATCTGTTGCCTTTAAGTCCGGATGCGTCAATAAGCGCGGAAAGGAACCTCTGAGGATCCGTTGATTCAGGCTGGAAAAGAGAGACTGTACAGCAGGGTTTTTAGATAGGTCAAGCATGTCTTCAAGTTGTGATGGAAAAGGTTTGTGCCGAATACCGATCTCCTCACTTTGTGAGATCCCCTGCAGACGCAAAACCATAACTCTGCCAGCAAGCGATTCCTGTACATTCTTCATCAAGGCAAATACTTGAGAACCGGTGAGCCAGTACAAGCCATCTTCTTGCCTCCGATCAACTTCCATCTTTATATAGGGGAAGAGTTCAGGTGCATATTGAATTTCATCAATCAATACCGGAGCCCGGTGCAGCTGCAAAAAGCGTTGCGGTTGCTCCCGGGCGAGCTGTCTCTCCAAAGGATCGTCCAAAGTTACATATTCACGCCCAGCTCCTGCCAAGTGCTGCAGGACAGTTGATTTTCCAACCTGACGCGCTCCGGTCACAAGA
>LFSM01000125.1 GCA_001512745.1 Clostridiales bacterium DTU032
TGATCCTGGGTTGTTCACATCCGGGCATCCTCAATATTATTCATACTGTTAAACAACGTTTTAAAAAGGATATTCTTACAGTTTTCGGTGGTGCCCACCTGATGGATTTCAGTGAATCTGAAATTACGGAAACTGTCGACCTGATGGTTGGAGAGGGCATTACCAGCTTTGCCTTATCACATTGTACCGGTCAAAGAGCCATCGACATTCTGGCTGCACGTGAGGATATAGAGTATCTGCCCTTGTCTCCCGGTATGAAGTACAGCTTGAGCGACAATTAGCCGGGAGGATCCACTGCCGACATTTGGCCTAATCTGGATTATGCATGCCATATAATACGGAATGCAATTCCATATAATCGGGAATCATGTTATCATGAAGCAGATATCAGGAGGTTAATCATGTACATCGCCCGGCATATGGAAAAACAAATTCTTTCTGCCACAGAGAATTTTCCTGTTCTTCTTGTGACCGGAGCGCGTCAGGTTGGAAAATCAACTGTCCTGCAGCACTTGGCAGGAGCTG
>LFSM01000108.1 GCA_001512745.1 Clostridiales bacterium DTU032
ATCTAGCAGAATCTGATCAACTCGTTGCACCCGCCTGTTCATTTGATCAATAATAGATTATTGCAGAGTGTGACAAAGACAGCTCAAGTGTCTATGGCATACTCCCCATAAGAGTGGCGTCTGAAATTAACAAAACAGCTGGACAGGTTTTATGCAAGTCTGACACTCAAAACCAATCTGCAAGATTCTTTCTTTTGGTGTTCCACTATGTGTAGACAATGACTGCGCTATCCGTATATTCTTCCCACAACTCATCGATGTTTTCTGAAAGTATGTCCCAATTACCTTTTATTATTCCCATTACATATTTGTCTCGGAGGATAGGTTTTCTTACCAAGGTCCATTTAAGCTGCTTAATTGAAAGCCTCGCAAATGAAAGCCATTGTGGGTAATTTATATTCAAAGGATTGCTTGAAAAGGCAACCTTTCCAGCGTTAATTACTGTGGCTGTTGAATGTGCAATATACAGCATCGTGCTAAGTTTAGGCTTTTTAGTGTGATCAGTTCCTATCGGTAAAGCTTCAGAAAACGAATAACCCTCGTGAAGACGCTTAGCAAAATATGATACGCGAACAATAACCTCGACAATCATCACAGGAATCGACATTGAGCAAAAGTGCCTGAAGTCATAACCTTGATAAAACATGCCTTTGACCAGTTCTGAAATAGTATCATTGTCGCCGATTTTCCCGAATTGTAATTTATTGAACAGGGCCATAAACGGAACCGGCAGACCCATACCACCATTCTTTGCCTTTGCCGAGCCATTCACATCAGATAGTAGATGAAGAAAAACTCTAGCTATTGCCTCAAATATATTGCGCGCTTTTCTATCACTAAAACCTTCAGCTGTTTGTATGAGGAATCTTCCGTCAAAATCTAGCGTTGTTACTGTACCGCGTAGCATATCCAACACGCCAAAAATGAAGCCAAGAATAGGGTCGTGTCCAAGTACAACTTCATGATGAAAAATAGGGCTTAATCCATTGACAAGCTCCGAGACTATTACATTCCCTTTGTTATCGAAATTTAGGGCATCGTATGGGACTTTTGCAAGATTTTCCAGTTCCTTTATTCTGTCGGCAGGCAAAACTTTGTTAAAAAGCTTACTTACAAATTCTGACATAGTGCCTGGAACGTTTCGACCCTTCTCATCCTTTGCAAAGCCTCCAAAGATGCAGTCAATTGTTCCGCTAAGAATTCCTGCAACTGCTGGAATTGTGACATCAATCACATCCAACTTATGAACTGCATCAAATTCGGCGTTAAGTTGCCTGATGTACCCAGCGTTTTCCGCCAGTTCTTCTTTTGAAAAAATATCCTCTAAGCCAATTTCATCAGGATATTTTTGGTTGGCCATTAAAAACAGCTCATCAAAGGAGCGAATCATAATAGCTTTGAGCTGCTTTTCATTAGGCAGAACTTCTATATTACTCAGCTCTTCATCACATCCCAGAGATCTTAGTAAAGCTTCGCTCTCTGAGATATTTGTGTCCAGAGTTCGTTTTGTAACTTCGAGTGATGGTGTGTTCTTCGCATAATCAATTTCGTTCTTTAAAACCTTGAGTATATCTTTTTCGCCTTTATTTAGTGGATGCATCGACATTAAGCTGCCTCCACGCCTAAATCCGCTCTTAGGTCTTTAATTGCTTGTTTAAGCAGAATATTAAGGCTGTTAAGATAGTCTGCCCGCTCTTTGGTAACATCAACTTCACTTTTTAAAGCTTCTACAATAGCATGATGTTTTTCTATAGCGGCTTTAAGAAGTCTTTCTTTTTCTTGCTTGAGTTGTTTTCGCTTAATTGCCGAAGCAATTCCGACGCCTCCCGCAGCTAAAGCAGCAATAGGAGCAGCTAAGATAAATATGCCAGCAACCATTCCGCCGCCCACAACAGCGCCAGCTGCAGCCAATCCGGATGTTATCCCTGCTGCACTTAATCCAACAACGCCCAAACCATAAAGTGCAGCAAAAGAGGCAACACCTCCTATACCGGCACCCAATGCCGCTGCTAAAACATCAGGGATGGTACTATTGGCTATCGTGCGTTTTTTATCTTTGAGAGCTTCGCCTGCTTCATTTACAACATTCACCACCGATTGCAGGGCATCGAGCGATTTGAATCTCTTCACATTTGCCATTTTGCCTCTCCTTACGCATCAATTCTTCGAAAATTTTGTTTTTATAATGGCTTTTTTCGCAAGATTAGAGAAGCGCATTTCTTTAAAGTATACCCTCAAAACATCGCTGCATCGAGACATAGTTCGTGAGTAACTCCACAATCTAAAAGCTTTGGGCTCTTTAATGATGCCGGTGCAAAGCATTTTAGTTCTTAGTTTATCGTGGTTGAGAATCTGAGGACGACTAGTTTGAGTTTTCGTGAAAGTAAATTTTTTCAATCTCTTAAGCATTGAAATGGCAAAAATATATAGTTCATCAAACCTAAACAAAGCTATATCCACGCTTTTCTAGAAGCTTGTTCTCAAGAAATTCCGGTGCCAGGCACTTCAGTTGTTAAGTTATCGTGGTTGCAGATCTTAGATATATTTTTGTGAATTTGTCGGAGAACCAAATTCTTTTGAACCTCCTAAATTATATCTTGCAAATATATGCCAATACTACAATGAAGACTATTGGAAACCTGATCTTAATCCCCAAAAGTTGGACACATCAGGTAAACTTTTTAATAAAGGAGAGTACAGCATGGGCCATTGACTCAGTTCCATCCACCAAAACCAGCTATTCCCCATCCCCAGCTTGAATCCTCCCCCCTCACAGTGTTTAATTGTGGTAGAGGCTGGAATGGCCTATAAGGGGAAAGCCAGTGCAGGATGATGAAACTCTCTATCGTGTATATCTGGAAGGCGATGAAGACGGCTTAAGCGATTTGATCGATCGTTACGGTACACGCCTGACCCTTTACATCCATCGCTATATCCATGATGTCCATGAAGCAGAAGATTTGATGATCGATGTCTTTGCTTATCTGGCCGTTAAAAAA
>LFSM01000047.1 GCA_001512745.1 Clostridiales bacterium DTU032
GGTTTCGTTGTCCTTGACACGAATTTCAGCCAAATTAAATCAACTCCCCTCACAGTGTAATCTGTGCAAACCTTCTGATCTACAACAAATCACAGTATACGTTATGATTTTTTCAAGGTCAACTGGCTGACCAGTCAAGAGCTAAAATAATCAGTTGGTAAAGCAAGGCCACTCTCCGGACAGAATTCTTTGCCAACTGTGATTTGCTTAAATTATGCAGGCTGATTTTGTCTGCTAGTCAGTAAGAGTAGCAATGGAAATAAATGCTGAAACTGTTATATCATGATATGTAGATAAATTTTTGCTGCAGACAGTCATATACATTTATATTAAGGAGATCATGTGGGGCTGAAGCATGACGCTAAAAGACTAGTATCCAGGGACAGGCTATTTCTCTTTATAATCCTGTCTCTTGTTTTCCTGTTTGTTTTTCTCAGTAGTGGCTCCCTTTCACAAGCTAGTTCAGACAGTGGGCAGGATATAGTCTTTAACCGCGACTCGGTAAACGTTCGCTTATTGCAGGATGGTCGCGTCCTTGTGGATGAAACTATTAGTTTCACTGTCTTGAATAACATTGAACAGCTGCCTGTCATCTTGCGCAATCCAACAGAAGGGCACTCCCAATTGCAAACATTGGAGTATTTCGGCTCTGGTATAAGTGAAAATTTTGTTTTAATCCCCCCCTATGACGAGACCATTGCTCAGAATTTTTCCTATCGCAGCAGCTCGACTTTGAGGGAGACCAGGTTGACTTTGAATCTCCCCCTCAGCCCGGGTGAGCACAACATCCATATTTCCTATGAATGGAACCGCGGAGTTACCAAGCGGGATGCCCTGGCCATCATGGAGGGACCCATGTCATCTCTTCCGGTGGGCCAGAAAGTCTCTTCTGCTGATTGGTCCATTCAACTACCTGCTAATTTGTCCATTGCAGATATGCAAGCTGTAACAGTTTCTTCAACCCCCTTTGTTGAGCTGAACAAAACTGAAAACTCAATCATGTATCGCTCTCAGGGTCATCTTACGGTGGAAAATAAAACAGGACTTCTCATAACCGCTCCCCGCAGCGCTTTTTCCACGCTGACTGACACAACAAGTCAAAAACCTATTTCTGAACGTCTGAAAGAAGCTCAGGGGCAAATCACCGGCCTCCACAACCGCACGCGCATGCGTCAGTTCTTGCCGCCTATTATAATTACCTTCAGTATTTTCAGTTTCCTGATCTGGTTGCTTATTGCCTTTTTACGACGTTTACCCTGGCTCCATAGTAAACGTGACCACTCTCTGGAAATTTCTCTCACTCCGGAAGTATATCTGAAGATATTAATGGGCAAAAAAAATGATGGACGCGATATTCTGAGCAGTCTGCTCAGTTTAATGAACAAACGCGAACTAACCTGGGAAGATGAGATTATTGTCTGGAATTATCCTGGCAGGGATGACTTTTCCAACTTTACCACCTGGGAGGCCTATCTTTTACAGTGGCTGTTTGATCCTACAGAAGATCCTAATCCGGTGCTGGCTGCCCAGCGACTGCGACGTGAAACACGCAGCATGCAGAAACACCGTGACTTTCAGGAACGCTACAAATCTTTTCAGGAGCTGGTCTTAAATGACTTTCGTCAACTGGGCTGGGTAAATAATATCCTGACCGTATTCAAGCGACTGAGCTTCCAGATTTTAGGATTGATCGATATTGTTTTGGCTTTGTTTTTTACTACTTATACCAGATCTGCCTGGCCGCTCATCCTGCTCCTGCCCGGGCTTTTATTGATTATCAGCGGCAAAAAGCAACTTACCTTTACCAAGCGGGGCTATGCTCTCTACCGTGAAATGCGGGTTTACCTGAGAAGTATTTCCAGCACTCAGGATCTGATTTCAAACAATGAACCGGGATTAACTGATGTTGAGACTGTAATCAGCGCTTTACCCCGTGCCGTCGTCTTCGGTAAAACAGAGGAGTTTTTTGCCGGTATACGGGACCTGGATCCACGCAGATTTTATAGAGCTGCCTATGCCCTTTTGCACGTTTATCGTTCTATTCCCCTGCCTGTCTGGACTGACGGAACCCGGAGCACTCTTCCCGATGATGAAGAAATAACCTTCCTGCAGCATGAACTTGCCACCATGGAAGAGCAGATCATTTCCTGGGATGCACTCTTCCGTATTAGTCTGACCAACTAGGCCGGAATTACTCACTTCCGGCTATCATACCACCAGACATTTTCCCATTCGTCAAAATAAAGTGCTACTTCACGATCCAGAATCACACAGGTATAGCGCAAGCCGGCACCACCTGATTTGGATGGTGCTCTCCTCACATCAGTTATACGATCTATGACATATCGGCGCCCATCCTCCAAAGTCAGGCTGACAGGGCGCACGCGTCCGCCATGAAATTGAGCCAGAACATCAATATAAACCCGTCTTAGCACAAATCAGCCTCCTTCACTCCTTGAGAGCTTGAAAACCCAGGGGCAAAACATGTTTGTCCGCCAATCTGCCTGTCTTGTCCTTAGAGCGGTATAGTTCGGAAGCCACTGCATGATTATCTGATCCGCGGCAATAGCGAAAATCGCGTGTGACAGCTTCATTCCCATAACGTTCACGGACTATATCTATAGCGGTCTCTGCCTCGCGCCAACGCTCCTCCTCCTTAAATTCCGTCAGAAAGGAGAGCTGACGATCCTCTTTCAGCTCCATCAGGTCTATAGCTCTCAAACCCAGAGAGCGGATCGGCCGCTGCCAGAAATAGTGCTCATCAAACAATTGCATTGCCTGTTCGTACAAAGTCTTGGTTACACAGGTCGACATGTATAGTTTGCTCTGCCGCTCTATTGACAGCAACTCCGTATCACGCACATAAATCTGCACACCACGGCATACCATATTTGCTTTGCGCAAACGTGATGCTACCTTGTCAGCCAGGCGCAGAAATGTTCGCTTTACCTCATCCCTGTTGTGCAAGTCAGAGGGCAAGGTTGTGCTGTTGCCAACTGATTTAATATCTTCCTGTTCTCCGGAAGGACGTACTTCTGAAGAATCAACACCATTGGCAAAATTCCACAAACCCAGGCCGTTCTTGCCTAAAATTTTTCGAATATAACCGGCTTCACATTGGGCTAAATCACCAATGGTCCGTATATTAATGCGCGCCAGTTTACGCACGGTGTGTGGTCCGCAATAGAAAAGAGCGGACAAAGGCAAAGGCCAGACCATAGTTCTGATATCCTGCGGCCTGATGATGGTAACTGCGTCCGGCTTCTTATAATCGCTGCCCAGTTTGGCCATAACTTTGTTGTAGCTGACACCGATGGAAACAGTCAGGCCCAGCTCTTCCCGCACTCGCCGGCGTATTTCCTCAGCGATACGGACAGGTGGCTGCAGGTTATCGCTTACATCCAGCCAGCACTCGTCCAGGCCATAAGGCTCAACCAGATCTGTATATTCCTCATAAATCGAACGAACCAGGTCTGAACAGCGTACATACAGATATCCATGAGCCGGTTGCAAGATCAAATCAGGGCATTTCTGCCGGGCCTCCCAGATAGCTTCCCCGGTTTTAACGCCAAGACCCTTAGCCTGCTCATTTTTTGCCAGAATGATACCATGACGCTTGTCCGGGTCACCACACACTGCCATGGGACCGCGCGCCAGCTCAGGATGATAGAGCTGCTCAACGCTGGCGAAAAAACAATTTAAATCGGAATGCAAAATGGCACGCATACTCTCTTTTCCTTTTAAGAATGTTTGTTCGTTTTTATATTATAGGGGAAAACGCTGAGGAAATAAAGAGCTTATGTTCGTTTTTTGATAATTTGTTTCTTATTTGTAACTATTGAAGGGAAATTTATCAGTCAGTTAAAGTCTTTGTTGCAGAAGCCAGACAAAAGCATTGAATACCTTCGCCGCGGCCAAAAGGAGTCAGATTTTCTCCACTGGTCGCCGTGATTGCAACTGAAGTCAGGGGCAAATCCACCAGCGCAGAAATAGATTCACGCATGTCGGGTATAAAGTCAGAGAGGTAAGGCCTGGCTGCTTCGATAGCGAATGAAAGATGCAGCAGCCTGACATCATCAGACAAAGTCGCCAGAGCTTCGCGCACATATACTCTGCTGTCACGTATACCGGAAGCACAGAGTTCGTCCGCTCTTTTACCAAGAATAGCTTGAGCGGAAAGACCGGAGATAGCGTTGCAGAGTGCATGTAATACCACATCCGCATCGCTGTTGCCTGCCAGGGCAGGTGCTCCGCAGATTTCGATCCCTCCAAGCAGTAAAGGTCTGCCTTCGGCTTTTTCTATTTCCAGAACAAAGCGATGACTATCCTGGCCCAAAGCTGTAATTGATATGACAGACATGTATTCATCCTCCTTCATGACAAGAGAGAAACTAACTTTATCTTAGCATTTTGGCAGCCTGGCGCGAAGTATGCGGTAACCCTTAGATCTTTCGAGTAACTCAACCTGCTCAAACAAATTCTCCAGCTCAGTCTGCGTTGACTTGGCCCCTTGTTTGACACGGATCACTATATAGAGAACACCGTCCGCAGTCATATGTGCGGCAGCCTCCCGATACAGGCGGTACACGGTATTCTTTCCAGCGCGGATCGGTGGATTTAGAGCGATCAGATCAAAATCCCCACTTACATTTTCCAGACCATCCGAGAGAATTATTTCCGGTTTTTTCTGTTTCAGCTCCGCTGCGTTTTTCTTTGCCAATGCCAGTGCACGACTATTGACGTCAGTCATGACCAGTTCGAAAGCCGGGCGTAAAGAAGCAAGCACTATGCCGACTACTCCAATCCCCGTTCCCAAATCCAGCAAACGCAGTTTTCTGTTCTTTTCCTGCGCCAGGATAGTTGAAATTAGCAGCGAACTGCCATAATCAACAGCTTCACGCGAAAAGACATGTGAATCTGTAAGAAAGGTAAAATCCTTTCCCTCAAATTTCGCTTCGATCTTTTGATATGAATGCGGGGCATTTTCATTTGCTTCAAAATAATGTGGCACTTTATTCCTCATACTTTACTGCGTCAAAAGCAGCCGGAGTACACTCCATGGCAAGCAGCAGCGGCAGACCAAGAGCATAGACAGCTATTGCCTGCGAAATGAAAATAGAAAGCACCGACAGGAGTACGACTGCCAGTGTCGGTTCTGCTCCCTGGATTAGAAAAGGTAAATAAGTACCTACAATCAGGGCATTAATTATTACCGGCAAGGACAGCGGTATCAGGCGGGCCATCATCGGGGGCCGGTCTGCCTTTTCTCTGTTCTGATAATAATGCTGCAGTTTCTTACGGTAGCTGCGCCCCAGACGATATGTCAGCAGGGCCGCAATACCGGTGGCAAGGCTGCCGCCCAGTATGTCCACCACTCCCAGGCTGGCCGGATTAAGCAGATTTGCCAAAAGGCAGCCCGCAAAGAGACCAAGGGGTGCACCGGGGAAAAGTAAGGCTAAGGCTGCCAGTGCTTCTGAAATGCGGAACTGTATCATACCAAAGCTGATGGCAGAGGTTAAAAAGGTCGCCACCAGATAAATGGACGCGATAACGGCTCCCTGCACCATCGTAAGGAGCCGGTCTCTCTGCGTCCTGGAATTGTCCTTAGTCATAAGCTAGTTCTTTTGTTCTGAACAACGTAAGGCCAGCTGCATCTCTTCACCGTTGATATCCCACACTTTGCTTTG
>LFSM01000041.1 GCA_001512745.1 Clostridiales bacterium DTU032
GTGGCGGTAACGTCGCCATTGACGTCGCCCGCACCAGCCTGCGCTGCGGTTCAGATGAAGTCTTGATGTTCTGTCTGGAAGATTTCGAGACCATGCCTGCTACAGATGAAGAAGTAGCCGAGGCGCTTGAAGAAGGCGTCAAAATCGACTGCAGCTGGGGACCTAAAGAGATCCTGGTTGAAGACGGCAAGGTCAAAGGCATTGTCCTCAAGCGCTGTACCTCCGTATGTGACGAAACAGGTTGCTTCAACCCCTCATATGACGAGTGCGAACTGATGACGCTAGACTGTGATAATGTCTTCCTCAGTATCGGACAAAGTGTTGAGTGGGGCTCACTGCTCGATGGCAGTAAGGTTGAACTCAGAGGCGGCGGCACCGTAATGGCTGATGCCTTCACCTATCAGACAGCAGAAGCTGACATCTTTGTCGGCGGCGACGTTTATACCGGACCCAAGTTTGCCATTGACGCGATTGCAGCCGGTAAAGTAGCAGCAGAAAGCCTGCACCGCTTTGTACAGCCAAACTCCAGCCTGACCATCGGCCGTGACCGCCGTCATTACATCGAACTGGACAAGGATAATCTCGTGATCGGCGAATACGATAAGGCGCCACGCCAGAAAGCTGCAATCGACAAGAGTATCAACAACATTCATAGCTTCCGCGACGGACGCAAAGTCTTCACGGAAGAACAGGTCAAGATCGAAACTGCTCGTTGTCTCGACTGCGGAACATCTGTCGTCGATCAGAATAAATGTATCGGTTGCGGTGTATGTACAACCAAATGCGAGTTCGATGCGATTCACCTATATCGTGAACGTCCGGAATGCAGCAAGATGGTTGTCGCTGAAGAAAAGATGAAATCTATTTTGCCTTATATGCTCAAACGTCAGCTTAAAATTACCTTCAGTCCTAAAAAGGGTAAGTAAGAGCGATGCATGAACTAGGAATTGTATTCCACATCATAAAGAGTGTGGAGGAAGTCGGCAGAGACAACTCACTGGAGTCTGTCTCTGCTGTCACTGTACAGCTGGGAGAAGTCTCAGGTGTCATTGATTTTTATCTTACTGACTGCTGGCAATGGGCCGTCAAGCGCAGCGAGCTCTTAGCGGACGCTGAGCTGAAGATTGAGGAGATCAAAGCCGTCACCTATTGTGAAGACTGTGAAAAAACTTATTCAACGGTTGACCATGG
>LFSM01000073.1 GCA_001512745.1 Clostridiales bacterium DTU032
CAGGGTACCTACTATTACCTGATTAAGGAAGTTGAAGGCACTCTGGGCGGTGTTGATTACGATCTGACCGAGCACCTGGTTAAAGTTGTTATTAGCGACGACTTAGCAGGCGCCATGGAAATTGACGAACTGACCTATATGGTTTTCATCGATGAAGAAGAAGCCTGGCTTGAAGTAGAGGGACTAGCCTTCAACAATACTTACCAAGCTGAAGGCATCGACCTTGACCTCGATGGTATCAAGACACTCGAAGGCCGGGCGCTCGTCGATGGCGAGTTCTCCTTCAACCTGTATGAATCGGACGCTTCTGGTGTTCAGGGCAACCTGATCGAGACTGTCACCAACGACGGCGGCTACTTCGAATTCTCCGTCCTGACCTTTGGCCATGGTGATCAGGGTACCTACTATTACCTGATTAAGGAAGTTGAAGGCACTCTGGGCGGTGTTGATTACGACCTGACCGAGTACCTGGTCAAAGTCGTTATTGTCGACGATTTAGAAGGGGCCATGGAAATTGACGAACTGACCTATATGGTTTTCATCGATGAAGAAGAAGCCTGGCTCGAAGTAGAGGCAATAGCCTTCAATAACACTTATGAAGCCGAAGGCATCGACCTTGACCTCGATGGTATCAAGACACTCGAAGGCCGGGCGCTTGTCGATGGCGAGTTCTCCTTCAGCCTGTATGAATCGGACGCTTCTGGTGTTCAGGGCAACCTGATCGAGACCGTCACCAACGACGGCGGCTACTTCGAATTCTCCGTCCTGACCTTTGGTCATGGTGATCAGGGTACCTACTACTACCTGATTAAGGAAGTTGAAGGCACTCTAGGTGGCGTTGATTACGACCTGACCGAGTACCTGATCAAAGTCGTTATTGTCGATGACTTGGCAGGCGCCATGGAAATTGACGAACTGACCTATATGGTTTTCGTTGATGAAGAAGAAGCCTGGCTTGAAGTAGAGGCAATAGCCTTTAACAATACTTACCAAGCTGAAGGCATCGACCTTGACCTCGATGGTATCAAGACTCTCGAAGGCCGGGCACTCGTCGATGGCGAGTTCTCCTTCAGCCTGTATGAATCGGACGCTTCTGGTGTTCAGGGCAACCTGATCGAGACTGTCACCAACGACGGCGGCTACTTCGAATTCTCCGTCCTGACCTTTGG
>LFSM01000036.1:0-24011 GCA_001512745.1 Clostridiales bacterium DTU032
AAAGCAGCATAGATATTTGACAAGAATGATCACATCCTTCATAATGCTACAGGCATAAAAGCAATAACTTAAAGAAATTAACACATTTGAAAATAAAGAACTATTAATGGGAGGTGGCATATATGGCTGTTCCTAAGGGGAAATCTTCAAAACAGAGAACACGCTCACGTCGCGCTAACTGGAAAAAGAGAGCAACTCCGAATCTTACCGAGTGTCCGCAGTGTCATGAACTGAAAGCATCACATATGGTGTGTAAGAATTGTGGATATTACAAGGGAAGACAAGTAGTAAGCTCAGAAGAATAATTAATCTGACCTTTTTCGTGAATGGAGCAGCGTGCCACAGGCTCGTTGCTTTTTCATGTTAAGAAAAATGTGAACTTGATGAAAAAGCCGATATTAGCAATTGTAGGCAGACCTAACACTGGAAAATCAACCCTATTCAATGCGCTGGCCGGAAAGCGGCTGGCCATTGTCGGGCCAAATCCCGGTGTTACCCGCGACCGTATTATGACTGACGCTGACTGGGCGGGTCATGACTTTGTGCTGATTGATACCGGTGGCATTGAGACTGGATCTAAAGACAACTTGCAGGATTTGATGCACCAACAGGTTGATATTGCTATCGAAATGGCAGATGTAATCTGTTTTGTAACAGATATCAATATGGGCATTTCCGATATTGATCATGATATCGCTAAAAGACTACGCAAGAGTGGAAAACCAGTAGTATGTACAGTCAATAAGGTCGATGTTCCCGGTGATCCTCCACCTGATTTTTACTCCTTTTATGAACTGGGCTTTGCAGATACGATTGCTATTTCCGCTACCCACAAACTGGGCCTGTCTGAGCTGCTGGATACAATAATAAAAGATTTCCCTGAAAATATTGATTATAGTGGTGGTTTCGATCACATACCCGTAGCGATTCTAGGGCGCCCTAATGCCGGCAAGTCATCTTTAGCCAATAAACTTCTGGGTGAGGAGCGCAGCATTGTTTCCGATATTCCCGGTACAACGCGTGACTCACTGGACAGTGATATTGAGCATAAGGATCAGATATATCGTTTTATCGATACTGCAGGCCTGAGGCGCAAAAGTAAAATCGATGACTCTATTGAATATGTCAGCACCTTGCGAACGAAAAGAGCTGTTGAACGCTGTGAAATTGCCTTAATAATGATTGATGCAGTTGAAGGCCTCACCAGTCAGGATACAAAGGTTGCCGGAATGTCACACCAGCTAGGCAAGGCATCGATATTTGTTGTTAATAAGTGGGATCTGATGACTCAGTCTGCCCAGCAACGCATGGAATATGAACAGAACATTCGCCAGCGCTTCAACTTTATGACTTATGCTCCTGTAGTATTTTTGTCTGCAAAAACAGGTGAGGGTATTGATCAACTCTGGCAAACAATTGAAGAAGTGCATCTGGCTTATCACCGCCGTATGCCGACCTCCCTGTTAAATGATGTTATAGCTGATGCAGTTATTATGCACCCTGCTCCACAGCATAAAGGACGCCAGCTAAAGATTTACTACGCTACAATGACCGGTGTTGCACCGCCCACGATTCTTTTCTTTATTAATGACATCAAGCTTTTGCATTTTTCCTATGAACGTTATCTGGAAAATCGCTTACGTGAAAATTTCGACTTCAAGGGCACCCCTTTGACTCTACGTTGGAAGGGTAAAGCTGCACGCGATGAATCCAAGTCGGTAGTAACACCTGGTGAGTAAAGACTAATTTTGACCACTTAATTTCAGCGATGTATAATACAGAACATAGTTTATCTAAGCAATAATAATATACTCTTGATAAGTTGTAGGAATATAAATGCCGCGAAAAGTTAGAAAAACTCTGTTATTTCTTGGGATCATTGTACTTTTGATTGTCGCAGTTCTGGTAGGTTTTTTTCTGGGCTTCCGTTATGTAAATGAACAGAACCAAAGGCTGGATGCCTTGTCAGAGAGCTTTGACAGAGAGGGAAAGTCTCCGATTACCGCCGATAGCAAAGGTGCTGTCGAGATTTATATTGCCCAGCAATCCAATACTGATGATATTGCCGAGGTGTTGAAAGAAGCAGGCTTAATAAAAAACACCTTTGCCTACAAGCTTATTTCCAAGTTCAACGGTTTTGACGGCCAGTACCAATATGGCACTCATTATTTGCTGCCCGATATGAGTTATGACGAGATGATGCTGATCTTAACCAGGCAGCCTAAGCAGATTTCCCTTACTTTTTATGAAGGCATGACCTATGAACAGATGAGGGACGCCATGGTCGAAGCAGGCATGCGTTTTAGCCCGGATATTCTGGATGCTCTGGTAATGCGGCCATCTCTTTTTACAGAGTATTCCTTTATTTCCGGTATTGAAGAGCGTCCTGAACGAGACTGGATCCTGCAAGGCTATCTCTGGCCTGATACCTATCTCTTCGATATCAATTCTACAGAGCAGCAAATCCTACGAATTCTCCTGAATAATACGGAGGCTAAAATTGCTGAGGGAAAATATTACGAAAGGGCCAAACAACAGGGGATGACCTTGGATGATGCTATTAATCTTGCCTCAATCGTACAAGTTGAAGGTACTATTTCTGAAATGAACAAAATTGCCCGTGTATTCATCAATCGGATGAATGCGGACATGCCTCTTGAAGCTGAACCTACGGTGAATTATCTGCGGGTAAGAGATGGCAAAGAAGCCAAAATATGGATGAGTGCTGATGAACTTCAGGAGTATGCCGACAATCCATATAATACTTATTATTTTACTGGATTGCCCCCGGGTCCCATCAATTCTCCGGGTGCAGTAGCCATTGAGGCAGTACTATGGCCGGCAACTGAACGGACCTGGCCCGGAGCAGAACGATATCTCTTCTTCACTGCTACCGGAGAGGGGACGACAGATTTCTCCTTTACATACGAGGAGCATGCTGAGAAGACTTCCAGATATATGGAAGCATACGAAAATAAATCAGATTAAATGCTCAGCCAGCAAGACTGCCAGCAGTAAGATCACAGCAATTATAATCAAAAGCCAGGAAAGTACTGAGCGATGCTTGGTTTTTTCTAAATGTTTCAACATGTGCGGCTGCAAAGATAGAGCAAGTTGATGACGACGCTGTTCGCGATTAAGCAAGTTAAAATGAAATACACCAGGAAGACCCAGTATCAGGACAATCAGCAATAAAGCAAAGACCAGAAGAGTTCCCTGAAGCTTAGATGTTGATTGCCAGGCGATTAGACGGTTACTGAGCAGATTAAATATTGTTGGTGCGTAAAGCAGTGTAGTCATATAGCCGCCACAGGCAAGGGCTGCTGTGATTAGTCCGCTGCCTGCCAGGTAAATTTGACTCAAAATAGTCCACAGTAACAAGTAGGCAAAAAAGGCAGCGCTATCAAGTGGCAGCAAGGCTCCCAGAAGACAAGTGAGGCTAAGCGAGAGCAAGCGGCGTTCACTTCCCAGCAGAGGGGTCAGAAAAAGGCCCAGGAGCAAAGGTGTCAGACAGATTGTCGGCAGAAACACGGTGAAGATCAGGGCTGCCAGAGTTCTGCCAGCGGAAATGCGTAAAAATGGGCTAAATATAGTCAGGGAAGATGGCAAGTAATTGCTCACTTGATTAATCAGGCCTATTCGATAGAGCTGCTCAATCAAAATGTAATATGCAAATGCTGACACAAGCCCCAGCAAAAGTGCAGACGCGAGACTGAGCGGCGCTTCCTTATGCCTGGAAACTAGAGATGGTGATGGTTTATAAATTAAGAGAACAATTACAAGTACCAGCAGGGGAATCACGCCAAAGTATATTACCTGTCTCAGAGCAAGAGTTGTCCAGCTGGCTGGCTGGCTAAACAAGGAGAAAGCAGTGAAGAAGTTTTCCAGCAGAGTAAATGCCATAAGCAGGACAGCTAAGAGCTGGGCTATTACCGCAGGTACATACTGCAAACGCTGAGCTTCTGTTCTTTCCTTCATCAAATCGTCAGCTTGCTGATCAAGAACAATTAAACTGTCATTTTTAGCTGAATTCTGTTTGTCTGACATTCTTTTACCTCATCCGGAGCTGGCCTGCAGCTAAGTTTGCTTGAAAACTATATGCTAGTGTTCTTTACAATAACATTAGTATACTAGTTTAATTCTTTGGCAGGCAGCAGGCCAGTCAGTTAATTTTCCGGTCAGCAGTTAATAATAAAGATTGCAAGAGTGAGAAAGGGAATGAAAGGGAAGAAGTAGTCTGAAGTTTCTGTTTCAGAGTTTCTCCTTAGCCTGAAATGGTTAAAAAGAGCAAAGGGGAGTGCCAGAAGACTGGCAATGAATAAAAGCCGGAATCCCCCAATACCGGGAACTAGAGGTGCAACTGCATATAGGTATAGAATATCTCCTTCACCCAGATTTGATCTTAAAAAGGGTAAGATGCAGTAGGCGGCAGTTAAGATCAAAGGAAGAAAATATGTAAAGACAGTAAGCCGCCACAAAAATTGCGGATATTTATTAAGTAAAAAGAGATCTGCTCTGCGCAGATACAATATAAGCGCAGCCAGAATGACAAAATCAACAAGCTGACAGGACTTGCTAAGAATGTCGTCGTAGTTCAGCTTGATCAATATTGTAAAGAATAAAATATGTAGTACATTCATACTTCTAGTCTGAACAAGTTTTCATCAGCCAGAGCGAATATTTACTGCCGGCAGCTGTCAGTAGTGGTCAATTTATGTTAATTGTTAGAATGAACTTTTCTGCTATAATAGCTTCGGTTTATGAGAGGTAATTAATATGGATAAAATAAAATTTAAAGAACACATGTTATCACATCTGTATTCAGAATATGGCAAGGGCTTTGAGAATGCCAGTGAATATGAATTTTATCAATCGCTCTCCCGAACAGTGATGGAGCTTCTTTCTCCGAACTGGGAAAAAACACGGGAGCTATACCGCGACAACCGCCAGGTCCATTATTTCTCAGCAGAATTTCTAGTCGGACGCAGCCTGGAAAATAATTTAATCAATTTGGGTATCCGTGAAGCTGTTAAAGAATTTGTTGAAGAGATGGGATATGATTTCTTCAGCCTGCTTGAGGAAGAGCGCGATCCCGGACTGGGTAACGGTGGTTTAGGCAGACTAGCTGCCTGTTTCATGGATTCTTCTACGACAATGAATATGCCGGTCATCGGTCATGGCCTTCTTTATCGTTACGGTCTTTTCAGACAGGAAATTGAGAACGGTTTTCAAAAAGAATATCCGGATTCATGGATGGAATGGGGTTATCCTTTCCTCGTTCCGCGCCGGGAAGATACTATGCTGGTGCATTATGATGACCTGGATGTATATGCGGTACCCTATGACATGCCGATTTCGGGCTATGACACTGATAATGTAGGAACCCTGCGACTATGGCGTGCAGAACCGGCAGAAGAATTTGATTTCAACCTCTTTAATTCTCAGCGTTTTGATGATGCGGTTATTGAACGCAACCGAGTTCAGGACATAACACGTGTCTTATACCCAAACGATACCTCTTACGACGGGAAAGTTCTGCGTGTAAGACAGCAGTATTTCTTTGTTTCTGCATCCTTGCAGGTTATAGTAAGAGATTACCGCGAAAAGCATGGCAGTGATTTCTCGAATTTTGCTGAATATAATCGTATTCAACTCAATGATACTCATCCGGTTCTGACAATTCCTGAACTCATGCGTTTGCTGATTGATGAAAACAAACAGAGCTGGGAAGAGGCCTGGAAAATTTGCTGCAATACATTTGCTTTTACTAATCATACGATTATGCAGGAAGCTCTGGAAACATGGAATGTTGAGATTTTCCGCTATCTTTTTCCCAGAATTCTGCAGATTGTGGAAAGAATTGATAAGCAGTTTGAAGAAGAGATGACCGGTCAGGGTTTAAATCAGCAGGAAATTGAGCAAATATCACCAATACATGATGGCAAGGTACACATGGCTTATCTGGCTGCCTACGCCTGTTTCTCCATTAACGGGGTTGCTCAGATCCACAGCGATCTGATAAAGACTACAGTATTCAAGCCCTTTTATGACCATACACCCGAGAAATTTAACAATAAAACGAATGGTGTGACACCGAGACGTTGGCTCAAAGTATGCAATCCGGAATTGTCCGGACTTTTGACTGAACTGCTGGGATCTGATAAGTGGGTCCGGGACATGTCAATGCTGCAAGAATTGGAAAGATACGTTGACGACACTGATGTTATGCGCCGTCTGCTTGAAATAAAGGATATTAACAAGAACCGCCTGATCGGTCAGATACAGAAACACGAAGCGATCAGTCTTGATAACAACTTTATTTTTGATGTACAAATAAAGCGTTTGCACGAGTACAAGCGACAACTGCTGAATGCATTAGAAATTGTAGATCGTTATTATCAGATCAAAGATAATCCGAAAGCGGCTTCCGGCCCACCTGTAGCGTATATTTTTGGTGCTAAAGCAGCACCGGGATATTTCAATGCCAAGGCAGTAATAAAGTTTATCAATGAAATTGCAAAGCTGATTAACAGTGATTCAGACGTTAACGAACATATGCGCGTAGTATTCCTGCATAATTACAATGTCTCATATGCTGAAAAAATATTCCCCGCAGCCGACATTTCTGAGCAAATTTCAACGGTAGGAATGGAGGCTTCCGGTACCGGCAACATGAAATTCATGATGAACGGTGCGCTTACACTTGGAACATACGACGGAGCGAATCTGGAAATACTGTCTCAGGTGGGTGAAGAAAACAGCTTCATGTTTGGGCCTAAACTGAAGGATTTCCCGGATACCAAGGCCTATTACAATGCCCACTGGCAGTACGAAAATATAGCAGGTTTGAAGCGAGCTGTTGATATTCTGGTAGATGGCAGCATTACAGACGGTAATACCGGTATGTTTAAGTCAATCTATGATAGTATGCTCCGTGGTACTAGCTCAGAGGTTGCTGATCCCTATTATGTGCTGGGAGATTTTGAAGACTACAGAAAGGCCCGTAAGCTGGCCCACAACAGTTATCGTGACTCGATAAAATGGGCTCAGATGTGCTGGATTAATATCTGCCGCAGCGGCCCCTTCAGTTCAGACCGTACAATTAGTGATTATGCAAGGGATATTTGGAAGATCACAGATAATAAACTCGAAGACTAAGAAAGGCAAAACAATGGCAGAATTTAAATTTGAAATTAAAAAAGAAATTGCAGTTCTCTCAACAAGTAAATCAGGCTGGAACCGAGAGTTAAACTTCGTTAGCTGGAATGATGCGTCTCCTAAACTGGATCTGCGTGACTGGGCACCGGATCATAAAAAAATGGGTAAGGGAATAACCCTCACCCAGGAAGAAGCCAATATTTTAAGAGAATTACTCAACCAGATTTCTTTAGACGAGCTGTATCAATAATCTTTAAATGAATTATGCTTCAGACAGCGGCTGGAATTGATTTCAACTCTGTTTTAGCCGCTGACGTCTGTTAAATACCCTTCAACCAGAATGCGTTCAGGTGACTGTCCCGGCGGAGAGTTCAGCGGATGGCAGGTAACCAGTAAAATACGCTGAGAAGAAGTATTTTGGAGAAAAACTATACTAGCCAGATCCTCAACTGGGATTATGTAGTTTTGATCTACTCTGTATGTGTATCTTTTACCCTGATAATCTATGTAGATATCCGACCCCACACTGACTTGACCCAGCTTGTTAAAATAACGACCGTTTGAGGCCATGCGGTGCCCGAAATATACTCCTGTTCCTATCTCATCGGGCAGGGCTGAAGCAGGATAATGTCCGATGGCTACACGCAGGGAATAGGCATCAGTATTATTTGCCAGCGGCATTACCAGATTAATGCCAGGAATTCTAATTGCGCCCATTCCGTAAACAGTAACTATGGAAGTAGTATCTCCCTTAGCTGTAGACCCGGACGCTTCAGTTTCTCCGATATCACTTTCACTTGTATCTGGCTTTACGGTATAAAAACTTTCTTCCAGATCGGGCTCGCCATTGACAATTAACTCATCAGATCGAAAAGTGATAGCAGGCAGGCTTGAATCTCCTTCAACAAGGTCAAGAAGCTTTTTTGCGGCAGCATCTTGTTTTTTATTACGAATTATCGGCTCAACTAAGAAATATGTCCCGAAAGCGAGTAAGCTGATACCTAGTACAAGCAAGATAATTGAAATCGGATCAAGTTTTCTTTTCTTAAGTATCAGTGCCTTGTTGTTGTCTGCAGGAGCACTTGTTCTGTCATCATAATCATCCATCATGAAAACCTCTTAATACCTTATTATTCAAGGTCTTAGTGGCATAATATTACCACAGCGAAGGCACTTTGATTTTTTATATAATATTGGTTACAATGTGCCAATAGATCTAGGATTGTGAAAGAGGCTTTGCATGAAAGCAAGAAGGAGACTAGATCGAGTTTTGTTGCTTGTGGCAGCACTCCTTGTGTTAACACTGGCAGCAGTCCTGATTGTTAAAGCTTTTGAAGATAAGGCCAGGAAAGCAAACTTTGCCTCCTTGGAAGCTAAGCAAACTCAGGCTCAGGCGGAAACGCTTAAACTCGAAGTCGATCAAAAGTCTGTTGAGGCTCTGATTGAGGTTGACCATTTAGGTCGCGATCTCCCGGAGCTTATTGATATTTACCCTGCACCTACTGTTGCACCAATGCCTGATGTTCAAACTACAGGAGGTGACCTGTCAAGTGGAACAGAAGACGAACTGGGCCTTCCTTTAACAACAGCCATTACGCTTCAATTAACTGACTATGAGATATTTCTCAATCCGCCAAGCGGGTCGCATGATGTGGATTTGACCCTGTATGTATCTCCGACCGGTGGCGTTAACCTGCGCAGCCAGGCGTCTACTGATTCTCTTGCCAAGCAAGTAATTGCCTATGGCAGTTCTGTTCATGTAATCAGAGTTGAAGGATCATGGGTTGAAGTAAAGCTTAACGGTGGTGAAAGAGGTTATCTTGCACGTGAATATTTGCAGGCAATCAGACCGCCGGTTTTAGAAAGCAGCGTTATTACACAAGCTGCGACAAGCCCAACTCAGGCAGCAACACAGAATCAGCCGACTCTTGCACCGCCGGCAACACAGGCTCCTCCTGCAACTGTAGCTCCTTCTTCCGATAATTTCCTGCTCGGCATAGCTAATCCGGATCCAAATTATTCCGGAAGACCGGTAGTGGTAGAAGATAGAGCTGTTTTAGAAGGTCTTATAATGGGTGAGTTCGGGAATAGTTATATCGGTGCTGCCCTGGTAGCACAGGCAATCCGGGATACAATGACCTTGAGCGGTATCTATAATACTGCCACAATTGCACGAAACTGGGGATATCACGCTAATGTCAGCACTTATGTTAACGAGACTACAAAAAGAGCAGTAGCCTTCATATTTGATGAAGGTGGCAGCGCGGTTCAGCATTCAGTTTATTACTTTTATGCCGCACACCGGGTTAATTCAAGCTGGCATGAAAGCCAGAAATTTGTGGTTGAGTATGGTGGCTGTCGATTCTTTTCCCGCTAAGCCATGAATGAAACTCATAAAACTTCAAATTCTTTGAAAACTGAGCTGTTGGCTCTTATGCGTCAACAGCTTTTTTCTCCGCGAAATTCTCTGGGACAAAATTTCCTGATAGACAGAAAAGTTTTTGATCGCATTCTGGATCAATTGTCTCTGGACAAAAATGATGCTTTGGTTGAGATTGGCATGGGACCGGGGCTTCTGAGCAGAGAATTGGCCCGGAAAACTGGCATGTATCTGGGCTGTGAGATAGACCAGCGTTTTCAAGCTTTTCACCTTGAGCTTTTTGCCGGGCTTGATGTGAATGCTTTCTTTATATATGAGGATGCACTGAAGACGGATTTTAGCTTGTATTCAGAAGAAATAGCTGCTTATGAGAGATTGCTGGTTTTCAGCAATTTGCCCTATTACATAACTACAGATCTGATTTTGAAAATGCTCCGTGACTTTCCACAGGCAGAGCAAATGCTATTTATGATAGAAAAAGCTGCCTTGAACAGGCTTCTGGCCTACCCCGGCAGTAAAGCTTATGGACCGCTTGCAATCATTAGCTCTTTATGGGGTGAGTGGAGGGAGCTGATGACTGTTTCAGGGCCTAGCTTTGATCCTGCTCCCCGAACAACATCCTCTCTCTATTCTTTAATTGCAGGTGAGGATTCAGTTTACAAGAAAACCGCATCTGAGGTCCGATTCCAGAAATTTACTGCTGCAGTGCTTGGAAACAGGCGAAAGACACTAGCTAACGCTCTCATGTATACTAAAATGCAAGAAGAATTAGTTCGGGAAAAATTGAATCTTTTTATTAGACAAGAAAATCTATCTGAAAATGTCAGGGCTGAGTCATTAACGGCTCAACAATTTGTTAGACTATATAGGACAGTTATGGATTTAACTTAAGCTTGGATTAGTCGGAATTTTAGTCAGAGGTGGTGCATACAAGTGAAGTCGCAACGTAAGCGTATCAGAGTGCGTATCGGAAAAATGACATATTCTCTGTCAGCTAACGACGATGTCGAACTGATGAGGGATATTGCTGCCACGGCTGATGCTATGATTGAACAAGTCAGCAAACAGTCTCCGGGCCTGAATGAAACTTCGGCTTCCGTGCTTGCTTTAGTAAATGCTGTCAGTATGATGCAGGATGTTTATGAAATGGCAAGAATTGCCTATTCAGACCGTGATGAAGCGCTTGATGCCAAAGAGGAAGTCAAAGCCGAGTTATCCCGTCTGCGTGAACAATTCTGGTCGATGAAAAAAGACTTGCTGTATTACCGCAATCTCTGCGATGTATATGAATCGAAAATAGCTGAGATGGCTTCTACAATAAATAGTGAATTTGCTGAAGATAGCAAGAGTACAAAGAGCAAAGGCGGCAAAAGACGTGTCAAACCTCTGGAGGAACGCCAGACAACAATTAATGGCGTCGCTGATGATACAGAGGAGTCCGAAGATGCAGATACTGAAGCAAAGATGAAAGATTCCGCTTCACAATAAGAGGGAAGATGAATAAGGAAACTATTATAGTTTATGTGGAGGGTGATAAAGATCTGATTCCGGTAACTGCCTCCGCAGGTTCTGCCGGCTTTGATCTGAGATCCCGCAGCTCACTGGTCATAGAACCGGGAGAGACCGTCCTGATCCCAACCGGTATCCGTTTTGCTATGCCTGAAGGTATAGAGGCGCAAGTACGTCCGAGAAGTGGATTATCGCTGCGTACTTCTTTGCGTATTCCAAATGCTCCGGGCACTATTGATTCGGATTTTCGGGATGAAGTCTGCATCATCGCAGAAAACACCAATTCACTTTATTTTGATGGTTCCATTTTGTTAAAAGATCCTGATCTGGCTGAGAAAATGCATCAGGAGTATACACCGATCCACTTCAGCGAGTATTTTCGCAGAAAAACCGGTCATTATCTTGCTTTTGGCGTAAGTGACCACACCCTATATCTGGATAAAGCGGGACACCCTGTTGGCAGCATTTACATTGAAGCTGGCGAACGGATTGCACAAGTGATATTTGCAAAAGTGATACATCCGGAATTTAAACAGGTTGATAAAGTAGCAGATATTGGCCGAAACCGCGGTGGCGGATTTGGCTCCAGCGGATATTTATAATATAAAGCAAATATAATTAAAACCAAATGCTAATGAAATCCGTTATGGCTTGAGCATAGCCCCGGCTTTCACTTGGATACGCCGTAAGATAACCGGCTCCTTTTGCCTGAAAGGTCTGAGTTAGAGTGGGGTGTATTCTTACACGTTCAGTCCACAAAGGCAGGTAAGCTTTTTCCGGTAAAAAGCTGTCTGTTTCATGGCCAAGAAGTAAAACAGGAATGGTCAGCTGTGATAAATAGTTCAGATAGTCTTGTTTGTCCTTGTTACCTGCCGACAGACGTATAGCCAGGGGTACTGTGACGGGAAAGAAATAGTGACCCGGACCTTGCTCGTCTGCCATTATTGCTGCGATGAAGTCATCGCTGGAGCGGGCAGGGGTGTCAAGTATCAAAGCTGATATTCTTTCAGGCCGGGGCAGTAAGCTATCAGCAGTACCCGCATTATTCTCCCCGGGAGTATAGATCTCTTCTAATTTAAGCATGGCACGGAAAATTGCTGTGGTGCCGCTGCCAATACCATACAAAACAATGGGCCGGTCGGGAGCCTGTGCTTCCACATATGCTAAAGCGGCCAGGACATCATCAGATTCCATATAGCCAAAGGATGCCATAGTTCCGTCCGACTCAGCACTGCTGCGCAGGTCAAAGGTAAGTACATCAGTACCGGCTGAACTTAACTTATCCATGAGGTCTACGCTGTCCAGCCCAAAAGGGAAACGGTTCATTCCCTGGCCATGTACCAGAACAATTGTAGCCAGTGCTTCTTCACTTTGTGCATTAATCCACCAGCCACGGAGATTTAACTGGCCGTCCAGAGTCTGGAAGACTACGTTGGAATAGTCCGGCAGCTGGTTAGCAGCAAAAGGGGAAAGCTCGCTGCCTTCTTCTTCCATAAGCTTGCTGGCTTTAACAAAGGAGCTGATAGCAATGGCAACCAGGATGAATGCCATTAAAGAGATCAGTGCAAGCAGGACTATCCATATTTTGCGCATTTTAGCTTTTTTACTGCGATTGTTATTGGAAAGATATATATCAGCCATGTAGGGTTCCTTTTCTATGCATAAGTTTAGCAGATTGTTGGGGCTAGTGATATATAATCTGCTAAACTTATGCTCATGGATAATGATAAGAATTACATTTTAGGAATAGAGACTTCTTGTGATGAAACCGCGGCAGCTGTTGTTGATTCAGGCCGCTATCTGCTAAGCAATATGATCGCATCACAGATCGATGTACATACTCTTTACGGCGGAGTGGTACCGGAGATTGCTTCCCGTGAGCATCTTAAAACCATCGTACCGGTTGTAGACCAGGCCTTAAAGGAAGCAGGCATTACAGCTGATGAACTTAGCGCTGTTGCTGTTACTGTGGGTCCGGGTCTGGTGGGAGCCTTGTTGGTAGGTGTTTCATTTGCTAAGTCTTACGCTGCTGCAATTGGAAAAGCCCTGGTTCCGGTACATCATATTGAAGGTCATATCACTTCGGTTTATTTGTCCGATAAAGAAATCGAACCGCCTTTCCTTTGCCTGGTCGTCTCAGGAGGACACTCACATTTAGTAGCGGTTGAAGACTGTAGCAAATTCCGCATCATTGCAAAAACAAGGGATGATGCTCCGGGAGAGGCTTTTGACAAAGTAGCCCGTGTCTTGGGTCTTGGCTATCCCGGTGGTCCTCTAATTGACAAGGCTGCACAGGGAGGGGACAGAAAGGCCTTCACGCTGCCACAGCCTCGCATTGCTGATTCACTGGACTTTTCCTTCAGTGGCCTGAAAACAGCCGCAATTCAGCAGCTGGACCGCTTTAAACGCCAGGCAAAGAAGCAGGACATTCCCTGGACCGATTTATGTTCAGTTGCAGATTTTGCTGCTACTTTCCAGGAAGCTGTGGCAAAAACATTGGTCAGCCATCTGCGGGATGCTGTTGAGCAGACCTCTTATAAAACCATCGCTCTGGCAGGAGGCGTTTCCGCCAATTCCAGGTTAAGGGAGATGGCAGGGGAACTAAGTGTGGAAAAAGGCCTTAAGCTTGTCGTCCCTCAGATGTCGCTATGTACAGATAATGCTGCCATGGTGGCCTCTGCCGGATACTATGCCTGGAAGAAAGGAAGACTGGCCGGAGCTGAGCAGGATGCTACTTCAGTTCTGGATTTAGAGCGCTTTACGCAAAGTTAAATAGCTGTTATAATCCAGAACCGGATTCGAGATAATTAATATGAAAGAAAACAATAAAAGCAAAATGATCATAAACAACCGCAAGGTTCGTTTTGAATACGAAATTTTGGAGACCCTGGAGGCGGGAATAGTTCTGAAGGGGACGGAAGTAAAATCCATCCGTCAGGGCGGTTTCAGCCTGAGTGAGTCCTACGTTGTTGTCAGAAATGGCGAACTCTTTCTGCTGGGAGCACACATCGCTCCCTATGAACAGGGCAACCAATTTAACCATAACCCCATGAGGGACAAGAAGCTTTTGGTTCACAAGTCGCAGATCAGGAAGCTGGATGCGGCTGTGCAGCAAAAGGGGATGACCCTGGTACCGACAAAAGCGTATTTTGTACGCGGAAAAGTGAAGCTGGAGATTGCAGTTGCCCGTGGTAAGAAGCTCTACGACAAGCGGCAGAGTATCCGCGAGCGTGAGGTTGAACGTGACATTGAACGCCGCCTTAAACGCGACTATTAGCTGTTGCACCAGTGTTACAGCTGATCCGGATCTGGCAGAAAAGCCTGTAATATGCTAAAATAACAAACAAGAGTTCGAATTACGTTCGGACGCGTGAGATCTTTGAAAAATTAATATGGGGACGCACTGGTTTCGACGGGGTTGTCGAAGTTGGAATAGCGGGTAGAGGATTCTCGTTGGCCTCTTTAAAAAACGGGAAAAACTTTTAATTGCCAATCAACAACCGGCATTAGCAGCTGCATAAGCGGCTCTCGTTCTCTATAGTATTCTGTCGCCTGTAGAAGAACGTCGTTAGACAGACCTTACTTCGTAGCAGGTTAAACGAAGCTCCCAGCCGGCGTCTGCTCGAACGTTGACTGCGTATTAAGAGCTAGCAAGTTCTGTTATGACCGCCTGTGCTCAGCAGGCTTGCAAACTTCAAGCATAGGCTGCACCCGGAGAGTTTCCAATCGAAGCGATTTCGGACAGGGGTTCGATTCCCCTCGTCTCCACCAAATCACTAACCATCTATTGATAAAAGAAATTTTATCAGCAGGTGGTTTTTGTTTTGCCTGATTGCCAGTGTAAAAGGAAATGCCGGTATTTTCATATAAACCCAAGCCTTGCAGTAAGGGAAAAGCAAAGAGCCTGCAAATATTAGCCGGTTACTTTGCTAATCAGACAAAGGCATAATAATTTAGCTTATTAACTATTAATTCAACACATATTGCTCTTTATGATCGCATTTTAACCAAATTAGCGTTAGAATTTAAATAATACTTAAGGATTACCAGGAGCTTTACTATGCACAATAATGTTCCTGGCAATCTTTGTTCAATGTAAAAAATAAAGCAGAGGAGAAAGATTATGATTCTTACACAGGAGCAGCAGGCTCTGCTCGATGGGGAGAAAGGCGAAACCATTGCTAAAGTTATGAAAACTTTAGTGATGTATGGAGAAGCCTTTTCCGCAAAAAGAATGGTTCCGATTACCAGTGAATACGGACACAGTGTCATCAGTTTTGGTATCAGTGTCATGGAGCCGGTTTATGATCTGTATGAGCAGTTGTTATCTGAAGGAGCAGTCAGCAAACAGAAGTTTTCAGCAGATCCCAGGCCTCTTGACAAAAACGTCCCTTCAAATCTCTTGCAAAATATCGTTTTTAAAATCATGTATGGTGCTCAGGAAAGAATGGAGAAACAGCTGGAAGAGTTCGGTATCATGAATGATGACGCCTACACTTGCGCTTGCTATTTGCCCGAGGTCGGCAATGCTCCCGGAAGGGGAGAAGTACTATCCTGGGCCGAGTCTTCTGCGGTAGTTTATGCAAACAGCGTGCTGGGAGCACGTTGCAACAGAAACTCAGGAATTATAGAACTGATGGGTTCAATTGCCGGTTTCGTACCTGAATTCGGTTTTCTTACTGATGATGGCCGCAAAGCCGACTGGATTGTAGAAGTACGTACCAGCAAATTGCCGGAAGCTCAGGTTTTTGGTTCAGCAGTAGGTATGAAGGTACTGGAAGAAGTGCCATATATCAAAGGTCTGGATCAATGGCTGGGCACAGAGCTTGATGAAAGCGTTTGTGCATATCTTAAAGATTTTGGTGCAGCCACGGCTTCTAACGGCTCAGTAGGGCTTTATCATGTTGAAAACCTGACACCTGAAGCTGTTGATTATGGTGATGATCTCATTCGTGAGAATGCCAGAGTCTATGTAGTTGATGACGCAGAGCTGGAAAGAGTGAAAAACAGCTATCCTGTTATCTGGAAGAATCCTGATGCAAAGCCAAAACTTTGTTTTGTTGGTTGTCCGCATTTAACCTTGCAGCAGCTAATAGACTGGACGCTTAAGGTAGAAGAAGGCCTTAAGGCCAGCGGCAACAAAAAAGTAAAGATTCCTACAGTATTTACTACAGCTCCTGCAGTGTTGAAAGAGTTCAATAAAAGTGAATACGCTTCCCGACTGGAGGCAACGGGAGTTGTTCTCAGCTACATTTGTCCGCTCATGTATATGAATAATCCATTATCCAAGAAGATGCCTGTCATAACTGCATCCAATAAACTGCGGACATATACCAGCGCTCGTTTTAATACAGACGCAGAAATTTTGGAAATCATCACGAAGGGAGCCATCTAATATGTCCAGAACATTCAAAGGACGCGTAATTACCCCAGGTGAAACTACAGCAGAAGCCTTGGTTTCGCGCACGGGACTCAATACTTTAGCCAGCTATCAGTCAGCACTGATGTTTGGGGACAAAGAAGTTAAATGCGGTGATCAGAATAATAATGATCTTTATAAGAAACCGATGCTGAATAAAGCTCTTTGTCTCCCGGAGACGATAGGTTCAACTACGGGCGGCATGGTTCTTTATTGTGCGGCTGCCTTGGGCAAACAGCCTGCTTGCATGCTTTTTTCGAAAGAAATAGACTCTCTGGCAGCATCAGGAACAATACTGGCATCTGTCTGGACAGATGTAGAAATGCCCGTTATCGACAGTTTGGGAGAAGAGTTTCTGGATTATGTGCAAGATGGGATGAAGATCAGTGTGAGCTCTGACGGCAGTGTGACAGTGGAATAGAGAGGAAAGACAGGTATGAAAGAGGATTACGAAGTTTTATTTACTCCATGGAAAATAAGAGATCTGGAAATCAAAAACAGAATAGTAATGTGTTCGATGGGAGGAACGTCAATTTTCGGCTGGATGGAACCCAGCCATTTCAAACAGGAAGCAGCAAATTTCCTCCTGGAACGAGCCAAGAATAATGTTGGCCTGATCTTGCCCGGTATTGCCCCGTTGAAAAATATCTTTGGTGGTCAATGGCTCTACAAGGGCGACAAAAAATTTGCGCAATTAAAAGAATTTATGAAAGAATTTCATAAAACCGGAGCGAAGATGTTCGTTCAGGTGACCGCAGGCATGGGACGTTCGATGGCTGTTAATGACCTCATGGTCAAAATGATCGAAAATAAGGTATTTGGTACATTGGGCAAGCCTCTGTTTAATATGGATTATATTTGTGCCAGTGCTTCTGCAACACCCAATCGCTGGTGGGAGAAGGTTAATTCAAGGCCCTTAAGTGTTCAGGAGATTGAAGATATCATCGATGCCTACGGCAAAACTGCCTTTAAACTCAAGGAAGCAGGAGTTGATGGTATCGAAGTTCATGCTGTGCACGAGGGCTACTTACTGGATCAGTTCGCAATGAAGTATACCAACCAGCGTACCGACGACTATGGCGGCTCTTTTGAGAACAGATACCGTATTGCTGCAGAGATCGTCAAAGAAATCAAAAAGGTCTGCGGCGAGGATTTCCCGGTGTCTTTGCGCTACTCGGTTGTTTCCAAGACCAAGGGTTTTGGCCAGGGTGCTGTGCCGGGTGAAAATGATTTCGTAGAAGTTGGCCGCGATATGGAAGAATCCGAAAAAGCTGCCAAGTTCCTGCAGGATGCAGGCTACGATATGCTCAACTGTGATAACGGAACTTACGACGCCTGGTATTGGGCTCATCCGCCGGCATACATGCCGGAAAACTGCAACCTTTCTTATGTCAGTCACATCAAGAAATTTGTTGATGTTCCTGTAGTCTGTGCCGGAAAAATGACTCCTGAGGTCGGCTCTGAAGCAATTCGCAATGGAGAAATCGACGCCATGGGAGTTGCCCGCCAGTTCTTGACTGATCCTCAGTGGGTTACAAAAATGATGGAAGACCGCGAAGCTGATATTAAACCTTGTATTGATTGTCACAATGCCTGCTTTAATATGGCTAAATACAAAGGCACTGCAAATATTCAGGAACTGGAAGATGCTATGAAAATGGCGCGCTGTGCCCTTAATCCACGGACCATGCAATCAACAAAATACAAGCTGGAAAAAGCTAAAAAAGTTAAAAATATTGCAGTAATCGGAGGCGGCATTGGTGGCATGGAGTCTGCTATGGTCTTGTCCGACCGCGGACATAATGTGACAATTTATGAAAAATCCGATCATCTGGGAGGAGTTTTCATTCCGGCTGCCGCACCTGAATTCAAAAGCAGGGACAAGAGACTGGTTCAGTGGTATCGGAGACAAATAGATCAAAGACCGATAGAGGTAAAACTTAACACAGAAGTTACAGATGTCTCTGCTCTTGATGCTGATGAAATAGTAATTGCAACCGGTGCAAAGGCTAAGCGTCCACCGATTAAAGGACAGGAATACTCAATAGGAGCTGTTGATTATCTGTCAGGTCAGGAAGTTGGCGAGCATGTTGTTGTTATCGGAGGCGGCCAAACGGGCTGTGAGATTGCTTATGATCTGGTTCTAAAAGGCAAAAAACCACAGATTGTTGAGATGCAGGTAGATTTGGTTCCTGATCAGGGAGTCTGTCTGGCAAATTCCTCTTTCTTACGTGAAATGCTGGCTTTTAAAGAAGTGCCAGTTCATCTGGAAACAAGCTTGCAGGAAATCAAGGAGAATGCTGTTACGGTAAAGAACAAAGCTGGTGAAATCTTTGATTTGGACTGTGATTCAGTGATCATGGCGATCGGTTATGAATCTACACCACTGGTAAAATCCTCCAGAAACGTCCATTTAGTTGGTGATGCTCATAAAGTCGGCAACCTGCGTACAGTTATCTGGCGTGCCTGGGATGTATGCATGAAGCTCTAGTTGCAGTAATTTACTTTTAGGCAGATAAAAGGACTCTGATTTTCAGCTTTAGGGCCGGAGATCAGAGTCCTTATTTAATTAAAAATACTTATAAGATGAAGAACCAGGCAATCAGGAGTATTGCCAGACCAAGAACGAATCCCAGTAAGAGGCTCATAAAGAATGTTTTGGCCTTTTGTTTTCTGGTCGGTACCAGAATAGCATCACCATCAATTTCATTTTCATATCGATTATAGTTATTCATATCTGCCTCAGCTTTCTGAACTTCTTCTTCAACAACAGTTTCACCGCTGAAGATACGTTTGCGCTCAGCTTCTACGGGTGAGGGGCCTTGCGGCAGCTCAAGCTGCAAATCTAATGTCTTTACAGCGACTATGGTACGGTTTGGTCCCTTATCTCTGGCTCCCGAATTAATCTGGGCTTGTCTGACGATGGCTGCAAATGCATCCTGTTTCGCCAGATCATTGCGCAGATCTTTGCTGCGATAATTTTTGTTAAAGCCACTGCTTGAAAGCACAAAGACATCACCGGGCTGCAAGTCACACTTGCTCATGCTATCAGGTACGGGAAGCGTTTCGCAGGATAGTTTACCCAGGTATTCTTCAGGAATGTCGGATTTTACCTTATCGGTCAGCCGGTAAATCTCACCGTTGCGAGATAGATTTATTGTGGTATTGCCAACATTAAGAGTGTAGCAGCTGTTAGCATCAATCAAAAGCAAAGCAAAAGAGCAACCGACTTCATGAGTGAACTTAGAAGAAACCATCTCTTTAATCGACGAATGAGCCTGAGCCAGCAAGTCCTGTGTAAATTGTTTGAAATCCAGGTCTGGATTTTTGTAATCATTAATCTGATCAAGCATTTGATTGCCAATCCGAAGGACCATACGTGAAGCCAGGTCTCCGGCACCCGGACCACCGAATCCTTCAGCGATCATATACAGCTGATGATATTTACCTGAGCTTAGGCTTTGTTCTTCATTGCCTCCGAGCATATCAGGGTAAATACGTCCGCCACATAGAAAAGCATCTTCATTTATTTTTGTCTCCTGACCGGACTCTGTCAGCCCTATCATGAGGGTTCTTGCCATATTATCCTCCACATGAGTGAAAATTAGTTTTTGCGGGTATTTAGCGTCTGCCGTTTTTTACTCTGACGTAGACCAGCTTTACGTTAGGATTGCCGGTGTCCCGCATCTGCATTTCAAATTTATCTATTGATTGTACTAGATTTGACAGTTTATCAAAACCATAATTTCGGGAATCGAAGGATGGCTGTTTTTTGTTGATCATGTTCCCGACTTCTGCCAGAAAGGCCCAGCCATTATCATCTTCGACATCTTTGATTGATGAAGCAATGAGGTTGATCAGCTTGCGATCAATTTTATTAATTGCTGTTTTGTCTTTAGTTGTTCGTTGAGTGCGTGAGCGAGAGCTATCCTGACGAGCTGCCACTTTCTTTGGCTCACTATCCTTAATCTCGCTGGCGGCAGCTGATTCATCATAATTACTTTGCAGAACTTCAAGGAATATAAAGCGATCGCAGGCAGCTATAAAGGGGTTAGGTGTCTTCATTTCACCCATGCCGTAAACAATTTTGCCGGACTCCCGCAGCCTGGTTGCGAGCCGGGTAAAATCACTATCGCTGGAAACAAGACAAAAACCGTCTACGTTTCCTGCGTAAAGAATATCCATAGCATCTATAATCAAAGCTGAGTCAGTTGAGTTTTTTCCACTTGTGTAGCTGAATTGTTGAATAGGGCTGATGGCGTGATCCAGAAGATGTGATTTCCATTGTGTGAGTGAAGGTCTGGTCCAGTCACCGTAAATTCTTTTAATGGTCGGAGTGCCGTATCGGGCAATTTCCTCCATCATGGCCTGCACGTTATGTGGAGGCACGTTGTCAGCGTCGATCAGAACAGCCAGCCTCACATCATTCGTTGCATTGTTTACTACTGTCATATATATAAATCCTTTCAAAAACAAACAGGTGTCTTATCATTTTTATCACTACAAGTTTAGCATATTGGCCGGCAATGATGCAGTTTTATGAAATGTAGTTTGTTCAGCCTGCTGAAGCTTCGCTTATGCCTGGCTTTAATCCACTATGGTATTATGTGGATCATAAGAAAATACTGCATTTGACCACAAGGACATGGAGGAGATTCATGCGGGAAAAACCACATCTTTTGATAATGGCAGCTGGTATGGCGTCACGTTACGGCGGAGTAAAACAACTGGAACGTGTAGGTCCGTCCGGAGAAATAATAATGGATTATTCCATTCATGCTGCTGTCGAGGCAGGATACAAAGATGTGATCATAGTAATCAAACGTGATATGGAAGCCGACTTTGAAGAGATTCTCGGAAGACGGCTTCGCCCGCACGTAAATCTGCAGTATGCTTACCAGGAACTGGCTGATCTGCCACCGGGATATTCTGTACCGGCAGACCGTATCAAACCCTGGGGAACAGGTCATGCTCTTCTGGCTGCACGCGAATTATTTGATGCGCCAGTGACGGTCATTAATGCCGATGATTATTATGGCAAAACCGCTTTCCGGCTTATGTATGACTTCCTCAGTGAAAATGATAAGGAAGCTTACAGCTACAGGCATGCGATTTGTACCTGGAAACTGAGAAACACTCTTTCTGCATATGGCACTGTATCTCGTGGTATCTGTGAGTTGGACGGCCAGGACCGCCTCATAGCTATCCGCGAACTTAAGAAAATCGCACCCTCAAACGGCGATGCAGTCTACACACTGGATGACGGAGAAAATTGGTATCCTCTGCCAGGTGAAACAGATGTGTCGATGAATTTTTTCGGCTTATCTCGTGGCTTTATGCAAAGATTGGCTGAAAATTTTACCACTTTTTTAGATGAGTCTGCAGCAGCTCAGCCTCTTAGTTCTGAATATCTTCTTCCGGAAATATTAGGACAGGAATTAGTTAAGGGCAATTGCGAGATACATACGATGAAAAGCTCTGAACGCTGGTTTGGTGTGACTTATCAGGAAGATAAGGCCTTTGTGCAAGCTTCTCTCAGGGAACTAACTGACAAAGGTGTGTTTCCAACACCACTTTGGAAATAAATAGCAAGGGAATACTGAATAAATGAATTCACAAGAAAAATTAATTGATTTACTGGCTCAGCATATTAATCTGAGCAAAGAAGAAATCTCTGAAGTTCTGGAAGTTCCACCCAGATCAGAATTGGGAGACTACGCTTTTCCCTGTTTCAGTCTGGCGAAAAGCATGCGGCAAGCCCCGCAAAAAATTGCAGCTGAGCTTAAGGAAGTTATTGGTTCACAAGCTGATGTTACCACTTTCATCGAGCGCATAGAGGTTGCAGGAGCTTACCTGAACTTCTTTATTAAAAAATCTTACCGGGCCATAAATGTGATTCGACGTTCCCTGGCTGCCGGAGATAGACCGGGAGCTTCAGAAAAATATAAGGGTAAAAATATTATCGTTGAGTATTCATCACCCAATATTGCTAAGCCCTTCCATGTAGGTCACGCATTTACCACTTTTTTGGGTGAAGCTATTGCCAATCTTTACGCTTATCAGGGAGCTAATGTCTTTCGATTCAATCATTTAGGTGATTACGGCACCCAGTTCGGAAAATTGATCGTTGCCTGGAAATTGTGGGGAAATGCGGAGGCTCTGGCTGAAAACGCAATCGATGAACTTACCCGTGTCTATGTAAAATTTCATCAGGAGGCTAATAGCAGACCTGAGCTGGAGGATGAAGCCAGAGAAGCTTTCAGACGTTTGGAAAGCAGGGAAGAGGAAGAGCTGAATTTGTGGCAGCAATTCCGCGACGTCAGTCTGGATGAGTTTAATCAGATTTACAGCAGGCTCAAAATCAATTTTGATAACACCAATGGTGAAAGCTTCTATTCCGATATGATTCTGCAAGTCATCAGCAGACTGGAAGAAAAAGCTTTGCTGACTGAAAGTGAGGGAGCACTTGTTGTCGATCTCGAGGAATATGGGCTTAAACCTTGTCTCATCCTCAAATCAGACGGCTCAACAATCTATGCATCACGGGATCTGGCAGCGATGCTGTATCGGGCTGAAGAGTATGACTATGATCTTAATGTCTATGTAGTAGGCCTGCCACAGAAAAACCATTTTGAACAGGTCTTTGCAGTTGCAAAAAAAGCAGATTTCCCCAAAGCGGATAATAACGTCCATGTTGCTTTCGGTACTGTGAAAATGGCCGATGGCAGCTTTTCCACCAGAAGCGGCAATGTGATTCTTTTGGAAGATTTGCTGGAAACCAGTGTAGAAAAAACTGCAGCTATTATTCGCAGCAATAATGTCGAAATGCCTGAAGACGAACTGAGAGACAGCGCTGAGAAGATCGGACTTGGAGCAGTCCGCTATGCTTTTCTGCGTAACGGAAGAGAGCGGGATATTATATTTTCCTGGGAAGAAATGCTGGATTTCGAAGGCGACACGGCAGCTTATCTTATGTATACCGTTGCCCGTTGTAATGCTCTTGCCCGCAGGGCCGGACCAGATGTTTTAGAAGAATTGCAAACGATAAGTGATGATGAACTTAAGCTGCTCCTAGAAGAAGAAGAGCAGGATGTTTTGAAAAATATAGAGCTCTTTCCGGAATCATTAGAGCGGGCAACTGTGTCTTATGAACCTTCTGTGATGATGCGTCAGATCATGACACTAGCTCGTTCTTTTAATAAGTTTTACCATAATCAGCCGATTTTGCGTTGTGAAAACCATGATCTTCTGCTGGCACGGCTTGCTCTTAGCGGGGCAGTTGAACGCACATTGCGGGCAGGTCTGAAGCTGGGCGGAATTGAAGCTGTTGAGCGGATGTAGTTATGACAGATGGAGACCAAACACAATTTTTGGATCCGGGTGAGACTGGCTCGAATGAGCAAGTATCTTATTTGATAAACCGGATTAAGTCTAAGTTGATGTTTACGCGTAATAAATCTGCTCAATTTGCTATTCTGGAAGAGCTTGATTTACAGCTGAGAAAATATGACGGGGACAGGAAACGTTTATTGCGAGAAACTATCT
>LFSM01000036.1:24160-40483 GCA_001512745.1 Clostridiales bacterium DTU032
TGTTTTTCGCAGCATGGCTTAAGCAAGCGCGGTTTCGCAACTCCGATCGGTAAACTGCGTTATGATCTGCAGAATTCTTCACGCGACCAACGCAGGGAAAGCTATGACAACTATATGGCTTCTTTAGAAAGAGACAGACAGGTCACACATGAGCGTTTTCTGGATCTGCACAAGATCCGTCGAGAGTTGGCTGACAAAGCCGGATTCCGATCTTTTGAGGAATACCAGATCAGACGCTTAGGTGTCAGCGACATGCTGCATGATGCAATCCCGACTTATCACAAACTTGTTCGTCAGCATTTCCTGCCCCTGGCAAGTACTATTCGTTTTCAGCAGGCAGAACGACTGGATCTGAATATGCTGCGACCCTGGGACTATTTTTTCCTGTCAGCTTATGGCACACCGGAATTGGATGCAGACTCTTATCCTTTGGCAGAGTGTTTTCTGTCAAGCCTGGAAGAGATTATCGAGAAACAGCTTGATTACTTTGTTGATATGAATACCGAAGGTAATTTACAAATTAAGCCGGCTCCTTCTGCCAATGAAAGTGATTTGAGAGAGAGTCGACTTTCATGCTCAGATATTGAAGATGAAAGCTTCACCTTGCATTTATTCATGACAGACAGCCAGAAGACTACGCTGATTCTGCAGAATATACCGCAGGAGCTTATTGTTGACAGACTTTTTAATATGACAGGCAAAGTTATGCTGGATCTGTCTGAGACTTTGCGTAATCCACTCTATCTCCCGCGCTTACCGGCCCATTACGAGCGAGATCTGGCCAGTTTTTCTCTGGCGCTTCTTTCATATAAAAGCTGGGATAAGTTTTACGGATCAATGGCAGACTATGCCCGTGAATGGAATTTGACTCAATATAGTCTGGAACTGCCCGTTTTATCAGCTATGGACCAGATGGAGCGAGAACTGGGGCGTTGTGGTGAATCCGACATGAGAGTTTTTGCCGGTATTTGGCAGGCAATCATGGCTAACTATTCTGTTGACTATAGTTCCACACAACTGTTTTCCTTTGCTCCTGCTGAAGAAGCCTATTTATATTTGCCGGAATTGTGGGCAAAGCCACTTTCGTCTGTATACAGAGCTGTATCTCTGATTCAAACACTGGCAAGCTTTCCTTTTCGTCGTTACAATCACACACTGGAAGAGAACCTGGTTCGTTTCCTGAATCTGGAAAATCGCAAAAACCCACTGGCAAGAGCTATGATGGCAGGATATCTTTCACCTTTTACTAATGAGACCTTCCGTAAAGCCACTTTTTTGCTGTCAGACCAGTTAGGATTATGAGGTAGTAATGCTGCAGTTAGTTTTAGCCAGTGCCAATGAGGGCAAGATAGCGGAATTTCGCCGCATTGCCAAAGCATATCCGGTAGAAATAATTATGGCCAGGGATATTGGTTTCGATCAGGAGATTGAAGAGACCGGTAACAGCTTTGTTGAAAACGCTCTGCTGAAGGCCAGAATGGTACATGCATTCAGCAGGGAGTCTTATGTTATTGCTGATGACTCGGGTCTGTGTGTGGATGCTCTGGACGGTGGTCCGGGTATCTATTCAGCCCGCTTCGGCTCTAGATTGGAGAAGCTGGCAGCTTCTGACAGAAACGCCTTATTGCTGGAGCTGTTGAAAGATGTTCCTGATGATAAAAGATCAGCTCATTTCCATTGCAGTATAGCTTTAATCTCAGCCCAGGCTGAAGAGAAAGTATTTGACGGCCAGTTGCACGGCAAAATTTTGTTCGCAGCATCCGGCCAGCATGGCTTCGGTTATGACCCCGTTTTCATGGCTGATAATTGCCAAGTTTCACTGGCTGAAGTTTCAAATGTTGAAAAGGACAGGATCAGTCATCGTGGTATTGCATTGCGTGCTTGCCTGGACTATCTGACAAAAACTTAAAGGAAGAGAATAAAGAAGGTGCTAAATAAATATTATTTGATCCGATCTGATGTTCTGCCTGAGGTTTTTCATAAGGTAATTAATGTAAAACAACTGGTAGACAGGGAAGACGGACTATCCATCAACGAAGCTTGTAAACGTGTTAAGATCAGTCGCAGTGCCTACTACAAATATAGAGATTCAGTGCGCTTGATTCAGCTTGAAAATGGTTGTACTGTCAGCATAATTCTGGAATTGGATAATCTGGACAACATCGTTTTCCGTTGTGTAAATGCTGTTCGCGATTCCGCCGGCAGAGTTAAGTCATTTCAGGTCAGCGATAGTCAGCTGGGCAATAAATACGCTCTGATTATAGCTGAAATGAGCAGTGATGAAGTAGCTATAGCGGAATTGAAAAATAAACTTCAACAAGTCCGTGGAGTTAAAAAAGTAACAATACTCCGCTAAGTGATACATAAGAGCCAAACCGTGACAGCATAGACTTTACTGTGTTACTCTTTGGCATGTAGCCGGAAATCGATGTACAGGAAATGAAAGGAAACTTCGTGGGATTACGCTCTCTTTGGGAAGCATTAAAAATTGATAAAGCCCCTGAAGCTAAAACCAACAGACTTGCATTTTTACTGCTCTTTATTATTGCTGCAGTTCTTTATATAACGGAACCCATACAGGCTCCTTTAACAGAGTTTTATAGCGGTTTGCAGAGCTTCCTGCTTCAAGATCAAGGTTTTCCTGTGCCCAGTAATGAGATGATGATCAGCTTGGCGAAACAACTCTTACTGAAGGCAATATCTCTGTATTTCATCTTGTTCAGTGCAATAAATTTTCTGGAATACAAAGCTGAGATAAATGACTCAGCAAATATAACTTCCGGCGACGTCGACCTGAATCTCACACTTCCGAGGACTTTGCGTGATTACAAACCTGTAAAGATTGCCTGGAAATATTATCCTTCTATGCTCGTCCTGGCTGCGGCAATGTTTGGTGTTCAGATTTCTTCTATCCTTTTTTTCAAGATTCCTTACTACTTTGCTGCTTCCATGCTTTCTATGACGATTTTTGAGCAGATCTATGAAGAACGCAATATTTTTCAGGCTATGGAAGCCAGCGCTTCTCTGACTAAAGGCTTCAAGTTTTACATCTTTGTCCAATTCTTTGCTCTCAATTCAGTGCTTTCACTTGCAGAAACTTTTCTGCTTAATGCTCTGGCATCATCATTGTGGGCCGGCAGCTTAATTCGTGCCATTCTCTTTGCCTTGCTGACTTTCGCAAGTGGTCGATTAGCAGGCATAGTCTATAAAACAACCCGGCTTTTACATATCTCTCTTGATGTCCTCCATCAGAGAAGATTCTGACCTGACGATTCTATACTTTTTACAAATCTAGAATCCGAAAGGAATTTGCACATGGAATATTCAGAACTAAACATTATAATTGAAGCAAATAAAGATAAATTGACGCTTTTAGAGCTCTCCCTTTGTCTGGATAAAGACAAACTTGAGATTGAACGCTTAAGCGCCCTGACAATGGAAGCTGATTTTTGGGAGGACCCCAAAGAGGCTTCGGTAATTCAGGAACGAATCGCTCACCTTGAACGGAAGAACAAGCGATTTGTATCTCTGAAAGCAGAGCTTGAGGATATTGAGGTTCTCTGTGAGCTGGGCAGTGAGCTTGATGATCCGGCGGTCCGTGCTGAAGTGGAAGAGGCTTTACAGACATATGATAAGGAATATGAAAAAATCCGCCTGGAAACTCTGCTGTCCGGTGAGCACGATTCAGCTAACGCTTTGGTGACATTGCATGCCGGAGCGGGTGGTACTGAAGCTCAGGACTGGACAGAAATGCTGGAAAGGATGTATATGCGCTGGGCGGAAGACCATGGTTACATCATTGAACTGCTTGACCTGATTCAGGGTGATGAGGCAGGCATCAAAAGCGTATCCTTCCGCGTAAAGGGAGTAAATGCCTATGGCTATTTACTGTCTGAATATGGTGTTCATCGTTTAGTACGTATATCACCCTTTGATGCTTCAGGCAGAAGACACACTTCTTTTGCCTCCTGTGAGGTCCTGCCTGAATTAGACGACACAATCACGATTGATATTCGGGCTGACGATCTGCGTATAGATACCTACAGGGCTTCCGGTGCCGGAGGACAGCATGTTAATAAAACCAGCTCGGCTGTCAGGATTACACATTTACCTACCGGGATTGTTGTTTCTTGTCAGAATGAACGTTCTCAGATACAAAACCGCGAAACGGCTATGTCGATGTTGAAGTCAAAACTGTATCAGCTGGCACAACAGCAGCAGCTGGAACGGATCGAAGACTTGAAAGGTGACGTCGGCTCAATTGCCTGGGGCAATCAGATAAGGTCTTATGTCTTTTGCCCCTATACAATGGTAAAAGATCATCGTACTGATGTAGAAACAGGAAATGTTGATGCTGTCATGGACGGAGATATTGATCCTTTCATAAATGCTTATCTGCTGATGCGTGCACAAACCGGCGATAAGGGCAAAGCTTGCTAAAAAAAGGACTAGAGTATAGAAGTGAAGAAAAGCAGACCTTTAGTAGGATTATTTGGCGGTTCATTTGACCCCTTTCACAATGGGCATCTGGAGATAGTTAAGGCTTCAGTGGCTGCTTTTCCTTTTGATAAGCTTCTATTAATGCCTGTTGGTCAGCCACCGCATAAAAGCAGACGCATAAGCTTTTCCACTTTTCGGGTTGAAACTGCCAGACTGGCTACAGAAAATCTGGCTCAAGTCCATGTAAGCACACGGGAAATACTATCTCCGGGTCGTAATTATACAGTTGATACGATTGAGGCAATATTGGGTGAATATCCGGATATTAAGATCAAACTGATCTCTGGTTCGGACTTTCTCTACACGGCAGAAGAATGGTTCCGCTATGAAGATATAATGTCTCTGGTATCTTTCGCTGTTGCCTTGCGCGGAAAGTCTGATAAAGAAGAAAGTGAACGGCAGGCTGAATATTTGCGCAGAAAATATAAAGCAGAAATTGATTTTTTCCCAATGAAGCCAACAAGTGTATCTGCTACCCAAGTCAGGGAACTGCTCAGTAGAGATGTTTCAGCAGCGGAATTTCTGCCTGATAAAGTTAATGACTTGTTAAATATCTATCGTCCATATTCATATCGGAAAGTTTTAGATAACTTAGATGAAGACAGCTGGCAAAAGCTCTATGCTTATGAACGGCGCTTGTTTGCCTATCTGGGTAGTGAGCGCAGGCTGCACACTGTTTCCACCTGTCTCTTAGCTTTGGAGCTGGCAGCTGTACATAATGTGCCGGCAGTGGAAGCGGGTACTGCAGCTTTGCTCCATGATCTGGCGAAAGAACTCTCGGCCGATGATCAATCTGCTTACTCCGGAAAATATCTGGGCAAGGAAGAAAGCAATCCTGAATTGAGGCATGGACCTGCAGCAGCTTATCTGGCGAGAGAACAATTTGCTGTAAAATCTGAAGATGTCCTCAATGCTATTCAGTATCATACAACTGGAAGACCGGGTATGAGCAGTCTCGAAAAAATTATCTTTTTAGCTGATAAAATAGAATACGGCCGGCCTTTTAAAAATCTGGATATAATTCGTAAATTAGCTTTTGCCCAAGATGCAGATGCTTCTGAAAAGGGGCTGTTTCTTGACCAGGCGGTATGTCGCTGTTATGAAGAAGTTTTTGCTGCTATACAAGGTTCAGGTCAGGAAATTTGTCCGCTGAGCAAAGATGCATATAATATACTAAAATAGAAGAAAGACAGAAGTCTTTTAATCTAAGAAAAGAGGTAAATGATTGAATTCTGACTTGAAAATGGAAATGCCTGATAAGCTGGAAGATGCAGGCATGAAGGATCCGGAAACACTGCAATTTATACAAAATCTGCTTGACACTATTCTGCAAGCTCTGGAAGACAAGCAAGCGGACAATGTCGAAACAATCAAAGTAACCGGGCGTACTTCTTTGACGGATTATTTCATTGTAGCTACTGCCCGAAATTCCACACATTGCAAAATTTTATCTGACGCGGTCGAAGAAGCCGTCATGAAAAAATTGAAGCATCAGGTTAGGCAAATTGAAGGCATGGAAAGCAGGAAATGGATAGTCCTTGACTATGGCGACATTATTGTACATGTAATGCGACAGGAAGATCGTGAATTTTACAATTTAGAAAAACTCTGGCAGAATTCAAAAACTGTCAAATAGAACAGTATTGACATATAAGAGCAGAAGCGGGGCGTTCAGCCTCGCTTTTTTTATTGTATTGTGGAAAAAACAGTTAGGGGAGTCCTCATGAATAAGCGTAAAAACCTTGACCAGCAGAAAAGAAAAAAACAAAATATTATTCTTGCCTTCATGTTAGCGGTTGTTGTTTTCGCACTTCTAGCAAGTTTTCTGATTGGCAGAGAAAAAGAACTGGATCCTGAGGAGCTGACAGCAGTTTCCAAGAGCAGCCAGCCACTAGCGTCAACTGTACTTGTATCCACTATTGCCATATTCCCGGTTCATGTTGCTGGCGCAGTAAATAACCCTGGTGTCTTTTATTTTCCTGAAGGAGTAATTGTAAGTGATGCGATAGCTAAAGCCGGAGGCCCGACAAAAGATGCTGCTCTGGAAGCCATAAATATGGCATCGCTCTTAAATCCCCATGCCAAATTGTACGTGCCGACTATTGAAGAAGTTGAAGCCGGTGAAGTTGAATTTTCTTTTGACAGTTCAGGGGATAATCAAGCTGTGGCAGCTTCAGGTAAAATTAATCTGAATCTGGCTACAGAAACAGATTTGCTGACTGTACCAGGCATTGGGCCGGCAACAGCAGCAGCTATTCTCAAATACCGTGAAGAGAATGGCAAGTTCATACAGCTTGAGGAATTGATGCAGGTCCCGGGTATTAAAGATAAAAAGTTCTCCAGTCTGGAGCCTTATCTGTATGTACCCTGACAACTTACACCAGCAGGTCAATAATTTAAGACTTATATTTCCTTAGTTTTCTGATCAAGACCATTTGACAAGGTGAGCCATAATGCGTAAAATCACTAGAGCAACGGGGTGTGGCTCAGGTGGTAGAGCGCTTGGTTCGGGACCAAGAGGCCGGAAGTTCAAGTCTTCTCACTCCGACCATAAGCCCGCAGCTAAAACTGTGGGCTTTTTTATTAGCTAAGGGAGTTCATATGAGTCGCTGTGATGTAATTTTCCAAGACAATATCAGAGATATACTGCAGAATGGCTGCTCAGATGAGGGGCAGAAGATCAGGCCAGAGTGGGAAGATGGTTCACCGGCTCATGCTATTAAGCGTTTCGGTGTGGTCAACCGCTATGATCTTTCACAGGAGTTCCCGATCATGACACTGCGCCGGGTTTTTTACCGAAGCGCTGTGGAAGAGCTGCTTTGGATCTGGCAAAAGAAATCAAACCGCGTAGCAGATCTGTCTACCGGAATCTGGGACCAGTGGATGCTGCAGGATGGCACTATCGGTAAAGCTTACGGTTATCAGCTGGCGCAAAAACACAAGTATAAAGAGGGTATGTTTGATCAGGTAGACCGCGTTCTTTACGATCTGAAACATAACCCATATTCACGACGTATGATAGTTAATATGTTTAATCATGCAGACCTGAGTGAGATGGCTCTTTACCCCTGCGCTTACAGTATGACCTTTAATGTCAGCGGCAATAAGCTGAATGCGATCTTAAATCAGCGTTCAAATGATATGCTGGTTGCTAACCATTGGAATGTAACACAATATGCCGTTTTACTGGCAATGTTCGCTCAGGTTAGCAATCTGGAAGCCGGCGAGCTCCTGCATGTTATTGCCGACGCCCACATATATGACCGGCATATTCCCATAGCAGAAGAACTTATTAAAGCTGTAGCTTATCCGGCACCAAAGTTATTGCTTGATCCTTCAGTGAAAAACTTCTATGATTTTACTGTCGATAGTGTTAGTTTTGATAATTATCAACATGGACCTGTAGTTAAGAATATTCCGGTGGCTATCTAACATATATTGGAGGAGGTTAATAGATGAATGCAATTGTTGCCTGCGACTCTTCCTGGGGCATTGGTTACTGCGGTCAGTTGCAGAAGCCGATTTCAGCCGATTTAAAACGCTTCAAAGAGCTGACCTGGGGCAAAGTTATTATCTATGGCCGCCTGACCATGAGTACACATCCTGGCGGGAAACCTTTACCCGGACGCCGCAATATTGTCCTGACTTCTGATCCAGACTTTGCCGTAGAAGGAGCGATGGTGGCACATAGTGTAGCTGAAGTTCTGCATTATGTTAAGGAGCTGAAGCGGAAAGAAAATCTTACGGATGATGATTTTTTTGTCACAGGCGGAAGTTCAGTCTATGGTCAGTTACTGGACTACACTAATCGTGTATATGTGACCCAACATTTCCAAAAATATCCTTCCGACTGTGATTTTCCGGATTTGAATTCGGATCCGAACTTTAATTTAAGTTCTGTCGGTGAGTGGCAGGAAGAGGAAGGTGCATATTTTCGCTACCTTACTTATGAGCGAAAAACTATAGCCTGATTTCTAATCTATTATTTAAGCTATAATTTGATCAGGAATAGTTGTTTAAGAGGGAAAGGATCCGCTTATGTCCGAATCAATCCCCGACATAAAATTTTGTTACCTTAAGGATGCCAGTGAGTTTCGGAGGCGGAATAAAAAGCTGCTCCTGAAAAGTTTGAGTGAAAGCAGAGATTATATCAGGGACCGGCAGTCCCAGGGAATAGACATTTATTTGTGGTCATACCAGGGTCAGCATGGATATTTCTACCTGCAAAAGCCCATGGCTCAGGAATCCTGGGCTATTATTTATTATGAATCCCAGACTGTATCTGTTCAGCTTACACGTAAAATAGCTAAAGCGGTATTTGGAGAATTTCTTGCTTTATATCGCTTAGATTCCTATTCAGTCCTCGATGACATTTCAGATGACAAATTTAAGATCTGCCTGGGCCAGTTTGATGATGATCTGGCAGTAAATGGCCGCAGTTATTTTTCTCCGCAGTTTTCACAGAGGCAGCTGGCTTTTATTGCCTGGCGTTTTGGTTATATCGCTCTGATAACTAATAAGCAAGGAGACAAAATATCCCGCATTGACTTTGTCCGGCGTGACAGAAAAATGGATGATTTTATCCGCTCCTATGCTCTCTTTTACGACTTGTTTGATAATGATGGTCATATATCAGAAGGCTTGCACGATCCGGTCCTGATAGATCCTCCTGCGGGCTTGCAGCCACATAATTCCATTGTGACAGCTGCTGCCGGACAGATTATTGCTTACTTAAAAGATCAGCTGCACGAATTCAATTTTTCCTATGAGATAGAAGAAGGAACAGCTTTTCAAAAAGAAGTCTGGGAAATCACTCGAAATATTCCCTATGGTCAACTGCTTTCTTATAAGGATATTGCCCTTGAGATTGTAGGGGAAGAAGAAAAAGCCATTAAGCTTTCACGTGCTGTGGGACAAGCACTGGGAGCCAATCCACTTCCGATCTTCATTCCCTGCCACCGGGTAATCGGTATGAACCGTGAACTGACTGGTTTTACCGGTGGTGTTGATATTAAGGATTTCCTGCTAAATCTGGAGTTTTTAAAGTTTAACTAAATTAAAAACAGAGCCCGGGCTTAATTCCCGAACTCTGTCTGGTGATCCACTGGGGATTCGAACCCCAGACCCCCTGATTAAAAGTCAGATGCTCTACCGACTGAGCTAGTGGATCATGGCTGGGATGGCAGGATTTGAACCTGCGACTGCGGGAGTCAAAGTCCCGTGCCTTACCCCTTGGCTACACCCCAATGCAAAAAAATGGGGTGGAATATGGGAATCGAACCCACGACCTCCAGGGCCACAACCTGGCACTCTAACCAACTGAGCTAATTCCACCATGTCTCTTCGCAAGCGCAAAAAGAATTCTATCAAGCTAATCCCTTAGTGTCAAATCCTTTTTTACCGTTTCAACAGATATGGTTTAGGTGTTAAGCTTAAGGTAAGACTTTAGCAGTATAGCACTATTTTTGCAATATTGTCTAAACTTAAGCAAGGAAAGAAGCAAAGCTCAAAAAATGTGCGATGATAATCATTTAATTACTGACATCAATCTGCAGGATAAGTATAAAGAAACCTTAAGTAAGATTTCTTTGCAGGGGCAAAGAGTTAATATCCGCAATCTCAAGGCTGAAGATTATCCTGCATTTGAAGTCTTGTTTACAGATGAAAAAACCCTATATTATTATCTGCCATCCGGACTGAAAACTTACTCCGGAACTGCACTGGAAGAGCTCATGTCAGATTGGAATGATTTAGACACAGCTTTTGTTTTCACTGTTTTACATAAACAAAAACCTATAGGGGTCATTACCTGTGAGTCTCTTGACTTTGAGATGAGACATGCGGAAGTTGGTATTGCGCTGCTGAGTCCAGCGGTACGGGGCCAGGGGCTGGCTGCTGAAGCCATGACAATCTTCATCGATTTCCTTTTTCGGGATCTGAGACTTCATCGTATTAATGCAAGGATAATCAGTGGCAATCTAGACTCTTTTAAACTATTCGAGCGTCTGGGTTTTCGCCTGGAAGGAAGACAGCGTGAATATGTGGTTCGCGGGTCTGAGTATCTGGATATGAATATTTTTGGTTTGTTGGCTAAGGATTGGCTGCAAAAAGACTCTAAGTAAGCTAAACGTGGTAGAATAATCGCCGAAGATGAAATTTTACCCGGGAGGTGAAGAGGCCTCCGGGGATTGAAAGGATACTCACCATAAGGCATTTATGGTGGAGAACTGGTATAAGCTATGATCCGATCGACCTTGACGGCTCATTTGGCCGAACGTGATCGCAAAGAGCTCACATTACAACTTAATGACCGCGATATTGGCTTATTGGCTACTCACCGGCAGCAGCATTATGTTGCTTCGGGTAATCGCCGTGTTCAGTTAATTGCCGGGATATTGACGGACAAAGATGACCCTGCAGCAATCCATGATACCCGTGTGCAATTGCGGCAATGGCAGCTGGCTTTCCGCAATTTGCAAATTCATGGCATGTCTCGATTCATGGAAGAGGGAATAGATGATAGTTTGAAGGCAGATTTTCTCTTTCTGATGACTGCTGAAATTGTTTTTGTTTTCTGCAACAAGGATCTGGGAGTCTATCTGCATCGTGGAGATAGGATTTACAGACAACAGCCAACACTTCCTCCCCAGCTTAACTTGTCAGAGTCGATAAGGAAACTGGATTTCTATGCCTTCAGACCACGTGAGAATGATAATTTTCTGATAATTGATCCTGATTTTATTGATTTGTTTATGGCTGAAGAACTGGAAGATCTTTTTGGCGATATGCGTCAGCTGAATGTATCTATGGCAGAATTGAGCAGTGTTGCTTCTCAATCAGGCTATTCGAATGATACTACCTGGTTCTCCATACATGTGCAAAGGCTGGAAACCGGACAGATGATCGGCAGCGAATCTGAACATTCCGGCTTTCTGCAGTCAATACGCCGCTCAAAGGTTGTACCGCTCAGGGACGGAAATGTTCGTATTTTGCCAGCTGAACTGGAAATGGAAAGACGAGTCAGATATTTTGAAGAGAGTCAGGCTAAAGCACCGAAGTTTGTTTCGAGTTTTGGCAATGAAAAACCCAGCCTGCAAAACAGAAGAGCCAGTGATAAGAATCAATATCCATCTGCTGCACGTACCCAGGAAGAAAACCGGTCTGAACCAAAGGTGATCGATCGGATTAAGATGTGGGATGCCGGCGGTGTCAAAGTTTTTTTCAAAAGATTCCTTTATCGCATAACACATATATTTAAACATTCACGCAGTCTTTCAATTCTTACCTTCATCGCCATAGTTTTGCTGGTACTTTTGCTTCTTGTCTGGGGCATAAGTGCTATAGCTTCCGGCAGGAACGCGGGAAATGAAAGCCCAAGCACAGAAAGCACTTTAGAAGAGAATTCTACAATAGACCCGGATGCGACTATATTTGAAATTGAAGTTGAGGTAAGAGCTAACAGTTTACAAGTTATGACTTCTCCCGGCTCTACTGACCTTATAGCTACTGTGCAAAGAGGGGACAGACTTATTCAAACAAGCCAAGCGGAAGAAGGCTGGGTTAAAGTGCGGTTAGCGGACGGGCGTCAAGGTTATGTCCTGGAGCAGCTCCTATTTCCTGAAGAATGAAAAAACCCCTAAAACTCATGTTTTAAGGGTTGAATTGTGGCGAGCATAGCAGGACTCGAACCTGCGACCCACAGCTTAGAAGGCTGTTGCTCTATCCAACTGAGCTATATGCCCATGAGAAAAAATGGAGCGGGTGAAGGGAATCGAACCCTCACGATCAGCTTGGAAGGCTGATGTTCTGCCACTAAACTACACCCGCATTTGATACGAACAGTCGCTATTTTACCTGAGCTTTGAATTTTTGTAAAGTACAAGCTTTGAATTACAACTTGAGTTTTAAATCCGAACATGACAAAATTACGGCGGAGGAAGAATTATTAATGACCAAACACTATGACAATGAGAGTATTTCCTCGCTAAAGGGGGCTGACAGGGTTCGCTTGCGTCCCAGTGTAATCTTCGGTTCTGACGATTTACGCGGGGCGCAACAGGCATTTTTTGAAATACTGTCTAACTCCATTGATGAAGCCAGGGCCGGCTTCGGTGATCTGATATCAATTACCCGTTTTAAGGACTATTCCATTCTGGTTGAAGATCATGGCAGGGGTATCCCCCTTGACTATAATCAAAATGAAGAGCGCTTTAACTGGGAGTTAGTTTACTGTGAGCTATATGCTGGCGGAAAATACAAAACGAATCTGGGAGAAAACTATGAGTACAGTCTCGGTCTCAATGGTTTGGGAGCTTGCGCTACTCAATATGCTTCACGCTTCTTCGATGTGGAAGTTACCAGAGACGGCTATCAATATAAACTCCATTTTGAGAAGGGTGAAAATATTGGCGGNNCCCGCCGTACTGGCACTAAGCAGCATTTCTTACTTGACTATGATGTCCTGACTGATATTAAGATCCCGACAGATTTCTTTCTCGAAACTCTCAAACAACAGGCCATTGTTAACAGCGGTACTGTTTTTGAGTTCAAAGATGAAATTAGCGGAGAGGAACATAGTTTCTCATATCCGGAAGGCATACTGGCTTATGTCAGAGAGCTTAATCAGGATAAAGGCCGCCTGAGTGATGCATTTTCCTTCCAGGGCGAAGGCAGGGGCAAAGACCGTTCCGACAGAGAAGAATATCGGGTCAATGCCACAATAGCTGTCGCTTTTAATAATGATAACAAGCTTCTATCTTATTACCATAACTCATCTCCGCTTGAATACGGGGGTTCTCCTGACCGGGCAGTCCGTTCAGCTTTTGTTTCAGTCTTTGATGATTGGCTAAAGCAGGAGAATAAATATAAAAGCAATGAAAGCAAAATCAGCTTTACCGATATTGAAGATAGTCTGATCATTGTAACGAGTTCTTTTTCTACATTTACCAGTTATGAGAACCAAACCAAGCGATCGATTAATAACCAATATATTCAGCGCTTCATGACAGATCTGATCCGCAATAAGCTCGATATCTGGTTTATTGAACATCGAGAAACAGCTTTGCGGGTGCTGGACCAGGTAATGATTAATAAACGCAGTCGTGAGAAAGCAGAAAAGATGCGCATCAGTGTCAAGAAAGACCTGATGACATCGATGGACTTCACTAATAAGCCACGCTTATTTGTTGATTGCCGCTCCCAGGATGTCAATGAAAGGGAGCTTTATATTGTTGAGGGTAATTCAGCTCTTGGTTCTGTAAAAATGGCACGAAATGCCGATTTTCAGGCAATAATTCCTGTCAGGGGGAAAATCCTCAATTGCCTGAAGGCGGACATACGCGCCATTTTGAACAACGATATAATAATGGACTTAATTAAAGTTCTGGGCTGTGGTGTAGACTTGGGTAACAGACAAGTAAAAAATGTGGCCCAGTTTGACATAAAACGTTTGCGCTGGAGTAAAGTCATCATCTGCACAGACGCTGATGTAGATGGTTTTCAGATACGTACGCTCATCCTGGCTATGTTTTACCGGCTGACACCGCAACTGTTAGAAGAACACAAGATATTTATAGCAGAGTCGCCACTCTTCGAAATAACTCACACTAAAGGCAGTTTGGAAACAACACACTTTGCCTATACTGAACGAGATAAGGAAGAGATCCTATCCAGGCTGGATGGCGGCAAAGTGCACCTGCAACGCTCAAAAGGTCTGGGTGAGAATGAGCCGGAGATGATGTGGCAGACAACTATGAATCCGGAAAGCCGTCGTCTGATCGAGGTAGTCCCGGAAGACAAAGAAATAGCTGAAGAAGCCTTTGAGCTCCTTTTGGGTAAAGGAGTAGCCGACAGGCGCGAATATATTGAAGATCACGGCCATAAGTATGTAGATATGCTGGATGTCGTGTAGGAGCAGCGAATGACGCAAGATGAAAAGATAATGGACCAAACAGCTGAGAAAACAGCAACAATCCCTGTATCTGTCTCTGACACACTTTATAATAATTACATGCCTTACGCCATGAGCGTAATAGTTTCCAGAGCCATTCCCGAGATTGATGGTTTTAAACCCTCGCATAGAAAACTGCTCTACACAATGTACAAAATGGGGCTCATGTCCGGTCCGCGCGCAAAATCTGCTGATATAGTGGGGCAGACTATGCAGTTAAACCCTCACGGAGATCAGGCAATTTATGAAACTATGGTGCGGATGACGAGAGGAAACGGTACTCTCCTGCATCCCTGGATTGATTCCAAAGGCAACTTTGGCAATGTAACATCACGCGACATGCAGTATGCGGCTGCCCGTTATACCGAGGCACGCCTTGATTCTTCCTGTGAAACTATTTTTGACGGTCTGGATAAGAATGCAGTCGACATGATCGACAATTATTCGGGGACAACAAAGGAACCGCGTCTTCTGCCGGCTAAATTTCCGACTATACTTGTCAATAATAACCAAGGTATAGCTGTAGGTATGGCTAGCAATATTTGCTCCTTCAATCTGAGTGAAGTCTGCAATGCGACAATCGCTTTGCTAAAGGATCCAGAAGCCGACCTGCTTGAGCACATGCCCGCGCCCGATTTTTCTACAGCAGCTGAATTAATTTATGATCAGGAAGATATGCGAGAAATCTACGAGACCGGCCGCGGATCTTTTAAGCTTAGAGGTACGGCTGAGATTAACCGCAAAGATGCTACTATAGAAATCAGGGAAATCCCTTATACAACTACCATCGAGACAATAATTGATGATATTTCAGATCAGATTAAAAAGAACAAACTGCAGGATATTACAAATGTCCGTGACGAAACAGACCTCAATGGTCTTTGTATCAGCATTGAATATAAGCGTACCGCTGATCCTGACATTCTTTTGCATAAACTTTTTGAAAGCACTTCGCTGGAATATTATTTTTCCTGCAACTTTAATATTCTGATTGACAATACCCCCCGGGTAATGGGTGTCCGTGAAATACTCAATGAGTGGATAAAATGGCGCATGACTTGTATCAGGCGTGAAACGAGTTTTTCTCTGGAAAAGAAACGTGAGCGTTTACACATTCTGCGCGGATATGAAGCTATTCTTCTGGATATTGATCTGGCTATCCAGGTGATTCGCAATACTGAAAAAGAACGCGATGTTATTCCTCGTCTGATGAAGGCATTTACCATTGACAAAGAACAGGCAGAAGCAGTCGCTGAAATTAAGCTGCGCAATCTCAACCGCGAGTATATTATTCGCCGCCTTGACGATATAAAAGATTTGCTGGCTGAAATTGAGGATCTGGAAAAACTCGAGAAGAGTGGCAGACGTCAAAGAAAGCTTATTTCAGACCAGCTGACCGAAGTTTCCAAAAAATATGGCCGTGAGCGGCGCACCCGGCTTGTTGATCCTGATGATATTGATGTTCCGGAAGTAACGGAATTAATTCCTGATTACAATATCCGCATCTTCCTGACTGAAGAAGGCTATTTCAAAAAGCTGGCCCTGACTTCATTGCGCGGCAATTTTGATCTTAAACTCAAAGAAAATGATCGGATAATCATTGAAGAAGATGCCAGCAATCAATCAGAATTGATATTTTTTACGGACAAGGCAAATGCATACAAGATGATGGCCTGGGAAATTGAAGATTCGCGTCCTTCCTTGCTGGGAGAGTATACACCTAACCTGCTCGGACTGGAAGCAGATGAGCGGGTAATCTGTGTTCATGCTGCTACTGAACCATTTGAAGGTGAATTTGTGGCTATCTTTGCTGATGGTAAAGGGGTGCGCTTTGCTGCAAATCACTATGAGACTAAGCAAAACCGCAGAAAGCT